>NZ_BAAHXT010000002.1:0-427192 GCF_054657935.1 Spirochaeta dissipatitropha | reverse complement strand
TACTTGCTGCATAACAACTTGAGCGCCACGCCTCTCCCACTCCACGGCATCCTTCCTTCTCTATTATCTGTAAAAGACCAGACCGCAAAAGTCACCCAGGCCAAGCCTGGTAACAAGATCGTGAGAGGGAAGTTACCACATCTCACAGCATCGTGTCAAGGGTTTTATGTGTTCAACATAAAAACTTTTAATTGACTTTCCGACGAATGCCGGTTAGCGATCGGCGCCTCCCGGCGCGTGAGGGTGAATATACCGGAGCACGGTATTTTGGTCAAGCAGTATTCCAGAATTTTTTCAGAGCTTTTTGCAAAAACTCATTCACCGGGATATTGCAGTCCCCAGTCCTTCCGGAAGCCGTCCATGAGCTGCATAATACTCATGGATCGAGAAAGAGAATGAAGTTCGCTCTCTTTCATTCCAGCAAGAATACACTTGCAGGATTCTTCAATTTCATACTGAAATCCGCTTGATGGAAACGAAACATCATACTCACTTCTACCTTTTTCTGTTTCAACAATAATCCGTGATGGATGAAAAAAATCTTCAACCGTAATTGACCCCTCTGATCCATACAGTACTGCAGTATGAGGCACATTAACGGCACAGCTTGAACTGAGTACGGCAATACGCCCTTCGGCGAACTGCAGAAGATACGCAGAGAGCTCATCAACACCTGTTTGTCCGATTGCTGCCAGACTTCTTGCCTCAACGGGCATGCTGTCAAAAACAATACAAGCAAAATTCAGAGGATAGATGCCCAGATCCAGTAATGCGCCTCCTGCGAGATCCCTGTTCATAAGCCTATGTTGAGGGTCCTGATTCGCCTCTATCCCGAAATTTGCCTGTAGAAACCGGATATCACCAATGGTATTATCTTCAATCAGTTCCCTCAGTTTGATTATTCCGGGGAGAAACCTGGTCCATAGGGCTTCCATAAGAAAACACCCCTGCGACCATGCCAGGGTTCGAAGCTCCTCCAGCTGAGCAGCGTTGATTGTAATCGGCTTTTCGCAAAGCACATGCTTCCCCGCTTCCAGACATAATTTCACATTCTCGTAATGAAAATTGTGGGTGGTTGCCACATATACAGCATCAACGTCATCCGACTCAAACAGATCAGCATAGTCACAGTAAACTGAAACATCAGGAAACTCCACAGTGTACTCAGCAGCCATCGAAGCTGCCTTTCCGGGCGTTCTGGAAGCCAGCGCGGTGAGACTCGCATTGGATGTATATGGCAAAGCCTTCAAAAAATTATGTGCTATATTCCCACAACCGAGAATACCCCATCGTATAGATTCTGATCCGTGATCTGAGTCATTTATTATCATGAAATAATCCTAGTGCCGTATGTTTTAGCTGTCAATACTTTCCATGATTGCAATTTCGTTTATACTGCATGAATGAGTGCTTTATTTGAGGAACTTGGATTCAGTAAGACATCTATCGGGGAACTCAGCCTGAGAAGGCGTAAAAATCTGTACGGTGGTGATGACATATACGAGATCAAACTAGGCGACGAATATTTAATGTCGAGTATGTTTACCGAATCAGAACATCAGCTGGGCAAAATGGGGATGGAAACCGTAGAGGGTGAGCTGCTCGATGTTGTTGTCGGCGGACTTGGCCTCGGCTACACAGCACATGCAGTGCTTGAAGATCTGCGGGTTAATGAACTTATTGTAGTTGACATGCTGGATGCTGTAATCGACTGGCATAAAAACGGACTCCTGCCACTAAGCAGGGAGCTCTGCAATGACAGGCGCTGCAGGTTTGTTTCCGGGAATTTTTTCGCAATGGCAGAAAGCCCAGAGGGTTTTGACCCTGAAGATCCACACAGATTATTTGACGCAGTTATCCTGGATATTGATCATTCACCAGAAGAGTTTCTTGACCCCGATAATGCAGGTTTCTACACCTCTGAAGGTTTGAATAACATGATGCAGAAAATCAAACCGGGAGGAGTTTTTGCCCTCTGGTCAAACAATCCTCCGGATCCTCGATTTACAAAGCATCTTGCTGATGTTTTTGCAGCAGCAAGCGCTGAAGAAATCCGTTTCTTTAATCCCTTGCAGAACAATGATGCTGTACAATCAATATACATTGCGAAGAAAGCAAATAAATGAAGGAGCAGAAGTGAGTCACACAGACCCCTGGAGTTTTGACAAACAGTTAAGCCCTCTCTTTGAAATGCTGAATTTCAGCCCGGAACTATCACTGAGATCAAGTCAGCTCCTGGCTGTCCTCAGCCTTATCCTGCTGACAGCTGTCACCAACCTTTTAATCCGATTTTTCCTGAGCAGGATTCTTCATAGATTTGTAGAAAAAACCTCGGTTAAATGGGATCAAACGCTCCTTGATAGCGGGGTCTTCAAACGCCTGCTGAAAATCGTACCGGCATGGCTTTTATACATACTTCTGCCAGCCTTTCTTCCGGGAATCAACTCAGTGACCGATCTTCTCAGACGCTTGCTGGCTGCTTATATGATCGGAATGATAGCACACGCCCTCGCAGCAAGCCTGGATGCGGTAAACAGAATCTACAATTCAATCAGCATCGAGATTGCAAGAAAAAAACCAATCAAGGGCTACCTGCAGATGATCATGATATTTGCATACATTGTAGCCGGTATTCTGATGTTCACTACTATCATGAACGTCTCCCCCATCGGGATTCTCAGCGGGTTGGGAGCCATGAGTGCAGTTCTTATTCTGGTATTTCAGAATTCGATTATGGGATTTGTCTCAAGCCTCCAGCTTTCAGCTAACGATATGGTCCGCATCGGAGACTGGATTGAAATGCCGAAATACGGGGCGGATGGTGATGTAATAGACATGACCCTGCAAACCATTACCGTGCGAAACTGGGATATGACCTATACCACAATTCCTATCAGCGCTCTTGTATCCGACAGCTTCAAGAACTGGCGCGGCATGAGCGATTCTCCCGGAAGACGGATAAAGCGGGCATTATATATCGACATGCAATCCGTTCGCTTCCTGGATGACAGTGAAATCAAGGCTTACGAAAGCATTCCCGCTCTGAGCGACTACGTCAGCAATAAACAGAAAGATATCTCTGCACACAACAAGCGCCTCGGCATCGGGGCAGATGACCATATCAGCGGAAGAAGAATGACGAATCTGGGAACCTTCAGGGCCTATGTGACCGCCTATCTGCAGAACCATTCCCAGGTCCAGAAGGAAATGATTCATATGATCCGTTATCTTGAACCAGGACCTACCGGGCTTCCCATGGAACTGTATCTATTCTGCACAGACAAGACCTGGGTAAACTACGAGAGAATACAGGCTGATATTATTGATCACCTTCTGGCTGTGTTGCCTGAATTTGGTCTGCGTGTATTCCAGCAGCCCAGCGGCTGGAACCTGCAGGCCCTGGCTGTCCAAAATCCGAACAGCCAGACACAGAAATAAAAAGCTCAGCAGGATTTTCAGTCGGTACAGCCGTACTGCTGCATATACACATACTCAATACGAACATACATGCCCTGCCGACGCTCGAAGAGCACATCTGCACCGAGCTGTGATTCTGCGATAGAATGGATCAGCTGCAGTCCGAGACTGGAAGGTTGAATGTATGCTTCAATGTCCTGTATTCCAATTCCATTATCCTGATACACAATTGAATAACGACTAGCATCAGCCGGATGATTAATCATCCGGATACTGATCTCCGGTGAATCTCCCCGGGATCTCTGCACAAATGCATGGCGGAAGCTGTTGGAAAGCAGTTCATTCAGCACAAGACCCAGCGGCAGGGCATTATCCATATTAACCGGAATATCAGGGACATCTATATCAGCCTTTATTCCGGAGTAATTCTGCGGGTCACTACTTCTGACCATTTCAACAAGATCGCGAATAAAATCATACATAGCAAGACAGTGAAGATTCTCTGCTTCAAGCATGCTTTCATGCACAATAGCCATGGCCTGAATTCTCCCCTGTGCAGACGCAAAGGCATCAGACAGAATTTCAGAATCCTGTTGAGCGGCCTGCAAATTGAGCATCGCACAGATTATCTGCATGTTATTGCGTGTTCGATGGTATAGTTCACGTAAAAGTTTTTCGCGCTCCTCAAGTGACTCCTTCAGGTTAGCGTTTGCAAGCAATAATTCTGCATTGCTTCTTTTCACCTGCATTCTCAGCACTGGTACAAACACAGCCATAATAAGCAGCAATACGGCTGAAACCAGCAGCAAGACAATCAGAACCCGGGAAACCATTGAACGAGGTGGGGCAAACCAGGTGTCAAGGGAACGGTAGTACACAGAATAGGGATCATTCTGCAAAGCAGCCATATGAGCATCTATAGTCAAAGGAATCTCAGAATCAATATCCTTGCTGAAGGCAAACAGAGTTACAGAAGGGCGGAAAACTATGGTAGTCGGAACAATACGCGAATCTCGTTCCGGAGAAAATGAAAAAAACCGGGAAGCGACCAGAACATCAGCCGTTCCCAGAAGGACAGCCTGCGCAGTACCATAATAATCAGCATGCGAATGAAGACTGAAGTTATAACCAAACGATTCCCTGAAACTGCCGCTGAGGTACTCTTCCTGCATTGAACCCTGCAGTACCGCAATCGAGGTGCCGTCAAGATCAGCAAGGGTATTGATCCCGCTATCCTGTAGAGCAAATACCTGCAGCCAGTCATCAACTACATTGATCTGACTGAACAGCATATTTCGGGCACGGGATTCCGAATAGGCAACATCAGGCAATATATCAACATTACCTTCGCTGACGGCATCGACAAGAACCGACCATTCATCAATAACGTATGACAGCTCCCAATTTTCCTGACGGGCAATATATTCCAGGAGATCAATGAATACTCCTGCGGGATTACCTCGGGAATCAATGAATATTTTGGGGCTGTTGGAATATACTCCAACCCTAAGATTTTGAGCAGAAATCGAAAAACCAAGCAGTAACAGGATGCTGGCGGATATAATGCAGACAGTACGCTTGAACACGGACGAAACCCCTGTTGCTAATTCTAGTTCAATACTGACGGTAATGCAATGTGCAGTGAATAATCATTAGGCAAATAGTTATCAATAATACTGATGCTGCATTCAGGAATAGATTGGCTGATCAGTGCAGACATTCGCCGGGGATCCGAATAGAAATATCTTGATTCCTTATCAGGAGAGCGTTCATGAAGAAGGGTGCATACGACATGGCCACTGGAGAATTCGCAAAATCGCTTGACGGCTTTGCATAGAAACTCCTCGTTATTTCCGAGATTGATATTGAATATTCCGGATGAAAAAACAATATCGAACTCATGTCCGGGAAGGCAATCTTCCAGAAAAATATCCTGCACTTCAAAACGAGCAGCCGGATGTTTCGCACGTGCTTTTTCAACCATTATTTCAAGTATATCTATCCCGGTATAATCCACTATGTGTTCATGAATCTGAAAATAGTCCAGCAGATTACCAAGACCACAGCCTACATCCAGAATTCTCTGTCCTGATTCCAGCAAAGACTCCAGAACGGCAAATCTGCGATATTGTGCGGACTGATTTTCCCAGCCGAGAAGCTGCCAGTCAGGACAGACTGATGACATTCTGCTGAGATAATACTGTTCAATTCTCGATATCTTTCCATCTACATGATCAGATGTTAAGGCATTTGTGTCACAGCAGCAATTATTCATACAAACAGCATACCGATGATAAGCTGATCAGGCAAGCGATCGAAGAATCTTCCATGGGCTCGCCTTTTTCACGATACGAAGCGGGAAGTCACTTGAATGCAGCAGCACCTGCTCTCCATCACACTGCATCCACAGGGTACCGGAATAATCGATCTGCAGCTGATTGAAGCTGGTGAAATGAGCAGCCTCGAGCTGACGATGCTGTCCCGAATAAAGCAGCTTCTTGAATCTGAAAACCTCGAATATACTCAAACGCTCAATCAGACAGAGATTATCATTGTCAGGAAGTACTTTTTTGCCTGCTCCATATTGCCTGCTACCGCTGACTCCCAGTGCGGCAATGAGAAAGCATCCATTGTACCAGGCAGGACTATTCTGATCAGAGGAAGGCTGATCAGATGAACCGGGACTTACCCTGATTTTCTTCTTGCCAAGCCAGGGAAGATAGAACAGGCTGCCGATATCAACCATGATTGAGTAAAAATTACCGGGAATCCATTTTCTGAACCACTGATTCAATTGAACTACATAGGCATCAAGACCAAATGACACAATATTAAAAGTACGGTATACGCGCCCGGAATCAGTCATAATCTCAAGCATGTCCATTGATGCAGCAGGACACAGTATTCCGCTTGTCAGAGCATTTAATGCACTCTGCATATCATCAGCATCACTGTTATCATTACCTGATCCCAGCGGTAAACGATAAAAATACATACAGCTGCTTTCCGGGGAATGCAGGTCAAGAAATGAACTGAACAGGGATTGCGCGGTACCATCCCCGCCGGCAATAATCACAAGCCGTGGTCCCGAAAAACCGTCCTGAAGTATCTGACCGGCAATCTGCTTCTCTCCACCAGGCCCCGGGGTTACCCAATGACGTATATTAAAGGCTTTGACGGGCTTGCCGCAGCAGCTGTCTGGATCAGGCTCCTGTTGATGAAGTGTCAGATCCAGGGATTGCAGCATACGCAGAAGTGCAGCCCCACCCTGCCGCCAGGTACCGGCATGAGGATTCATGACAAATTCGAGCTGCCAGGGAGCACCCAAATCCATACGTGTGTATCTCAGAATATCCGAGAGTATGTCCAGACAATGCTTGGTTAGTGACATTACTCAGCGCTTCTTTTCCGCACAGGGCACGCACACCAGTGCTTCAGGAACGAGCTGAAGACGACCGAGGGGTATTTCTCGTCCGCAACGCACACAGCTTCCGTAGGATCCACTGTCTATACGAAGTAAAGCGTTTTCGAGCTTCTGCAAGGTAATTCTGGTTTGACCCTTTATGTGTTCATTAACACCTTTATCATTCAGGGCTTCCATTCTGGTCAGGCGGCCAAGACTCGAGCTGGGCGCTATTGCTTTGGTTTCTTCATCAAGATACGGGAGAGAACCGGTTAATTCAACTATTCTTTTTACTACCAGCTCACGCTGTGACTGTAATTCTGCCTGGGTCATACTGCATATGGTAGGCTGGAAACTGCTTTTCTGCAAGTCTTCATACAAACTTCACACAATACTGATGAAACTGGAATTTCTGGCTATTTCCCGAAAATCAGCATACAATACTGATAGTAATGAACAGCAGGAATCCAACCATAGGTCTACAACTGACGAATGTTTATGATGAATATTCAATTCAACTCCTGTCCGGTACCTCGGATGCGGCAGAGCATCTTGGCTGTAATCTGCTGGTTTTTCTGGGTGAAGCATTAAATAACCCCAGGAGATATCTATATCAGGGCAATGTCATTTACGAGCACGTTCATTCCGGCAATATTGATGCCTTGATCGCATCCACCGGAACCCTTGCAAATTTTACAGGATCCCATAATTTTCAGAAATTCCTCGATACATGCCGCGATATACCTGTAATAAGTCTTGGTCTCAAGCTCGAAAACTTCACTTCGGTTTGCGTTGACAATACCGGAGGTATGGAAATGATCAGCCGTCACATGATTCAGAACAGAGGCTACAGGAATCCTTTGTTTATTCATGGACCCGCTAGAAATCCTGAAGCACAGGATAGATATAAGGCTTTCAAAAAGGTAATGCTGGAGAATAATCTGGTTCATGACAGCCGCCTCTTATTATACGGTGATTTCACAGAAGACACAGTCGCAGAACCACTTCAGGATCTACTGGACAAAAAGATCGACTTCGACTGCATTATATCTTCAAATGACAACATGGCCCTTGCAGCGATGAGAGTCCTGCAGATGAACGGTATTCGGATTCCCAGGGATAAAGGTATAAGCGGGTTTGACAACTTTCCTGAATCACAATTCTCACTCCCTCCTTTGACCACAGTGCAGCAGCCATTTTATAAACAGGGCTGGACTGCCGCAGAACTTGCTTACAAAGCTCTCAAAGGGGAAAGGAAGATCAAGCATGTATTTCTTCCTACAGAACTTGTAGTTCGATCCTCCTGTAATTCTGCTGAAAGCCTTTCTTCACGATTCATATCAAAAGGCACAGCAGACATTCACAAGCTCGTGGACGATAAGGAGAAGATCGAAGAATTTCTTTCTCTGTTTTCATCCGGCATGAATGCAGAGCAAATCAAAACCGCATTCCTCGGTAAACTTGACAGCGCTTTGCAGCTACAGCTTACAGGTACCGGTCCTTCCGCACCATGGCAGCAGATTCTCGAGGTGATAAAGGCTGAATCTGACACTTCTGACCTTTCCCAACAGGATAAAATGATCCGTGAAATTCTTTTCCTCAATGCCAGGATTATGATCAGCGAAGCAGAACACCTACTCCAGGCTGCCAACCGCTTCAGAATGGAAAAGAACATGACAATAGGACGGGCCATGATGCAGCGCATGACTTCAATAATCTCGATGCAGGAATTGACCGAGCTTTTGAAGGAAGACCTACCGCGCTTTGGCATTACATGCGCACATCTGGTAGCATACGAAGACATAATCGTTCACAAGAGAGGCGAGGACTGGAAACAACCAGAGCGGCTCCAGATGGTAATGGGCTACGACAGCAGCAATCCAGGCGATATTCTACCTGTATCATTCAAGCCAATCAGGATCCTCCCTGATAGCGTATATCCAGACAAGCGCTTATATCAAAAAGTAATTAGTCCCCTCTACTTCAGGGAAGAACAGTTAGGGTATATGGTTCTGGAAACAAAGAGAATTCACACGAATGTTTTCGAGACACTGACTAATCAAATAGCTGCGGCCATGAAAACAGCCCTGCTTTTCAAACAGCAGGAAGAGACTCAGAGCAAACTCCGTAACGCACTCAGAACACTGGAGCATTATTCGCTCAAGCTGAAGATTCTGGCAGAAAAAGACGAGTTGACCGGCTTGTACAACCGGCGAGGTTTTCTGACACTGGTTCCAAAGCAGATGGAACTGCTGAAATCGGTCGAGGACAGTGCATATATGCTGTATATAGACCTGGACGGAATGAAACAGATAAACGACAGTTTTGGTCACCGCGAAGGCGATGAAGCCATCATCGCAACAGCCAATATATTGCAGAGCTGTCTGCGCAGCACTGATGTGATTGCCCGTATGGGCGGTGACGAATTCGTTGCTTTCATCTTCGAAAACGATCCTTCCCGTATCCGGAACCTGACTGACAGGATTGAAGAGGCGGCCAGGGAGCATAACGCTGTCGCCGGAAAGCCTTACAGTCTATCACTGAGCTTCGGTTCTGCTAGATTCAAGGCAGACAGCAATGATGATATTGAGACGCTTATACATAGAGCAGACAAAATGCTGTATACAATGAAACGCAGGAAAAAGGCTAAACACCAAAATTCTGCAGATGCTGCTGAGCTGTTTCCCTGAGAGCCTGCGCGGCAGGACTCAGATCTGCGAAGCTTCTGCATGCCAGAAACAATGTCCGGGATGGTCTGGGAACTGCAATTCTTCGATATGCGATTCCCCAGGCTTTTCTTACCATTTTAGGCACAAGGCTGACTCCCAGACCGGCCCCTACGAGACCCTGAACAGTCTCTATTTCTGCACTTTCATAAACAATTTGAGGAGAAATACCCTGCTGCTGTAATGCCTGCATGACAATACGATGAAATCCGTGACCCTCCTTCATAATTATAAAACTTTCGTTTTTGAGTGCCTGCAGCTGTAGATCCAGCTCACTTCGCAGTGCGAGGGGATGATCAAGAGGAAGTGCTGCCAGCAACTCCTCCGAAAATAGAACCTCCGCTTCCAGGTTCCGGTCCAGCCCCGCCTCATCCGTTACAGCTATATCTATTTCATAGTTGAGGAGTGCAGCTGAAAGGCCGGGACTGCTCTCCTCCTTTAATTGAATGTCGATTTCCGGATGATCAATCTGATATGCTCCAAGCAAAACCGGAAGAATGTGAGCACCTGTAGCCGGTAGGCAGCCTAACCTGACTGAACCCCGAGCCAGACCATCATAGGCATCCATATCACTTCGTACCAGTAGAAGCTGCTGGAGGGTTTCGGCAGCTCTTGGCTTTAATAGTTCCCCACGCGCCGTCAGGCGGGCACCTTGCCGGGAACGTTCAAAAAGACTACCACCCAACTCTTCCTCGAGTTTTGATATCTGAACAGACAGACTGGGCTGACTGATGTGACATAATTCAGCCGCAGCTGTAAAAGAACCTGTCTGGCAGATCGACAGAAAGTACCTGAGCTGATGGATCTCCACAATTTCAATCCTTTCCTGAGCAGTTAGCGGATTATCCATAGCAAAAACCTATGGCAATCATAATTAATATATCTTTTACAAATATTTAAAACAAGTATACATTAGCTTCATGCTATCTGCGTCAGCAGGTATTCAGGAGGATGTATGGCAAAAAAAACCTTATACAACAAAGTCTGGGATCAGCATGCTGTTACCGAACTACCATCAGGACAGACCCAGTTATTTATTGGTCTTCACATGATTCACGAAGTAACCAGTCCGCAGGCATTCGATATGCTCCGGGAACGAGGATTGAGAGTGGCATATCCGCAGCGAACCTTTGCCACAATGGATCATATTGTGCCAACCAGGGATCAAAAACGACCATTCACCGATCCGCAGGCGGAACTGATGATGCAGGCTATTGAAAAGAATACAAAAGAATTCGGGGTTGAGTTTTTCAACTTCGAAACCGGTAAACAGGGAATTGTACATATAATCGGTCCGGAAATGGGTCTCACCCAACCAGGTATGACGATTGCCTGCGGAGATTCACATACCAGCACTCACGGCGCATTTGGCACCCTCGCTTTTGGTATCGGCACCAGTCAGGTACGCGATGTTCTTGCAAGCCAGTGCCTGGCAATGGATCCAATGAAGGTTCGAAGGATTGAGGTAAACGGGAAGCTGCGGCCGGGAGTAACCCCGAAAGATGTTATCCTCTACATCATCAACAGACTCGGTGTAAAAGGCGGTCTTGGATACGCTTATGAATATGCCGGTGATGTATTCGATAACATGAGTATGGAAGGGCGCATGACAGTCTGCAACATGTCTATTGAAGGCGGCGCCAGGGCTGGGTACGTCAACCCCGACAATACGACATTCGAGTATCTCAAGGGGCGTGAATATTGTCCGAAAGGTTCGGAATGGGATAAAGCAATCGAAAAGTGGCAGGCCCTCGCCAGTGACAGTGATGCTGAGTACGATGACCTCGTTGTATACCAGGCAGAAGATATTGAGCCGATGGTCACCTGGGGAGTTACGCCCGGACAAAGTGTGGGAATTTCGCATACCCTACCCGTCCCTGAGGATATTGATGATGAGGGTGAACGATCTGCAGTAGAGCTGGCATTCCGTCATATGAAACTAACACCTGGCCAGAAAATGGAAGGTATACCGATTAATGTCGCTTTCCTCGGCAGCTGTACAAACGGAAGAATAGAAGACCTTCGCGCAGGAGCGGCTGTAGTAAAGGGACACAAGGTCGCCGGAAATGTACATGCTTTTGTAGTACCGGGATCAATGCAGGTGGCAAAACAGGCAGTCAAGGAAGGTCTGCATACCATTTTCATGGAAGCAGGTTTCGAATGGCGGGCAGCCGGCTGCTCCATGTGCCTTGCAATGAACCCCGACAAGCTCAAGGGGGATCAGATAAGTGCAAGTTCAAGCAACCGGAATTTCATCGGGCGGCAGGGAAGCACAAGCGGACGGACACTGCTTATGTCACCGGAAATGGTTGCTGTAGCAGCTATCAGGGGCTCAGTATGCGATATAAGAGAATTCGGAAAAAAGGAGACTGCCCATGTCTAAAATAACCCAGATCAACGGCCGCGCCGTACCAGTCAGAGGCGACGACATAGATACCGACAGAATAATTCCGGCCCGATTTCTGAAGGAAATTACCTTCACCAAAATGGGAGACTACCCGTTTTTTGATGAGCGTTTTGACGATAACGGTAACCAGAAACCCCATCCATTTAACGAAGATAAATTCCAGGGCGCCAGAATCCTGATTGGAAATGTCAATTTTGGATGCGGAAGCAGCCGTGAACATGCTCCTCAGAGTCTTCACCGGTGGGGAATATCGGCTATAGTGGCAGAAAGTTTTGCAGAAATATTTGCAGGAAACTGCGTGATGCTCGGAGTACCCGCGGTTACAGCAGAAAAGAACGATGTGCTTTCCATGCAGAAGACGGCATTGAATAATCCGGAGGCAATCTTCGACCTTGATCTCGAGTCCATGCAGATCAATATCACAGAATCCGGAGGATCCAGGCAGCAATTCAGCATCAGTATGCCTGAATCGCGCCGGAAAGCCCTGCTGGCTGGTACATGGGACAGCACAACACTGCTCGTAGCTAATGCGGACAAGGTACGGCAAACAGCTGCGAAGCTCCCCTACATGGATTGGCAGACCCAGGCGGAGTAGTCGGCACTGCCCGGAATTGTCTGAAGCCCTGGCCCTACCTCAGGCCAGGGCTTCAGATTTTAAAACTGATGAGCTTTCTGTAAAATCACATTTTACATGAGAATGCGCTGCTGATGCGGGGAGGAAATTGCATGTAATTCTGCAATTTCCTCTGACAAAAATGTCTTTAACCGCGCTATTTTATGGCAGTTTTTCTGTTTGTCGTATATGCTGAGAGAATGTCTGCTTCCAGAATTATCCAGCGTGTTCTAACAGCTGTGCTGCTTCTACTGCTTGTGCTGCTCTTTCTGAATGTAATCCGGGATCAGGTACTAATTGCTGATTCAGTGCACGCACCGAAGGCTCTGAATGGTGTTCTCGATGCCAGGGGATGGAATCCGGAGACAGACGGAATTCTTGACCTCGCCGGTGAATGGGAATTTTACTGGGAAGAGTTTGTTTACGCAGATAAAGAAGCACTACAGGATCCCATCTACATCCAGCAGCCAAGATTATGGAATCATCTGAATTTACCCGGCGAGTACTTCCCACCTGACAGTTACGCCAGCCTGCGTCTCAGAGTACTGATTGATAATGACTGGCCGGACAGAATCGGCTTTACCATTCTGGAAACGGCAAATTCCATGCGATTCTATGTTAACGGAACGCTACTTGCCAACGCCGGTATTCCGGGAACCGATATTTCATCTACAGATCATCGATTACGTCCAAGATCGGCAGAGTATATCCGCCATGGTACAGAAGAGCTGGACCTTATTCTGCATATTGCTAATTACATTGACCGCGAAGGAGGCCGAAAACGACCTCTATACATCGGGAAAGTCCAGGATACACTGAATGTCCGCCAGCGCGGTCTGTTGTACGAAGGCCTGATCGGCGGCTCATTATTGATGATAGGTCTTTATAACCTGATTCTATTTGCAGTAAACAGAAAGCAACGACTTCCTCTGGCTTTCTTTTTCGTGTGTCTCTTTTTTGCTGCTTTTATTCTTCTGGCAGGAGAACGCGTACTACTCCTGCTTTTTGATATTCCCTTCAGTATTTTCGGTAAATTATGGTTTCTCTCCTACTATTTCATGCCTGTAAGCATGGCGGTCTTTCTGCATTTCCTGTTTCCTAATGACAGTCAAGGCTTTGTCTGGAAAGGACTTCTGCTGTTTGCATCAGTGTATTCACTGATAACTATGATACTTCCTTTTGATCGTGCAATTGATCTCCTGAGTGTATATCATCTTGCCACCTTTACCACTGCTATATACCTGATCACGGTCATTGCTCTGGCTATCATCAGAAATCGTCCCTATGCCTATGCTTTTTTATTGGCAAGTATACTGCTCTTTGCCACTTCAATAAATGACATCCTGTATGCGGAAAATATAATAGTTTCAGTATTCCTCGCACCTTTCGGCATTCTTGGTTTTGCGATTGCTCTGTCCGTAGTTATTTCCCAGCACTTTGCCGAAACATACAGGCGTGAAGAAAGCCTGGGAAATGACCTGAAACAATACTCCGATAATCTGGAAAAACTGGTTGGACAACGCAGTCAGCAGGTCCAAAAGCGCAAGAAGGAGCTCGATACCAGCATCGAATACGCTGAGCGCATACAGAAATCTACTCTGACAAGTGATTCCGAACTGAAAAGAATATTTCCTGATCATTTTATTATATACATGCCCCGGGATACCGTCGGGGGAGATTTTTATTGGGGATCTGCCAAGGTTGCCGGAGAGGGATACATTGCAATCGGTGACTGTACCGGACATGGTATACCGGGTGCCCTTATGAGCATGTTGTCCTCAAGCATCCTGGATCAGATTATTCAGGTTTCTCAGTCAGATTTCGCCAGCAGTCCAGCAGCAATATTGAGTGAGCTGCACAATGGTGTACGCAGAAATTTACAGCAAAAAGGGGGCAGCAATCTGAATGATGGACTGGACATCGGTATTATTCATAGTGGTCAGTCAATCCTCCAGTTTGCCGGTGCTCACATGGGGCTATATCTTGTCCGCAGAGGGAGCGGCGTGGAATTCTTCCCCGGGAGCCGAAAGGGAGCAGGATACATCAGAACTGCACTCGACTATGAGTTTCAGTCTGCGCAAATCGAACTTAAAAAGAATGATATTTTCTACCTTCTGAGCGATGGCTTGATTGATCAGAACGGCGGTGGAAAGAACCATCCTTTCGGTAAACGCCGCTTTATCCAGCTGCTGGAAAGCATACAGGAAGTACCATTCCAGCAGCAGAAATCCCGGATTCTGGAAGCATTAGAACAGTATCAGAATGGAAATCCGCAGAGAGACGACATATGTGTTTTTGCAGCACAAATCCAGTAATTAAAGCAGAAATACCAACTATTCATGCCGAAGGCGGCAGACATCAGAACTGCAGACGCCACAATACGGTGAATCCTTGACAACCACTGCAGGCTCGTGAGCCTGAATAAACACCTGCTCTTCGGCTTGATAGACGTGGGTATAATCTGTGTGTGCGATATACGTATTATCTCCCGCAGCCAGTCGATAAGTAACATCGTGACCACGAAATTCCCTGGTAATTACTCTGGCAGGCATTGCATTTGCCACATCTGGTTTAAAGGGTCTTATGGATAGGTGCTCGGGTCGCAACGAGAGAAGCACATCTCCATGTGAACAAGGACGTATAGGAATCCGTCCGAGCGCAGTATCTGCCATATCTCCATAAGCCTTCGCCACAAGCAGATTAGCCCTGCCGAGGAACCTGGCCGTGAATGCTGTGCTAGGGTATAAATAAACCTGCTCTGGACAACCAACCTGTTCTATACTTCCCTCATTCATTACTGCCAGGCGATCACAGAAGCTGAGGGCTTCTTCCTGATCATGGGTGACCAGAATTGCATTCATATTGGCCCGTTTCAGAATTGCCCGCACCTCCCTGCGTGTTGAGTCACGCAAGGCAGCATCCAGGTTGCTGAAAGGTTCATCCAGAAGCAGCAGAACAGGATCTGCTGCCAATGCCCTGGCAATCGCGACACGCTGCTGTTGCCCGCCGGACAACTGATCCGGCATCTGTTTTGCCTGTCCATGAAGCCCTACTGTCTCCAGCAACTCGAATGCACGGGCTCTCCGCAATTTCCCGGGAAGATGAGGAAGCGCGAACATAACATTCCGCAATGCAGAAAGATGCGGAAATAGCGCATAATCCTGAAATACAAGGCCTATCCTACGCTTTTCCGGCGGTAAAGCAGTAATATCCTGGTCACGCAGACGTACTACTCCACTGTCAGGAGAAGTAAATCCTGCAATCATCCGCAGGGTGGTTGTTTTTCCACAACCCGAGGGACCCAGAAGACCGAATATCTCACCGGGTTCGACCCTTAGACTGATGCTATTTACAGCAGGAGCTTTTTGCAGATCAAAGTACTTGGTGAGTTCCTGAATTTCAAGCAGGTGCATGTGCATCTCCTTCGTAGCGAAGCATGAGTCCTACAAACATACTGGAAAACAGCACTATAGCAGCTGCATATGGAGCTGCCTGCGCCATGAGGGCTTCAGAAGTACGTGTGAATACCGCCATTGAAAGAGTTGTCCATCCTGTAGGCCCGAGAATGAGGGCCAATGGCAGCTCTTTCATAGCCATGACAAAAACCAGTACAATGGAAGCGAATATTCCACTACGCAGAAGCGGCAAAACTGACTTGAAGAATGCTGCCGCAGGAGAATAACCGAGTGAACGGGCGGCTTCCTCAAGCTTTCTGGGAGCATGCAGCATTGAACTCCGCAACGGCCCGATAGCAAGGGCAAGAAAGTTCATGCTGTAAGCAATTATCAACAAAGGTAAACGCTGATACAGTACCGGCATCAGCCTGAGAGAAAAGAACACCAGAGCCAACGCAAGGGCAAGTGGAGGAACTGCATAGCCTATATAAGCTGCTTTTTCAGCGATTCTGCTTACCGGACCGGGATAGCGTGAATGCATATAGGAAACCGGTAGGGCAGCAAGCGTTGCAATGAGAGCGGCAGGCCCTGCCACTGCTGCAGAACGCAGGAATGTTTGACCAACTCTGGCGAATTCTGCAAACGGAGATGCCTGAAACATCCAGAACATGAGCATTACAATCGGAAGACCAATCGAGAGAAAACTGATTAATGCAGCGTAACTCAGTCCCGCAACCTGTGCCAGAGGACCTAATCGGGCAGGGACAGATCTTCGGGCAGCTCCGGTTCCCACCCGTGCCAGATGTGTCCGGCTGAGCAGTCGGCCTTCAATCGCCAGAACCGCAACCGGAATTGCCAGAAGCATCAGTGACAATACGGATACATACACCCGGTCAAAGGCATTAGCGTACTGGTTATAAATAGCATAACTGAAGACTTCATAGCGCATTAGTGCCACAGCACCAAAGTCACCTACGGTATAAAGAATTATGATTACCGATCCGGCAAGTATCGCCGGTCGCAAATGCGGCAGAACTACCTTGAATAAAACCGACGTCGGTCCATAGCCAAGACTTCGTGCTGACTCTTCCAGGCCCGGATCCAGACTGCGCAGGCCAGTGCGTAAATTCAGATACATATAAGGAAAAGAATACAGAGTAAGTGCCAGCAGAGCTCCAGGAAACCCCGATATTCGTGAAATTTCCAGGCCGAAAACTCTTGCTGCAAATCCATAGTTTCCGCCAATACCCAACAGGGCATATGCCATGACATAGCCGGGTACAGCGAGCGGCATGACAGCTACCATCGTAATGATTCGTCTTCCGTAGAGGTTGCTGCGTTCAGTCAGCAGAGCAAGAGGCAGACTTATTATCAAGGACAGCGAAGTGACAGATGCCGCTAAAAGCAGGGTGTTTCCTAAAAGTATGAGTGTTCGCCGACGAAGAATCATATCCGCGAGTACAGCTGCTTCTGCCGAAAAAGCCCGCAGTGCGAGGTACAGCAAAGGCACCAACATGATCCCGCCAACAGCAACGGGAACAGCAAGCAATGCCACAGGAGGTGCCGCAGAAGAAATTCTGCGGCGGCCTTCCTGCCTTCGGGCAGACTTCATCTACAGCGCTCCAGCCTGTCTGAGCAGCGAAAGTGTCCCTTCAAGGTCAGAAAGTGCATCCAGGTCAATTTCAGGGGCGGCATTAATCAGACTGTCAAGACTTTCAAGCCGAGGGTTCTGCTCGGTCGCATCGGTTACAGGATATTCAAATACAACATCCGCAAAATATTGCTGAGCATCTGATCCGAGCAGGAAGTCAATAAAACGTTCAACATTTTCTCGAGCCGGGCTATCAGCAGCAGAACCACGTACAGTTATTCCAAGACCAGCTATATTAACCATATTGCCGATATCACCATCTGCAAAAAAGCGCTGGGCTACAGGGTAATCAGGATCCTGATCCTGAAATCTCAGCAAATAATAATTATTTACCAATGCGGCATCTACTTCACCAGCAGCAATAGCTTCAACCTGTGTAGTATTATTCCTGTAGGACTGAACGTCGTTAGCCAACATATCCCTCAGCCACTGCAGGGTTACATCATCCCCGTATTCAACCCTCATTGCGGTTATAAATGCCTGGAATGAACCATTGCTGGGAGCCCACGCTATACGTCCACGATAACGCTCATTGGTCAGGTCAAACACGCTCTGTGGGTACTCATCCTCTGCGAGGCGCTGGGGTGAATATGCAAGAACCCGGGCCCGTCCACTGGCAGCTACCCAATTTCCGGTTGAACTGCGGTACATCGGTAATGAGGAGTCTATGTAGCGTGCAGGGAGCTGCACAAGCAGATTCTGTAGGGACAGTGCTCCGAGAGCACCTGCATCCTGAGCCCAGAAAAGATCGGCAGGAGTCCGGCTGCCCTCTTCTGCAAGCAGTACAGCAAGTTCACTGGTACCACCATAACGCACATTCACATTTATTCCTGTTTCTTTTCGGAACTCTTCGATAAGAGGCTCGACAAGAGATTCACCTCTTCCTGAATAAAGAGTAAATGAGCGACTCTCAGCTTCAGTTTGCCCACCGGCACTCAGCACCATAGAACCTATGAAAATATATATAAGTAAAGATAACATTCTTTTTGACAACATCACTTCTCCTATTTCTGACAAATTTTATAATGCATTATGAGAAAATGATAGCACAAGCAGAAAAAAAAGGTCAAGCTAGTAAAGTTTGTATTAACTAACTATTTTCAATGCATCTTTGACAATTATCCTCGGACAAAGTACAGAAGCGGTTCAAAACCGGGTTCCAGCGGACTTTTTCATGGGGACAGGTTTCATAGTAGTCTACAAAATGCAGAAGTCGTTCGAAGACATCCTCGGATATTCTATGCTCCATCTGGCAAGCCTCGGCTTCGGCTGTATCAGGACTTACCCCGAGTACTTTTTCAAAGAAGTCCTTCAGCGCGCGATACTTGGCAATAATTGCCCTGGCCGCCTCCTCACCTCTCTGGGTAAGTGTAATAAGATCATAGGGTTGATAGTTGACAAGTTCCAGTCCGGAGAGGACTCTTAGTGCCGCTGTTACTGAAGGCTTATTCACACCCAGTTCCTCTGCAATATCCTTGACCCGGGCAGCTTTTTTACGTACCTGAATTATATAGATTGCTTTCAGATACATCTCCTGACTCTCAGACAGAACATGATCGGTTGTATGCATCATTTAAATACCGCCATCATACGAAAATACTAAACATTAACATGTCCCGTCAATGCTTGGGAATTTCAAAGGAAAAGCAGGATCCCTCACCAAGCGTACTCTCAACATAAACCCTTCCACCATGGGCTTCTACTATTCTCTTGGTAATTGCCAGACCAAGTCCGGTTGATGCCTCTCCTCCGGTCGGCCGTGCACTGGCTTTGCTGAAAGGTACAAACAGCTTGTCCAGATCATCACTGCTGATTCCAGGACCGAAATCTCTCACCGATACGACCGCTGAATCACCACTCTCATCAAGCTCAATTTCAACTGAACTATCAGCTGGAGAAAATTTCACTGCGTTGGAAATCAGATTATCTATGACCTGGCAAATTCTTATCCGGTCAAGAAGTATATCCTCAACCCTATTCTTGTTGAATACAAGCTTGATGCCCTTCTGTTGTGCCATAGTATCAAACAATTTTATTCTACCATTGATAACATCACCGAGATTATCCCTTTTTCTGCGGATTTCCAGGTTTCCTGTCTGAATAGCATTCAGGTCCAGAAGATCATTTACGATAGAAAGCATTTCTCTGGAAGATTGATGAATCAGACCGAGAAATTCACGCTCCTGGGCATCCAGTTTATCAGCGCTTAATTCGAGCAGCAATTCAGAAAAACCGCTTATGCCGTTGATCGGGTTTCTCAAATCATGTGCAGCCATACCAAGAAACCTGTTTTTCTGTTCATCCAGCTTCTTCAGTTCCTGGATAAATTCCAGCATTTCGATGTTATTCAGTACCCGGCTATACAATTCTTCTCTGGTAAATGGTTTTGCCAGAAAATCATTGGCACCCAGTTTGAGAAAACGGGCTGAAAGGAACGGGGCATCATTTCCCGACACACCGATAAACGGCAATTCTGCACGGGTCCATTTCTGACGGATTTTCTCAACCAGTTCAAATCCATCCATACCCGGCATATTATAATCCGAAATTACCAAGCGGATATCCGAATGCTCCTCAAGCAGTTGGAAAGCAACCTCTCCGTCTTTCGCATCTATTGTCTGAAAGCGGTATGCTTCCAGGGCTGAACAGATATTCTGCCGGACGACAGCTGAATCATCAACAACCAGAATCCGGATGTTGCAGTTTTTCTGCAACCGCTCGACTATGTCAACTAATTGAGATGCACTCTGTAGGTTATTCTTGATTACATAATCAACAACTTTTTTCTTGAGTATATTTTCGCGATGGCCTTCATCAAATCTTCCGGTAAATGCAACTACAGGAATGCCGAGGGAGACGACATAATCCACCACCTCACCATCTGGAGCGTCCGGGAGAACAAGATCAAGCAGTGCAACATCATAGGAATTCCCGGCAGTCAATTCCCTGGTTTCAACCAGAGAGCCTGCGGTGTCAATTTCAGCATCAATACGTGAAGACAGAACGCGTTCAACCAGCCTCAAAAACATTCTGCTGTCATCAACAAGTAGAATTCGCATTTATTTTATTCTCCCTGATACAGTATCGTTAGCATGTAGACCAATGTCAACAAGGAAGAAATTCTCTCTGTTCAAAACCCGGCATCTCACCTACAATAGTGACGAGAGGAGATCAAATCTTATGACACAAAATCCAGATTATTTTAAAACCGTGCCGGATGAAAAAGGCAATTTTGGAGAATTCGGAGGGAGTTATATTCCTCCAGAGCTGCAGCAGGAAATGGACAGAATTACCGATGCCTACTATTCAATCAGCAAGTCACATCAATTTATTTCCGAGCTCCGTAGCATCCGTAAGCATTTTCAGGGAAGACCGACCCCTGTATATTACGCCAGAACACTCTCGGATGAGCTCGGGGGACGCATATATCTCAAACGGGAAGATTTAAATCACACCGGAGCCCACAAGCTCAATCACTGTATGGGTGAAGCACTGCTTGCCAAATACATGGGGAAAAAGAAGCTGATAGCTGAAACCGGTGCAGGCCAGCATGGTGTCGCCCTTGCGACCGCAGCTGCGTACTTCGGTCTCGAATGCGAAATCCATATGGGTGAGGTAGATATTGCCAAGGAACACCCAAACGTCGTTAGAATGCAGATTCTCGGTGCAAAAGTTGTACCGGTTGGCTTCGGATTAAAAACTCTGAAGGAAGCAGTCGATTCAGCTTTCCAGTCCTATCTGCAGGATCCGATAACCTCCATTTACTGTATTGGATCTGTAGTTGGGCCACACCCCTTCCCGATGATGGTACGTGATTTCCAGCGTGTAGTTGGAATCGAAGCCCGGGAACAGTTTCACGAAATGACTGGTGAGAACCCGGATAATATAGTCGCATGTGTAGGCGGTGGCAGTAATGCGATGGGTATCTTTTCAGGATTTCTGGATATTCCGGATTGCAGCCTGTATGGTGTTGAGCCAATGGGCCGTTCAGAAAAAACCGGTGACCATGCTGCTACTATGACATTCGGAAAACCAGGCATTATTCATGGTTTTAAATGCTATCTCCTTCAGGATGATAATCAGGAACCAGCGCCTGTCTACTCGATTGCAAGCGGACTGGATTATCCAGGAGTGGGTCCAGAGCACTCCATGCTGAAGGATCAGGGTAAAGTACAATACACATCGGTCAGTGATGATGAATGTGTCGATGCTTTTTTCGAACTCAGTCGGAAGGAAGGAATAATTCCTGCCCTGGAAAGCGCTCATGCAATTGCGTATGCTTTCAAGCTGGCAAAAGATAAGCCGAGACAATCAATTCTGGTCAATCTCAGCGGCAGGGGCGATAAGGATATCGACTTCATTGTCGAAAAATATGCGGATAGAATACAGTAGGACTTCTATGAAAACTATAGAGCAGTATACCAGCAGCAATTATAGTGAAGCATCGCTGCATCGTGACCGAATCCGGGCAGACGCCGCCGCAATTCTCGGTGGATCTGCCGAAACTGCCCTCGCTATGCTCAAAAAACGAACTGCAGTACTGACATTACTGGCAGGTTCCGGAAGCCGCTGGGTAAAATCCATTGAAGCTGCGGAAAACGATGAAGACGCCGTCAACTTTGATGTCAGCAAGCCCCGTGGCCTGTTCCCGGTCCGAAATCTATTACCGGAAACTATCTGCAATAAAAAGAAGCTCCCTGTTGCTGCCTACAGCCTGTATGCCGTACAGGGTTTGGGCAGCCATCTGATCATGACCAGTGGTTACGAGCAGGAAATTGAAGCAGAGATCCTGGAGCCGCTTGGCTTTGATTCAGATAGCTACCAATTCCAGCGACAGGAACTGTTCCTGGGCTCCCCTCTGGGACACGGCGCAGCGGCACTACAGGCCGCAGATTTCTGGAAAGACTATGACTATGTAATCTGCAATTTCGGTGGTGACGCCAACAACAGAAACACGATCAGTGACAGCCTCCTGCTGCTTGCAGCACTGGACTCGACAGGCAACAACACCGGACTTTTGCTGCCTGCTGCCATGGTACAGAAACCTGCCTACACAATCGAAACGAATGATCAAGGTCTGCCGCTTGCCTTTCACCATGCTAAACTAACCGGAAAAACAACAAGTGAAGAGAAAGGCTGGAGTAATGTAGGAGTCAGGCTTTACAGGAGCAGGGATCTTCTGGAGAGTCTGTATCAGCTGCACGAAGCATATTGGTCAGATGACAGTGGATATGCTGTACCCGGAAATCAAGGAAACGAGTTAGCTCTGGATAACGTGGATGCAGTTCTCGCGGCACAACACAAGGCGCGCCTGTTTACAATTGCTGAAGCAGGTGAAATAACTCCAGCCAAGACGCTGGATGCAATCCCCGCCTTCCTCTCGGCTGTACAGCGACTGCCGGGAATGCGAAAACTATAGCTGTTGCTTTTACATAGATTGGATGTCAGTCCCCGGCATCCGATCTATGAGCATGGTCGTCTGGATGCACCCGCAGGTCATCCTCCGTAACATCGCGTATATATCGAGCCGGATTACCTCCCCATACCTGATTCGCGGGAATATCACTCGTAACGTAGGAACACATTGCAACAATAGCATGCTCACCAATCGTGACTCCGCAGCGGATTACTGAATGAGCACCTATCAAGGCACCTTTCTTGATTAACACCCTGGCAAACCTCAATCTGGTATGGGTGAATTCATGCGACATAATCGTTGCCTTCCAGCCAATGATAACATCGTCTTCAATCTCAATCAGGGAAGGATGGATTCTGTCCAGCTCAAGTCCGTTGACCAGCCCGACATTGTTGCCAATTTTCATATGAAGCATACTACGGTACAGGAATACCGCCGGTCGCGGGGTAAGCATTTTGCAAAAGGAGATGACCATACTGTGGTATAATATGCTATAGAAGGAGAAAAAGTTCTTTGCGTATTTAATAATCGTCTGCCGCCCTGAATACCGGACAATCAAATTAGGATCAGTTGACCTGCGGACAAAACGGCGGATTGAATCTCTCATTTTCATAAATTATACCTGGTAATATTTCTGAAATATCTGCCTGAGCTGCTTGAAACGAATTGGTTTGGATAAGAAATCATTCATCCCTGCTCTCAGACACTCCTCGCGGTCGATATTCTGGGCACGGGCAGTCAATGCTACGATAGGCACTTCACTGAACCTGTGGCTGAAATCTGACCTTATTTCTCTTGATGCAGTCAGTCCGTCCATAATCGGCATCTGTACATCCATAAGTATCAGATGTACATCATGCTCATTAATAATATCAAGTACCTCCTGCCCATTCACAGCTTCATGGATTTCAATTTTTTCTGAAATTCTGCTGAACAGTTCCCTGATCAGCAGCCTGCTGTTTTGATCATCATCAGCTACTACAACGGATCGATTCTCGATTTCATTAATAGCTTCAGCAGGGCTTTCTGCAGCAATGCCTATGCGGCTTACTCCCTCAGGATCATATTCAGCATCTATCGAAAGAATAAAAGTCGAACCTTCCCCTACCGTACTGTGGACATCGATTTCACCACCCATCTGTTCCGCCAGTCTTGCTGAAATCGCCAGGCCCAGGCCGGTCCCCCCATATCTCCGTGTTGTGGATGTATCTGCCTGGGTGAAAGCCTGAAACAATCTGGCCCTGTCCTCCGGGCTGATTCCAATGCCAGTATCATGAATCGCAAACAGAAAATGACCGGTGTTGTCAGTCCGGGGCTGGAAACTGATATCAAGCTCAACTTCACCAGACTCAGTGAACTTGACAGCATTCTGAAGCAGGTTAAGAAGAATCTGCTTGAGGCGGATAGGATCGATTATTACTATATCAGGTAGATCCGGCTGAATTCGCATCTGCAGCTCCAGCCCCTTGTTGACGGCACGGGGTCGTATAATTTCCAGAATCTGTCCTGCAAGCTCCGCAAGATCGGTCCGCAGTAATTCCAGATCCAGTTTTCCGGCCTCTATCTTGGAAAAATCCAGAATATCACCAACAATTTCCATGAGTGTCTGAGCACTCTCGGAGGCATGTTGTAGAAACCTGCGTTGACGATCATCCAGTTCTGTACTCTGCAGGAGTTCGGTAAATCCGATCACACCCTGCAGTGGTGTTCTGATCTCATGACTCATATTTGCAAGGAAATCCGATTTGGCCTTGCTCGCAGATTCTGCCTGCTGCTTGGCTACCAGAAGATCCCGTTTCTGCCGCTGTATTGTCAGTGTGCGCTCGGCGATTTTTTTCTCCATGCCGAGCTGAAGCCCCCTGGCAAGACCTACTGCTAGAATTATAGAACTCAATGCAAAGCCGATCTGATTACCATGAACTGTAAGGAAACTGTGTGACAGAAGTCCCAGTGCCCTGAGTGAATGAAGCGAGACCCCTATAACAAGCACTCCATGAATCAGAATAAAAATCCTGGAAGAACGGGTTCCTTTGAGTGCCATTAAAATACCTGTCAGCAATATGGCTGAAACCCAGATAACTGCTACAGAATTACCGATTAGAGCAACTATCGGGTAAGGTGCCAGTAAGGCTGCTGCAGCGAAAATACCGACCGGGAACAGTAGATAATGCAATGCCTTATCGATTTTAACTGCGAATATCCTGGTATCAAGAAAAGCCCGGGTGAACTGAACCCCCCAGAACATACCTGACGCTCCCAGAAAAGGAACAAAATTGTTCATATGCCCTGTAAACAGAAACATGCTGTAAGCCGAGAGATATGTATAGGCCACCCCATGAATGCCAAGCATATACAGAAAATAACTGCCTACAGCAAGCACATAATACAAAAGTGCTCTCTGCCTCACCAGGACATAAAAAATTGCATTATACAGTATCATAACGA
This sequence comes from Spirochaeta dissipatitropha, assembly GCF_054657935.1. Lineage (NCBI taxonomy): Bacteria > Pseudomonadati > Spirochaetota > Spirochaetia > Spirochaetales > Spirochaetaceae > Spirochaeta > Spirochaeta dissipatitropha. The sequence continues at coordinate 401,719 of NZ_BAAHXT010000002.1, read as the reverse complement.
AAATTATTCCGTAGAAAAAACCGGATCTGATCGCTCGTATCTGGCTGTCCTGTATAGAGAAAGTCTGTTCAACAATGTGTAAGGGTATATTCATTGTAGAGGAAGATTCCACACGCAGGAAATATTCACTCGGCACACCGGAGTTCGGGCTGATCTGAAACTGGATGTTGCGATGCTGCACCGGCCGTTGATCAATCGGCAGCTGATAACCGGAAACGAATTCAGCATCAGGACCATAAAGCCTGACATCATCCAGAAAGAAATTCGGAATTTCCAGAAGCCAGCTTCGTTTTCCTTCTGTAGTATCCTCTACTGACAGGCGGAGCCAATATACATCTTTCGTATATCCGAAATTGAATGAAGGCCGATCCGTCAGTTCCCGGAACCCTGATCTTTCGGACAATGCCCGAACTTTGCTGATATCCAGCTCGCCGCCCCTGTCAATCATGTACACAGTGTGTCCGGAAATATCAATTTTACGGTCATCCGGCCCGAGCCGAACCACGTTTTGTGCCTGAATACTCACTACAGGAGATGACAGACAGAATAGAAGTAATACAAGGCGGAGGAATCTGTTCATGTGCTCCCTACTGTTATATTCTGCAGCTATCGAAACAGCCGCTCGACATCGAGTACCAATGCCGGAGTGCCATCACCAAGCATGACCGCCCCGGTAAAGCCGTCGTGTCTTGCAAACAATTTCCCGAGAGGCTTGACCACCCCCTGAAAAGACAGCGGCACATCATCAATAGCCAAACCTATCTTCTTCTGCCCATTCGTAACAACAAGCATATACAGCGATTTTGCCTGCCCGGAAAAACCGAACTGCCGTGCAATATTCAGTATCGGAAGTTTCGAACCACGGTATGTCACAAGGCCTGCATCAATGTCTATATTGTAGTCAGCCAGATCCACACATTCCACTACATTAGCCAAATTAACCAGATATTTCTGTTCGGCGACCGGAGCCAACAAGCCCTCAATAATGGCCAGGGTGAGAGGTATCCGAAGAGCAATACGGCTGCCCTTACCAGGCTCTGAATGAATCTGTACTGAACCTGAAATCGATTCCAGGTTACTTCGTACTACATCCATTCCTACTCCCCTGCCGCTTACATTTGTAGCTACCTCCGCAGTCGAAAAGCCCGGCTCGAAAATCAGATTGTAGATCTCTTCCATGCTCAATTCCTGATCCGCAGGGATAAGTCCCCGCTCCACAGCCTTAGCCCGAATCTTTCCGGCATTCAGACCGGCACCGTCGTCAATGACTTCAATCAGCACCGATGCACCGGAATATTGAGCTCGCATTGTAAGCTGTCCGGTCGGAGATTTTCCGGCAGCTCGACGCACATCGGGAGACTCGATACCGTGATCAATTGAATTTCTGATTATATGCAGTAAAGGGTCCTTAAGCCGTTCGAGCACATTTTTATCCAGCTCTGCCTCGGTTCCCTCAAGAATAAAATCGACTTCTTTATGGAGCTCTGCTGTTAGATCTCTCACCAGGCGGCGGAACCCACTGAACAGCAATCCAATCGGCACCATGTGCATATCCATGGCCAGCTCCCGAAGTTGTCTGAGCATGGACTCCAGTTGTTCAGTCACAGTGAACAGATCCTCATCTTCCCTGTGACTGGAAATTATCCCGAGCCTGGCATGCAATGTACCAAGCTCACCAACAAGGTTTACCAGACTGCTCAGTTTCTCGGTTTTCACCTTGATCGTTGACGACAGTTCGACTTTCTGACGCGACTCCCGGATTTTCCGGACATACTGTTGTTCCTCAAGGGCTGATTCAAGCCGCTCACCGGTAATGTAGCCTTTATCCAGCAGAACCTGGCCAAAATGCTGGTGCCCCTGCATAACCGCTTCGAGCTGATCCACATCAATATCTCCGCGGTCAACGAGAATTTCTCCAAGGCGTTTATATGATGTATTGCTGTCGGAAAAATCATCGGCATCGATCAGACGGATATCCAGACGCCTTGAATCCTGTGCAAACAGAAACACATCGCGTATGCTGTCTTCCGGCTTATCTGTCGTGAGCAGTATTTCCCAACCTACATAGCAGGATTCAGGATCCAGTTCAGAAAAAGCCGGTATATCCTGGCAGAAACCGATAACAAGAACCGAACCCAGTTCCTTCAACTCGCGAATGAGTGACAGAGGATCGCCTCCATGTCTCAACACATCGATATTGGGAGCATAGGTAATACGATAGGTTCCGGGCTGCGATACCGTCTCCCCCTTTGAGTAATCTGCCTCACCGCCGATCAGACCACTGCTTTCAGCACTGGCATCAGCAGTCTGCAGCTGTTTGATAGATTTAATGATTTCCGGATCAGGGAGTTCCGCATCTCCGTCGAGAGCAGCCTGCACAAGTCGAGATATTTCGTCCCGTGACTGCAAGGCAACATTTACGATCGCAGATGGAACGGCTTCACCGGAATCACGAACCTGCTCAAAAAGCGCTTCAAGCACATGTGTGAGGTCCACCAGGCCCTGGAAACCAAACATTGAGGCGGCCCCTTTCAGGGTATGCAGATTCCGGAATGCGGAATCAATCTGATTTCTGTCATCTGCATTCTGCTCAAGGTTTATAAGACTCTGCTCGAGTTCCGTGAGTATTTCTGAAGCTTCTTCACGAAAGATATCCAGGGGATCGGTTTCAATACTCATTGTTCCTCGGTTTCCAGTGCCCCAAAAGGTTTGGGCAAGCCAGTAAACTCACTCATTCTGGATAGCCTTTCAGCACAGCTGCCCGATTTAACGACACAGGGGATTTTTTCTTCGCTAATTGTCCGGGACAGGGACAGTAACAACTGATACCCCGCAAGGTCTATCCCATCGATTTTATCAAGGTCGATCCGGAGCTCCTTATCCAAACTGATCAGACCGGCCAGTTTTTCATAAATATCCCTGATTTCAGAAAATACCAGGCGCCCGCTGAAGGAGACTTCTATCCGCTTGCTTCTTGCACTGTTTTTTTTGATCTGGACCATAATCTCCCCTGGAATTCACTGAACAGCTCATCAGAATTCGGTTTTTTCGAGCACCTTATCAATGACACCAAGCAGCTGCTCTTTCTGGAACGGTTTGGTCACCCAGCCTGTCGCACCGGCATCCTTTCCAGCCTGTTTTTTGGCAGCTTCACTTTCTGTAGTAACCATCAGCACAGGCACATTCGGGTGAACAGTCCCAGTGCGAATATTTCTGACAACCTCCACACCATTCATACCAGGCATATTGTAATCTGTTATAACAAGATTAAAACTGCTATCCAGTGCTGCGAGGCCGGAAGGCCCATCATTCGCCTGCACGACTTCATGTCCGGCACCTTTCAGAATGATCTGTATCATCTGACGCATTGTTGCAGAATCATCAATTATCAAAATTTTACTGGCCAAACTCGTCTCCTTTTCGTTCAACATCCCTGCGCTATTTCAGCAGAGGGATGGTTATTGTGACACGAACAACTGGTGTTGGGCTATCACCGGTATGATCCGTACCATTTCCGGTTCTGATCCAGGCTCCCTGCCTTTTTAAAAGTTTCCGGGCTACATACAAACCGGTTCCATTTTTCCACTCCTCCTCAGGAATTTCCACAGGATACTGGTCGATTGTGTAAAACAGATCGAAAACCATTTCTGAGTAGTCATAAGGAATTCCGAAAATTTTGTTACCAGCAGTATCCAGAGCATCACTTTCCTTAGCTACATTCTGGATCGTAATCTCCAGACGGGGTTCATGTAAACCTGAAACCACATCAATACTAAGCACAATCCGGCTTTCATCCGGTGAGAACTTGATCGAATTTACCAGAAGCTCATGAAGAATTTTCTTGAGATACGCCTTGTCGATTCTTACTCTTCCTGCTGGTACGGATCCGGGTACACCGACTGCAATACCTCTGTTGTAAGAATTCAGACATCCTTCCATCTCTTCCCGACAAAACGATACAATCTCACTCATCAAATCGGCAATTTTGAAATCACCTATATTTAGATCGATATGATCTATGTCACCAATAAATGTAATATAATCGAATATCTGCTTCTGGGAAGCTGCGGTTTCCAGCACCATTTCGGCAACTTCAGGGCTGATACAGTAATTCTTTCCACTGGACTCACCAATTTCTGATTTCAGGAGATCCAGCCAGAGATATCCTCCTGCCTGATTGATTGCCTGACTCAGTTGTCTTATCATCTGCTCTGTCTGACGTATATCCTTGCTTGCATAGAGCTGCCGCCAGTTCACAAGTTTATGATTTTCAAGTTTGATAAGCTCGCGCTCCTGCTGAATCTGCGCCAGGAGCCTGCGTCTGCGTACATCCTCAATACATTTTTCAACCCTGAACACAAGTTCTTCAACTACAATCGGCTTGGTTATATAATCATCTGCACCGCTTTTCACCAGTTCGATTGCAAGCTGCAGATCAGAATTACCGGTTAGAAATATAAACGGACAGTCGGCACTATAGCTGCGCAGTTCCGCCAGAAACTCAGCACCACTCATCCGGGGCATAAAATAGTCAGAGATTACCAGATCCGTTTTCTCCTGCCTGAAAGCATCTACGGCTGCTCGCGGATCCGTGAAAGCAATGACCTCATAGCCGCTACTTTCAAGTGCTTTTTTAATAACCGAGACTGTTGTTCTTTCATCATCTACAACTAAAACCTTTGTCACGCTGCCACCTTGCACTTATAATACTGTAATTCAGGAGAAAAATAAATTCCAGCATGCAACTAAAAGTGGAAAGATTGAAGAATATTTTGTGGGCAGCCAGATCTGTAAACGCAGACTACCAGAGAATCAGCGAGGCACCGATTCTTCCCCTGGCGCTGGAAAAATCTACAGCCCGGTCATTCCGGCTTGGTACGAGATACTGGAAACTCAATCCTGTTGAAATGCGGCCAAGCAGCAGATCCAGATCAAATTTTGCATTGAGCCAGTCTATGGTCATTTCGTCCACAGGACTGGATTCTGAAAGCGCGAAACGCAGAGCAGGTCCGATACCTCCCGATAATCTGAAAATCAGGAAATCGTAGGAAAGCTGGGCAGTAAGATACAGATCTATGCTACGCTCTTCCATGGCATAGAGAGCCAGTGCATCCAGATTTAATCGATCAAACTTGATTCTACCGTTAGCCCCGAATGTAAAGGTGCCGTCCAGAGCATCGGATACATCCTCTGCAGCCAGTATCGGTGTGTCTGAAAAGACAGCCGCACCAATCCCTACACCTGCACTGATAGAGGCAGGCAGAAGCACAAGAATCAGAGCCATTATACATCTTGATTTCATTTTTTACCTCCATGATGTTATAATTATAGCATACAAACAGTCTGCGATCCATGTTATCATCAATTAACGAAAGGAGCCTCCCGTGAGCGAACCGGATATGGATGACATACTGGTTATGGACCAATCTGAAGAATCCACGATTATGATAGTGGATGATAATCCTATTAACCTGAAAGTCCTATCACTGTTTCTTGAAGATACAGGATACCAGGTCCAGACATTCAGTAACGGACCTGAAGCATTGGATGCAGCTCAAAAATCAGTTCCGGATCTAATTTTGCTGGACATCAATATGCCCGGCATGAGTGGACTCGAAGTCAGTCAGGAGCTGAAATCTGATTCCTTACTATGCCGGATACCCATACTGTTTATCAGCGCTTTATCGGATACCGATGACAAGGTAAGGGCATTTGCTGCTGGTGGTCAGGATTATATAACAAAACCTTTCCAGTTCGAGGAAGTCAGAGCGCGCGTGGAAACACATCTACAGCAGCAGCTGCTGAGAAAAAAGCTGGAGCAGCACAACAGCAAACTCGAGGAAATGGTAGCTGAGAAAATCAGGGAGATCCACGATTCTCATCTATCGACTATTTTTGCACTTGCCAAACTTGCTGAATTTCGAGACAACGATACCGGCAAACATGTGGAGCGGGTGCAGAAATACACCAGGGTACTTGCAGAAAAAATGTCGGAGATTTCCGGATTCCATGATTTGATTGACAATATATTTATTCACAATCTGTATCATGCAGCTCCACTGCATGATATCGGCAAGGTTGCAATTCCCGACAGTATTCTGCTCAAACCGGGAAAATTGACAGAAGCTGAATTTGAAATAATCAAGAGGCATACAATAATCGGGTCTGAAAATCTACAGGCCGTCAAGGAACATTACCGGGAGAACTCATTTCTGGAGGTCGGCGTCGCTCTGACCAGATCACATCATGAAAAATGGGATGGAAGCGGATATCCGGATGCTTTGTCAGGAATCGAAATTCCACTGGAAGGCCGAATTATGGCAGTCGCAGATGTTTATGATGCACTCAGAAGCAAGCGGGTATATAAACCTGCATTCAGCCATGAAGAGAGCTGCAGAATTATTCTGTCCAGTTCAGGAACACATTTTGACCCGGCAATAGTCGAGGTCTTCGACATGGTAAAAGCGGAATTCGAGAAAATCAGCCTGGAATATGCCGACAGATAGAGATTCGGCCGAAGTCAGCTGCAGTCCGTTTTTATTGCGTATTCTTCACCAATTCGATGACTTAATTTCACTTTACGCATCAATGGCTGTCTGCTATACATAGAAGCACGCAGAGTACAATTTATGGAGGATACAATGCCCGCTTTACGAAGCCTTACCAACACAGCCGGTCGAAATATGGCTGGAGCCCGCAGTTTATGGCGGGCCAATGGAATGCAGAAAGAACAGTTCGGCAAACCGATTATTGCCATTGCAAACTCATTCACCCAATTCGTACCCGGTCATGCCCATCTGCATGATATCGGACAGGAAGTAAAAAAACTTATTGAGGATCAGGGCTGCTTTGCGGCTGAATTTGACACCATTGCAGTTGATGACGGTATTGCAATGGGACATGGCGGAATGTTGTACAGTCTTCCCAGCCGCGATTTGATTGCTGACAGCATTGAGTACATGGTGAACGCCCACTGTGCAGATGCACTGGTCTGTATTTCCAATTGCGACAAGATCACTCCAGGCATGCTGCTCGCAGCTATGCGGCTCAATATACCTACTATTTTTGTCTCCGGCGGGCCCATGGAAGCTGGAGTAGTTGGCGATAAAAAATATGATCTGGTCGATGCTATGGTTATGGCTGCAGACAGAAATGTAGATGATGAGACCCTGGCAGAGGTTGAGGAAAATGCCTGCCCGACCTGCGGAAGCTGCTCGGGTATGTTCACGGCCAATTCAATGAACTGTCTGAATGAAGCACTCGGTCTGGCTCTTCCCGGAAACGGTACGGTTCTGGCAACACATGAGGAGCGACGCTTACTCTTCGAGAAAGCAGCCAGTCGCATTGTAGATCTGGCCCGCGAGTACTACGATAATGACAATACTTCCGTACTACCCCGCTCCATAGCAAGCAGATCCGCATTCATGAATGCAATGAGCCTGGATATTGCAATGGGAGGAAGCACCAACACTATTCTGCATCTGCTTGCCATAGCCCGGGAAGCTGAGGTGGATTTCAGTATGAAGGACATTGATCAGCTTTCACGCAGAATCCCCTGCCTGTGTAAAGTCAGCCCGAACGCTGACTACCATATCCAGGATGTCCACAGGGCCGGCGGTATAATGGGAATTCTAGGAGAAATGAACAGAGCAGGACTGATCGACACCAGTGTCTTCAGGGTTGATTTCCCGACTCTGCAGGATGCACTCGACGCCTGGGATATCGCAGACGGAAAAGTGAAGCCTGAAGCTGAAGAATTCTATCGGGCTGCGCCGGGAGGTTACCGTAACCTGACATTGGGAAGCCAGAATGCACGCTTCAAGGATCTTGATCTCGACCGCGATGCAGGATGTATCCGCCGCGTAGAAAAGGCATATTATGCTGACGGAGGTCTTGCAGTTCTTTTTGGAAATCTTGCAGTGAACGGCTGTATCGTCAAGACAGCTGGAGTTGACCCCAGTATTTTTCGTTTCACCGGCAATGCAAAGGTCTATGAAAGCCAGGATGATGCTGTTCATGCTATTCTGAATGAACAGATACAAGCCGGTGATGTGGTAATTATCCGATATGAGGGTCCAAAAGGTGGACCCGGTATGCAGGAAATGCTGTATCCGACCAGCTATCTGAAATCTCTCGGTCTCGGCAAGGAATGTGCACTACTTACCGATGGCAGGTTTTCCGGAGGCACAAGCGGGCTTTCGATCGGTCATGCCAGTCCCGAAGCGGCTGCCGGCGGTGCGATCGCTCTGGTGGAGAATGGTGATGTCATAGAGATCGATATTCCCGGACGACGGATCGAAATGAAGGTCAGCGAGGAAGAACTACAGAAACGCCACGAGGCTCAGGCTGCTCGCGGCTCCAGAGCTTATACACCACTGAACCGTGAGCGGCAGGTAAGCAAGGCTCTGAAAATTTATGCCAGTCTTGCAAGCAGCGCAGATCAGGGAGCTTTCAGACAACTGCCTGAATGAGGTACATATAAAGAATCTGAACTACAAACAGGACACGGCCGCCTCTACCCGGTTGCGGCCGGTTTCCTTGGCCAGGTACAGCGCATCATCCGCCTCCTTGATTGCGCTGTCCCAACTCTGCCCGGAGTTTCTTATAGACACTCCAAGAGAGAAAGTAACAAGCACGCTGCTTTCCCGCCACACGGTGTCCTCAGCGATAGTACGAAGTTTTTCAGCTACTGTAAGGGCACCTTTACTGACTGTCTCCGGTAGAATAACCAGAAACTCCTCACCCCCCCAGCGGATTACCGTATCCTGACCACGTACTGATTCCAGAATCAATGCGCTGACCTGCTTGAGAATTTCATCCCCGATACTATGGCCATGCGTATCGTTTACTATCTTGAAATGATCCAGATCGATCATTATGAGGCCGGTTGACCATTTGTTCCGGTCACTGCGGTCTGCTTCGTATAACATCAATTCCCATGCTTTCCGACGATTCCAGAGTCCAGTCAGGGGATCCCTATGTGCCCAGTTTGCCAGAACCCGATTGGCTTCCGAAAGCTCGATCTGACTCTTCCGCAACTCATCCTCTGCCTGTACACTTCTGAGCATCTGAAGACTTGTTTCATTCATTTGAGACTCAAGACGCTTCTGAAGATCACGAATTCTCAGATGTGCCAGCACGCGCTGTACCAGTTCAGGTCCGTAGAAAGGTTTTACAATATAATCAACTGCACCAGCCTGAAAGGCTTCAACAATAGTGCCCTGCTTGTCCAGAGCTGTCAGAAATAAAAGGGGAACATCACGCTGATCAGGCATCTGCTGAATAGTACGGCAGAGACTGATTCCATCCATCTCCGGCATCATTATATCCACGAGGAAAAGGTCAAACTGTACTGCTTCTATACGCTGAAGAGCCTGAATTGCATTCAGGGCATATGAGACCAGCAAGCCCTCTTTCTGCAGAAGGCGTGCTGCAATCTGTACATTTATGGATTCATCATCAACTATCAGAATCCTGAAGGGATCATCTACTCTTCTGTCCTGCATGCAGCCTCCAGACTTTCCCACGCTGATTCAATGGCTTTCGGATCGAAACTCTCAGCTGCCGCTGCGAGCTCGGCAACAGCGCTTGAACTGTTCAGAAAGCAATAATCTTTGTCCTGCAATTTCTGCCTGGCCCATTTTGCTATTTCCTCCGGGAAACCACGTTCACGCAGGACTTTCGATGCTCGAAAGAGCACTGCATCCGGAGAAAATCTGTTTGCAGAAGCCTCGCGCAAAGCAGTCTGTTCAGCCCCCCCGGTCTCAGTCGACTCAATTATTTCCTCTACCTGCTCAGCCTTACTACTGCTTTCACCAGAATCGACGACTTCCAGACCACGAAAACGCAGAGTAAACCGGCTGCCTTTGCTGACTTCACTCTCCAGAGAGATTTCCCCGCCCATCTGTACAAGCAGACGATGTACGATAGAAAGACCGAGACCCGCTCCGCCTCTCCCATCGGGTATGGAGAAAAACGGAAGAAAAATGCTCTGTCTGTATTCCTCGGGTATACCCGGGCCTGTATCCTCAACAAACACCAGCAGATCGCCAGTCCCGTTATTACCGATCCACTCTGCATACAAAGTGATTCTTCCTTGTTCAGTGAATTGCGCAGCATTTGCGAGCAGACACAAAATAATCTGACGGAGCCTCAACGAATCAATCCTGATGAGTGGCAATTTTTTACCATGGTTGGTGAACAGGGCTTCAATACCGCCTTTGCTCAGCTGCCAGCGGAACAAAGCTACAAGCCGCTCGAACTCCTCACTCACATTAAATGTTTCCGGGCGCAGAACAACTTCTCCACTTGATAACACAGACAACTCTTTAAGCTCATTCAGTGTCTGCAAAAGATAGTTTGCTGACTGACGAAGATCATGAACAAGATCTTCACGCCTTCCACGGCGAACTGATTCCCTGAGCTCATCGGACAGACCAACAAGCGTTTTTAGAGGCAGAGAAAATACTCTGGTTATGTGCTGAAGGGATTGGGGATCCAGGAAATCTCTGAAGGGGCTGTACTCGGATGCAGGAGACAAATCCCTGCCATGCTCAGCCCCCTTCATTGGTGCGCTCCGGTGCCGTCGACACAGGGCTCGTGTTACTATAGAAGCAAGAGCAGAAGAAAAAACTATCGCCAAAGAAAACAATAAAGTATCCACAATATATGTGTAATGCATTCAGCCTTGTTTCTCCATGCTTCCCGGGTTTTTTTAGCATGCTGATAGAAAAACTTCCCGATTGTAAAACGGTTTAAGTTGAAATCACCCTTGTCTTGAAACCTAACTTGAGTAATAGTCTTATAGTATGAGCGCAGCGAAAAAAAACATCAGGTCAGCATATATGATTGAAGCCGCATGGGAGGTCTGCAACCAGGTAGGCGGTATCTATACAGTAATCAGAACAAAAATAACGAGCATACTGCAGCACTGGCAGAATGACCGTTATATTCTGGTTGGCCCCTATTTCCCTCAGCAGGCTGATGCGGTGGTTGATTCCCAGGAACCGGACAACTCCCTGTTCGGTCAGGCAGTCACCCAGCTGAGATCCCGGGGATATCGGGTTGTCTACGGTACCTGGCTTGTTCCTGGCCGACCGAAAGTGGTACTGATTGATCCGGAATCTGGCCCCCTTACTGACAGCGAAATAGCACACAAGCTGCAGAGCGAACTGGGAATTCAATATCCTGCAAGGGACAAACTCTTCCGTGAGGTTGCCCGGTTCAGCATGGGACTCTTCGAGTTCAGCCTGCGCTGCGCGGAGCTCACACCGAAAAACGGAAAAATGATAGCGCATTATCATGAATGGATGGCAGGACTTCCAATCGGCATGCTCCAGGCAATGCCGGAATCATTAAAGCCTGACAATCTGAAAACGGTTTTCACCACACATGCAACCTTGCTCGGGCGTTATCTTGCAATGCAGGAAAAAAAGTTCTATGAAAATCTTGATACATATGACTGGGAAAAGGAAGCTGCGCATTACGGAATAAGTCCGGGAGTCAAAGCGGAGCGGGCCGCTGCTCTTGGGGCGGATGTATTTACTACCGTCAGTGCTATTACCGCTGACGAATGCATCCATTTACTTGGAAGAGAACCTGATCTATTACTTCCAAACGGCATCAACAGCGAGCGCTTTGAAGCCCTCCATGAGTTCCAGAACCTGCATAAAGAAAACAAGGAACGAATCAACACATTTATCATGGGACACTTCTTCAGAAATGCTCCTATGGATCTGAATAATACTCTTTATTTTTTTACCTCAGGGCGCTATGAATTCAGGAACAAGGGATTTGACCTGACGCTTGACGCACTGAAACTGCTGAATGACAAGCTGAAGGAAACTGGCTCTCCAATGAAGATTGTGGTGTTTTTCATTACAAGAGCGCCTTACCACACAATCAACCCCGAAGTTCTGGAATCCCGTGCTCTCCTGGAAGAAATCCGCAATGCCTGTAATGAGGTTGCAGACCAGATCCGCAGAAAACTCCTGTACAAGGCACTGAGCGAGGATACCCACCGCATGCCCGATCTGAACAGCTGTGTTGATGAACATCTAAGGCTGCGGATCCGACGTTCCCTGCAAAGCTGGGAATCACCTGAACTGCCTTATGTAACAACACACAATATGGTAGATGACCTGAACGATCCCCTACTGAATGCAATCCGCACAGTCAAGCTGTTTAATTATCGCGAAGACCCTGTAAAAATCGTATACCATCCAGACTTTGTAACTCAACTCAGCCCGCTATTCGGTATGGAATACACCGAGTTCGTGAGAGGGTGTCATCTGGGTATTTTCCCGAGTTATTACGAACCATGGGGGTATACACCACTTGAATGTGTCTCTTCAGGCATTCCTGCTGTTACCAGCAATCTTTCAGGTTTCGGAGACTATGTACAGAAATCCATGCGTGGACACAGTAAACAGGGATTATATGTAATTGACCGACGAAATTCTGACTATGAGAGCAGTGTCAAAGAACTCGCAGATACCCTGGCGGAGTTCGTGCGTCTTTCGAGGAGAGAGCGCATTGAGCTGAGGAACCGTACTGAAGCCGCCTCGCCTCTGTTCGACTGGGACCGGCTGATCAAGCACTATCTCCAGGCCTATAATCGCGCACTCTCATGAATGAATCTGGTTCCGGAATTCAGTCCCTTCCTGTTCCCTGTGCAGTTCTACAGGAAACAGAAACGGGATCGTTCTGCATTCTGGAAATGAATCCCGAATTTCTCGAAGTTTTGGGCCGAAACATCAGTGCAGAACAGATCATGACAGAATTTCCCGAGCTCCACTCTGCCTTTCTCTCATGCCTTTCCGGCAGCCCGGAAATTACTGTTTCCCTACAGTCACAGAAGCGTGTTATGATTCTGAGATCAAGGAGCCATGGAAATCAATGTACAATCTGCATGTTTGATATATCAGCAGCACTACTGTCAAGCAGAATGGCTGAAGAACTCATGCAGACAAGTGCGGTAAATGCAGATTACAAGCATATATGCGAATGCATGCTGCAGCTGAGTGGTGCAGAGTTCTGTGTTATGAATCTTATCGAGGCTGACGGACACACAAGTAGAACAAATGCCATAGCCGGCTCAGCTGCTATACTACAGCAGCTGATAGCAGAAACAGGCCGACATCCCCTGGGACAAATCCAGGAAGAACAATATGAGGGCAATGCCGGGAATACATTCCGGATTCATAGAATCATTATTTCACATGATGAACTTGAACTTGGTGATTTCATCCTGTACAACAGCGAGATACAGACCGATTCCAGGACTGAATTTGTTCAACGTCTGGCACATCAGACGGCACTTATGCTGATACGCTCCAAAACCGAACACGAACTGAACTGCTTCAGATCTATATTCAACAACTCTGCATACGGGGTTGTAATTACAGATCTCGATGGGAAAATCCGATTCAGTAACAATTACTACGCAAAGCTTCACGGCTACCAGGTAGGAGACCTCATCGGGAGGCCGGTTTCAGATACATACAGCGATCAAACAGGTATAAAAGAACGGGTACTCCATCGAAAAGGAACTGATTCACTGGAAATCTGGCATAAACATCGCGATGGACATATGTTTCCGATGATGGTCACCGGAGCAGTGATCCCTACAGATGACGGCCTGCCGAAACACATCGTACTGACAACAATCGATTTAAGTGAGCAGTATCAGGTTGAGTTGTCCCTGCAGGAAGCCATAGAGGAAGCCCGGAATGCCAGCCTTGCCAAATCGAGCTTTCTATCCGCCATGAGCCATGAACTCCGTAGCCCATTGAACAGTATTGTCGGATTTGCCAGGCTTCTCGAACCGGAAAATTCTGAACAGGAGGAATTTGCAGGGAATATCCGCAAATCATCCGAGATTCTTCTACATCTTATTGATGGCATTCTCGATTTTTCCAAAATAGAAGCAGGGAAACTTGAGCTTCACGAAGACAGCCTCGAACTGAGACCATTTCTACAGGATCTTGTCGATACAATGCATCCGCAGGCAGTTGGAAGGGCTAACAGGCTGAAACTGATAATAGACCCATCAATCCCTAAGCTGGTGCTGGCAGATGAGCTTCGTTTGAGACAGGTACTCACCAACCTGCTGTCAAACGCGATCAAGTTTACAGAACATGGCAGCATAGATCTAATGATTGAGTCACTGCACACGACTGTCCCGGGAACAGCCCATGTGCGCTTCAGTGTCGCGGATACCGGCATTGGAATAGTCCGTGACCAGCAAGCGGATATATTTGAATCATTTGTACAGGCAGATCCCTCCACGAGTAGAAAATACGGCGGCACCGGTCTGGGGCTACCGATTTCCAACCGGATTCTTGGTCTTATGAACAGCAAGCTGAACCTGAAAAGCGAGCCGGGGAAAGGAAGCCGGTTTTTCTTCAACCTGAATCTTACTGTGATAGAAACTGCCGATGATGCAGTGAAGTCCGCATTCCACTACCCAGAACATCCCTGCGTAGAAAACGGTTGTTCAATGTACACGGTTCTGGTAGTAGACGATGACAGAGTTAATCGAGTGCTTGCAAGAGTCCTGATTCAGAGAATGCTCCCGGGTGCAGAAATTCTCGAAGCTGAAAGCGGAGCCAAAGCCATTAGAATATTTTCCGATCATCGACCGGATATAGTACTCATGGATATCCAGATGCCTGAGATGGATGGTTACGAAACCTCTCGGGAGATCAGAAGCATAGAAGAGGCCGATCTGTCTGCTGATCAGACACCATCAAAATCAATTATAATAGCCCTGACTGCTCATGCGATGAGCGGCGAACAGGAACGCTGTCAGGCTGCAGGTATGAATGCCTACAGTCCTAAACCAGTAAATGAACAGGAACTGCAGGAGATTATATTGCAACATACCTCTTCCTCGAATAGACTGTGAACGGGAGACATATTGTGCATCATTTCAACAGGGACGAACTTGAACAGCGGGTGGGTCAGGACAGTGAACTGCTCTCTGAATTACTGGGCTATGCAATCGAGGATTTTCCGATGTATATTCAGTCCCTTCAGGAAGCTGTAGCTGCCGGAGACACAGTGCTGTACTCCAAGGCTGCACACAAAATGAAAGGTTTTGCCAGAAATATGGCTTTTCCCGCTCTCGGTGATCTTTGCCAGACAGCAGAACTGAATGCTGCTATTGATCTGGAACAGTTAAAAAACATAGATAAGGAAGTACAAATCTTGATAGAAATAATTGAAAACGAACAGAAATCATCGAAGGGAGCCAGGGAGTGATCACCAGAGATCTCGTTGTAACAAACCCTAAAGGGATTCATGTCCGGCCATCAGGGCTTCTTTTCACCGCAGCTAAAAAATACAAAGCTCAGATCATTCTGATCAAGGATGGTATGGAAGCTGACTGCCGTGAAATCGTTATGATTCTCTCACTCGGCGCCCAGCAGGGAGACAGGATCAAGCTGATGGTTGACGGGCCAGATGAGGAGAAAGCAGCAGCAGAAATTGAAGAGATCTTCTCCCTCAACTTCATGGACAGCTGAGACTCTGAGATGGAATCCAATATGCAGCAGCTGCCGATCCGGGATGAACTCGATCTGCATCTGTTCAAACCTTCTGAGGTCGGCGATCTGATTCCGGATTATCTACAGGAATGCAGACTCAGGGAAATCCTCTCTGTCAGAATTGTACATGGAAAAGGTAAAGGCGTACTACGCACCAGGGTACATGCCTTGCTTGAACGCCTGGACTATGTTACGGACTACCAGCTGGACTGGGCTTCCCGCGGCAGCTGGGGTGCTACACGCGTGCAGCTGAAGCCGCTGCCATAATTCTTGCACCAGCCTCATAACCGATTACAGCCTCTTCACCACTACTGTGTCTCAGTCGCAGGGTTCCTGCCACCTGAGAGATTTCGAGCAGACTGAAACGTTCACCAGGTGTAAGCCTGAGAGACTTCATTAAAGCCAGAAATTCCGGGTCAGTATCAGCAATCCGACGTATCTCGATCTCAGCGTTCTCCGGACAGTGGATCACAGGAATGTCCTGTGATAGTTCAACGGCACCCTCTGCGGACGGTATTGGATCGCCATGGGGATCAAAATCAGGATTCTCCAGGACTTCAGCGATACGTATAATAAACTTGTCGGATACAGCATGCTCAAGCCGCTCGGCATCATCATGGACCTCCGCCCAATCATAACCAAGCACTTTTTCGAGGAAGGTTTCTATAAGACGATGTCTACGGACCATTTTCAGGGCCAGTTGGCGGCCCTTTTCAGTCAGCTGAACCCCTTTCCTGGGCAGGTATTCCAGCAGTCCCTGTTCATCAAGATGCTTGACCATTGAGGTGGCAGTTCCGGGGGTTACGGCCATTGCATCCGAGAGCTCTTTCATCTGGACCAGTGGTCTGTGATTCTGCTCTATCTGCAGATAGACGGTTTTAATATATTGTTCAACAGTACTGCTGGGCACATGTCCTCCTGAAAGATGTTCCGCTTGACAGCAGATCATTGTATCGTTCAGGGCAAGGGAATACAAGCACTGGTTTGCACGGACCAGGAAATCTGAGTATAATTTATATATGCAACGCTATATACTGCTTTTTACCGCGGTACTGCTTGTCAGCAGCTGCGCACTTATAAATCCTGACCTCCGACTGGATATTGAATATGATTTTTCAGGTGAATTCTTCGATGGATATGCCGAAATCACCCTGATTCCTGCATCCTCTATCGGAAAGATATACTATACCCTGGATGGATCGCGTGTGAGTGAAAGTTCTAACTTATACCGGGGACCTATCACTATTCACAATGAGACGAATCTTCGAGCCCGGATGTTTTACCGGGAGAAACGTGGAAATGAAATCAGAAGGACATTCCTGCCCCTTCCTCCTGTTACCACTGAATCCGGAAACTACTCCAATGAGAAGGTATACCTGCTGCTCGTCAATTCAGGCCCTGACAGCAGACGCGGGTATGAGCTGATAGATTCCTCGGTGAGCTCATCACGCAGCATACTGAGTCCCCGGATGCAGGAAATTCCAGCAGCCAGTGATGATCCGGATATCGAACAACTTACAACTGCCCTTGAGCTCAGCCGTGAGATAGCAGAGGAAAACCGCAGTCTGCTCGACCTGCTCTCCAGCATCTCAAGCCGGAGCCTGGAGCCAGTCAGATACCAGAGTTTCTCCGACTGGGAGATCGGGGCTGAACGGAATCTCTACATCTACCCATCAGGATTTCAGAGTGTAAAAGAAATAAATACCAAACTCAGAGAAAAGCGCAGCAAGAGTATTGAAAGTACAGAAATAAATCTGTTTATCTGGGTGCAAACCGATGATTCGGTTGATTCCGATGTCACAGAACCAAGCGACATAATGGTTGGGGAACTGGCTGACCGTTTCCTTCGGTCCGGCGAAGCAGCAATTTATGACTGGGCAGTGGACATTGCCGGAAAACCATGGGGAAGCCACAACTACAGCAATCTTATTCCGCCGGAAGCTGCACAGGAAATTCATATTGTACTGAAGGATATGAGTAACCCGGGCTTCGCCGGCTATTTCTGGGCGCAGAATAACTTCCTCAATGCCAGAGGGAGCAACGAAGGACTGTACTTCTATCTGAACTCCGCCCTGTATGCTGATCCAGGGAACAGCGAAAACGGTAGTTGGTCACCGGAGGGCAGCAACCAGCAGATTGTGTATTCAACCCTGGCCCACGAATTCCAGCACATGATCAATTTCTACCAGAAGGCAATCCTCCAGGGCGATGCCAGCGAAACCTGGCTCGATGAACTGGCTGCAATGGCCATGGAGGATCTACTGGCAGACAAGCTGAACATTCCCGGTCCCAGAGAACTCGAGCTGACCGAAGACGATGAATTTGACTATGGGCCCGGCAGCAGTCCGGGAAACAACGGGCGGTTCAGCGGCAGGCTCAGCTTCTATAACGGAAGACCGGAATACAGTCTGACACAGTGGGGTGTCGGTCGAGGTCGCTATGATATTCTATTCGATTATGCCTTATCCTACTCCTTCGGAGCATATCTGTTGAGAGCCTACGGAGGGCCGGCCCTGCTTCGGGAAATCATTCAGAACCGCTATTCCGATGATCGGGCTATTACCGAGGCTGTGCTGAAAATCGGTGGTACGAAAAAAAGCTTCGAGGATCTACTGCTTGATTTTTCTGAAGCCGCACTGCGATCCGGCAGCACATCAGCTATTGAGAGCAAAAGACTGAACAACGGAAGCTCCGGGTTCGATTTTTCTTTGACAGAACAGGGACTGGCGTATGATTACAGACTGGGATCAATAAATCTGTACAACTTCAACCAGATCAGTGTGAATAATTCCGACGCCAGACTGCTATCCGACACCGGGCCCCGCGCCATTCCTGCTCATGACCTCGATCTGAACTACAGCTTTGCTCCAGGAAGCAGTCATATACTCCTGCTTGGGAACTCCCTGCAGGGAAGTCACAGTTTCAGTTTCAGGGTTCCTTATGATATGAGCTACAGAATAATCCGCCTTCCCTGAGAGGAGAGTACATGTATCTGAAGTTATTTTTAATCTGCTGTCTGGCACTGATCCCTGCCAGTGAGGTTTTCGGCTTCGGCAGACAGGAGCCACAGCCCGCATGGAATGAGTTAAGCGCCGGGGAAGAGTCCCTGCTGTATGGGAGGCTGAGACTGATTGGCAATGAGCCATTTACCCAGCTAGTGCTAACCCTTATTGATGATCAGGAAAAGCTCGCAGTTAATGCCAGTTTTGTTATTATGGACAGCTATCACAATGAGTTGATGGCCTATCAGCAGCATAATATTAAGCTGCTGGCAAAAATCCTTGCACTGCCCGAAGGAGGTCTGCCCGGTGCCATAGAAGTACTTGAGCTTCCCGAGAAAATAATGACTGAGTAGCGTCCGGCAAAAAACCGATGCTTATTTTGAAGCTGCAGCCCTCGTAACCGACCCGCGTACGACAAGATGTGTATTTAACAGCACATGAGGATTTCCGCTGGTCTTTTTCAGAAGTTCGAGGAGAATTCTGGCAGCTTCCCTGCCCTTGTCCACCCCCGACTGGGCAACAGTTGTCAATCCAGGATTCATAAGGGCGGCTTCCGGCACATCATCAAAGCCGACAACAGACAGATCCTGTGGCACACGGATTCCCTTATCATGACAATACTCGATAATTCCGAGTGCACAGGTGTCACTCATTGAAACAATTGCAGTCGGACGCGTATCAGGGGACGACCAGATTCTGTGCATAAGATCATGTCCGGCTTTCCGGGTAACCATATCAACCTCAAGCTGGATTTCAGGTGAATCCACATTCAATCCAACCTCACGTAATGCATCATCATAGCCCTGAATACGCTCCCGTATGGTTCCATGATACTGTTCATAATCGAGGCCGTAGGGGTTGAGAAACGCAAGAATAGTAATCCTGCGATGCCCGTTGGCAAGAACGTAGCGCATTGCCTCGTAGGCACCATTTCGATCGTCTACATTAACGCATGGAACGTCATCGAAGGAATCTGCATCCAGCATAACATATGGTATTCCCCGCTGCTCGAGTATAGCTACAGCACTATGCTCCCGTTCGAGTCCCCAGGTTATAAAGCCGTCTACTACTGCACCTGCAATTGCCTCACTGATGCTTCCCTTCACTGGCGGGACAAGCAGCACTGAACGATGATCATGCTCCAGCATTTCCCCGATACCACGCAATAAATCGGTAAAAAGATGATTCTCACAGACGAGCTGAAGTTCCTGAGGCAACAGAAGACCAATCGTTCCAGTCTTCCTGGTGGTCATGGAACGGGCAAGGGGATCCGGCGAATAGCCCATCTCCCGGGCAGTGTCCCTGATTTTTTTGACTGTAACCGCAGGCAGACGGTCAGGTGTATTAAATGCAAAGGATACAGTGGTTTTGGAAAAACCTGTTGCCTCCGCAATGTCATTTATGGTAACCCGTTTCATTTTCATAGGACACAAAACTCCTGTCTGCGTGATCAATACCATGATAAACCGTTTTTCTAAAATTATGAAGCAGAAAAAATTGATTTCTCACATATTTTTCAACTATAATTTATCTGAGTGGGGAGACTAATGACTGATAATACCGATATCTTACACACAACTCCCATACCTATTGCAGTTCACGAATTAATTCTCGATGATACCGGGCAGGCTGTTGATTACCGGTTCACCGAGTGCAACAAGGCATTCGCTGAGCTGCTCCACAGCACAAGAGAAAAGATCATCGGTCAAACAGTCACAAAACTGCTCCCTGAAACGGCACACGACAAAGCCGGATGGATCCCCCGTTACGCCAGGGTTGCCACCGAAGGCACTCCCGAAATATTCGAGGATTATTCGGTTGCATTATCCCGCTGGTTCCGGGTACATGCGTTTCAAACCAACCCCGGTTTTTTCGCTACCATCGCTGAGGATATTACCCGACAGCACCTGCTTAATCAAGAGATTCTTCTGAGAAGAAAGAGTATTGAGGATCTGAGTGGTGCAGTCGGCGATGTAGTATTTCACTGCCAGCTATTTCCTTCTTTCAGGTTGAACTATGTGAGCCCTTCTGTTCTGGAAATAAGCGGATATACTCCAGAAGAACTCTATGAAAGCAACAAAATGCTTTATAAAATAATCCATCCTGAAGATCGCAACCGCATCCGGTCTATGCTGGAACAGCCAGATCAGCTGCCCCCGCAGTTCAGGATGAGATGGAAATCCAGAGATGACCGTACAATCTGGATTTCACTACACAACATCCTGCAGCGGGATGCCGAAAACAGGGTCATCGGGATGGATGCCATCGCAAGCGACATTAGTGCAGAAAAACTGACAGAAGATGCACTCGAGCTTAATCAGATCCAGTTCTCGCAGATACTCTCATCGGTTTCTGACATGGTCATATACTATGAGAAGGATACTCTTGAAATTGCATGGGCCAATCAAAAAGCAGAGCAGAGCCTCCACTCGACTCGAGGAACGCTCCACGGGCAGAAATGTTACAGCCTTTGGGGTAGCAATCGTAACAAAGTCTGTGAGAATTGTCCGGTACTGCGCTGTTTTGAAAGCCATAAGGAAGAATGGGTGGAACGGAATCTACCTGACCGCCGACAGTGGTCCATTCATGCCTCTCCAGTGTTCAGCCCATCGGGTAAATTCATAGGTGTGGTAGAAACAGCCAGAGATATAAGCACGCGGCTTCGCATGGAAGCCGAACTTCAGAATGCCCTCGACAAGGCTGATTCGGCAAGCCTGGTCAAGGATCAGTTTATTGCAAACATCAGTCATGAACTCAGGACACCTCTGAACGGCATTATCGGTATATCGGAACTGATTGATATTGAGCGCCTTGAACCCGACCAGAGAGACCTGCTTAAGCTTATCCGTGAAAGCGGCCACCGCCTGCACGATGTAGTGCAGGAGATCCTGTCCTTCTCGCAGCTGGATCATAATCAACTCAGGGACAAGCAGATCCGTTTCCGGATCACTACTGTCTGCAACGAAATATTCAGCCAGTACAGGGAGGCAGCCCTGAAAAAGAAACTGGATTTCAGCTTCACTGTGGACCCGGAAATACCTGACTGGCTTATTGGCTATCCCGGAAAAATCAGGCAGCTGCTGAAGCCATTGATAGATAATGCAGTAAAATTTACCTCGAAAGGATTTGCTCACCTTCATATTGATCTCGTTCAAAGGAATCCCTTGCATCTGAAGTTCACTGTCATGGACAGCGGATGCGGAATACCGGATCATGCGATGTCCAGAATATTCGAGCCTTTTTTCCAGGCAGATGCCAGTCTTACACGCAGCTTCGGGGGCATTGGACTTGGCCTGGCACTGGCAAGACGACAGGCCCGGGAACTCTCTACGGAAATAAGCATTCAAAGCCGCCTGAGCGGACCGCAAAAAGGGACAGATGCAAGTTTCGTAATCAGGATTGATGCGCTATACTCAGCATTATACGCGAGAGAAAAAATGAAAGACAACATCACCGGTAAACAGACTATGAATCAGGATTACTCCTCACAGAACAGAACGTCTTCTACAGAGCGTAGATTAAATCACAGCGGTTCAAAAACCCAGATTCTGAGCCCGGTTCTGGACATTCTGATCGTTGAGGATGATTTGATCAATCAGCGCGTGACCGATGCCCTTCTCCGTTCACAGGGGCATCGCACAAGCATCGCATCGAACGGCGTTCAGGCAATCAAGGAGCTTTCAGAACATCACTTCGATCTGGTTCTTATGGATATACAGATGCCGGAGATGGACGGGCTCGAAGCCTCCAGAATAATTCGATCCAGCGATTCCTCGGTTTTGAATCATGATATACCGATCATCGCTGTTTCAGCATTCTCGATGGAAGATGAGAAGAACCAGTGCCTGAATGCCGGTATAAATACCTTTCTCGGGAAACCTGTGAGTCCTGCCAAACTTGCACAGCTCATAGCAGAGTTGGCATCGAGCCCATAATTAGTTATTCTTTATATATGAATAACCTGATATCATTCCCCAGTCATTATCTTTTCACTGCCGGAGCAGCAGCGGCAGCTCTAATAGCCGGTGTTTTATATAGCAGCCTACACAAAGCAGACCTGAGCACCGAGGACAGATCCCGACTCAGAAAACTTAGCAGTGACACGGTACTGAATGCTCTGTTCGTTTTCATTATTTTCTGGAAGCTTTCACCACTGATATTCTCATTCGGTACGGTAATGCAGTCACCAATCGCATTATTGTATCTCCCGGGAGGCCCGGCAGGCAGCATACTTGGTATTACAGCAGCAGTGCTTCATTTCCTGTACAGCAAGCGAAGCGCATATGCAGGCCACTTGGTTCTGACAATCAGTTTCAGACGTAGTGTTGTGCTCATGACTTTCAGTGCAGTACTGATTATGGCGGCAGGAAACATTATACAGAGCAGACCTCTATCTTCAGAAAATGCTGCGGTAATCGATTTTGAACTGAACAGTCTGGACGGACAAAGGTATGCCTTGTCTGACTTCCACGGCCAGGCAGTAATACTGAATTTCTGGGCAAGCTGGTGCCCTCCATGCCGGGCAGAATATCCAGAGTTATTAAAACTGCAGGAGGAACTAGGGGACAGGGCAGTAATAATCGGAGTGAACCTTACCAGAAGTGAACCATCAATACAGGCTGTCCGGGATTTCACTTCGGATTACGATTCCAGCCTGCTTCACCTGATGGACACGGACGGCAGGATTCAGGACTCATTCGGGATCCGGGTTGTCCCGACTACTTTCGTACTTGATTCTGAAGGCAGACTGATTCATCAACGCGTAGGTGCTGTAAGCGCGGCAGTTCTCAGAAATACAGTACCATAAATCAGGAAAACACTGGATTGACACTCATGATAGCGGTTCAATATGTATTGTGGGTTCAACATCAAGTTCAGTTCTCATGACATGCTCTATTTTATCTGTAATTGCATGTGCATCCGCCAGATTCAGTTTGCCTGATAGGCGTATGTGCATGGTAAGCTCCCTGTGACCACCGTAGACATGCTGATGTACATGATGGAGATCGACGGACTGTCCTGCAACCCGGTCAGCTATTTCCGACAGACGGCGCAGCATATCATCATCCGGTGATTCACCGAGCAGCAAGGATCCCACCCTTTTCAGCAGCCCAAAGGCGGTAAACAGAATGAAGCCTGCGATCAACAGTCCGAGTGCTGCATCCATCCAAGCATATCTGTACCCGATCAGAATCCCAAAAAGGATTATGAGAGAACTGAGTGCATCACTTCGATGATGCCAGGCGTCTGCCCTCAACGACTCAGAACTGCAGCGCCGGGCTATAAAAAAGCAGTACAAGGCAAGTGCTTCCTTGAATATTACAGATGCTGCGGTTACAGCTATGGCAGCCGGACCAAAGAGGATACCTTGAGAAGATTGAATTCGCTGCAGAGAACCAAGCCCTATATTACCGGCTATCATAGCCAGCATTACTGCGATTACAACTGCAGCAATCCATTCAGCACGCTGATGTCCAAATGGATGATCATCGTCCTCCGGCTTGTGAGCAATACGTGCACCAATAATAACGACGAGTGAGGACAGGCTGTCAGAAAGGGTATGCCAGGCATCTGCTAAAATAGCAAGAGAACCGATAGATAATCCGACCATCAGCTTGGCGACAAATAAAATCAGATTGACCACTATTGAAAGTATGCCAGCCCGGGATACCGAATCTACGCTTTGTTTCATTAAAAAAAGCGTATCCATATGCCGGCTTCAGGTCAATGCTATGGCGAAAAAAATAATGAAGCATTATACTCCATTACTATATGATTACAAGGCGACAAAAAATCCGCCTGGGAATATTTATACTCCTGGGATTCATTGCACTGGCGGCCTTTGCAGCCATGGTTGCAGGACCTAGCCTGCTGCAGAGCTGGGATTATTACGAGATCGTATTCGAAGATGCCTCCGTCAGAGGAGTAAATCAGGGTGGCCCTGTCTATTACAACGGCATAACCATCGGCACAGTACTCCAGATGAGATTCGATCCCGAGAACTACCAGAGGGTTATCATTGAGATAGCGGTAAATAAAGATGTAAAAATCAGGGAAGATACCAGGGCTCAGCTGGTTCTGGCTGGAATAACCGGTACAACCAATATAGAACTTCGGGGAGGCAGCCTTGATGCACCTGTCCTGGAGCCAGGCTCTACCATTAAAATGGCGCCTGGCCTGCTCGATCAGCTACTGACCCCGGTACTGGATCTGTCAAACAGTGCGGACGGCTTCATTCTCGATGCCAGTAATCTGATTAATCCGGATAATCCCGACAGCATCGCACAGACACTAGCCAATGTTAATCTGTTGATTCTACAGAACGCACAGCAGCTGAACAGTATTACCAACAACATTGATTCACTGATCAAACAGAGCAGTGAACCCCTTGTGCAGAGTCTTCAGAACCTGTCGTCTATAACAGACAGACTGAACCGTTCTCTGGATAATATTGACCACACAGTCGAGACTCTGCAGCAGGAAATCGAAAAAGCCAATCTTCCTCGCTTTGCTGATGTCTCAGAGGAATTGATAAATGCAGCCAGACAGGTTGATTCAGCTGCTTCACAGGTCGAACAGCTAACGATCCAGAGCCAGGGAAGCTTTTTTGCTGTAATGGATAGTCTGCGTTTGACTGCCGACAATCTCTCTCAATTTTCATTCCTGCTTAGCGAAGATCCCGGTCTTCTGCTGCGTTCCAGAAGGGATTAAAGGGGCAAACTTATGAGAAATGTATACACAATTCTGAGTGCAGTCCTACTGACTGCAATTCTCACTTCCTGCTTCACAAACAGATCAGAGCCAAGCCGTTATTACACTCTCCTGGCTGATCAAAAGGAATTGCCGGCCTCGCTTATGGAGCTTCCTCGGATAGATGAAATTCTGTATGTCCGTGATGCACGGGTTCATGAAGCATATAACAGAAGGCAGATGGTCCGGCGGGTGAATGCCACTCAGATACATTATCTACAGAACCACCTGTGGGCGAGCAGTCTTCCCCGCGGAGCTGCAGACTTTGTTGCCCAGAGGGCTTTGAAGACCGGAATTTTCATCTCTGTAGAACGCGAAGCACGAATTCCTCTGCCCAAATATGAGATCCAGCTGCAGATCGACAAGCTGGAGCTTCTGCCGGAGGACAGGGAATTTTATGCAGCAATCCAGACAAGAATCAGCCTGCTTAATCGCAGTCAGAACAGACTACTGTACACAAGCTCTGAAAGCAGAGAAATCAAACTGGAATCGGATAGTCCTTCCGATTTTTCACTGGCCTTTCAGAACTATCTGTACGATCACGTAGATTCCTTCATGGCAGCTATACTGGAAATACTGTATGAGGAAGGCTGAGCAGGTATTCAGGCTGCCGAAGCGGCTCGACCGTGATACGATACCGGAAATTGCCGGCGAACTGCTTAGAAACCCCGGCAGGACCACTTCGATAAATGCGGAATCAGTAATTCAGATTGACAGTGCAGGAGCGGCGCTGCTGGATGAAGCAGTTGCATATCATAAACTTCCCAGGTCTGCTGTTATCAGACTTGAGGGTGATTTACAGCAGCGCTGGGAGCTGTATTCCTCACAGGATATGCCGGAAAAGACCAGAGATGATCACGCATCCATGGTGGAGACAATCGGTGGGCGATTCTATACCATTGTCGATGCTTCGCTCCACTTTTTCGTTCACTTTGCTGATGTTGCATTCGCGGCGACACATAGCATTTTCTCACGCAAATCTGCCCGCAAAGGATCTTTCGGTGAGGAACTATTGCACCTCGGACTGAATGCAGCCCCCATAGTTCTTTTTCTTTCTCTGATACTTGGGTTGATTCTTTCTCTACAGTCAGCAGCACAGCTTCGTATGATAGGTGCAAATCTGTTTATGGCTGATCTCCTGGCCATTTCAGTAGTACGAGAGATTGCTCCGATGGGTATAGCTATCATTATCGCAGGACGAAGTGGATCCTCCATTGCAGCGGAACTGGCCAGCATGAGTATTCATGAAGAACTGGATGCCCTGACGACCATGGGTGTTGATCCCATCCGTTATCTGACAGTACCGAAAATCTATGCAATTACCATCGCCATGCCTCTGCTGGTTACGGTCTCGATTATTGTTGCAATTATTGCAGGCATGGGTATAGCTGTACTGTACCTTGATCTGAGTGCCTCAATATTCCTGAACAGAAGCTTTGCAGTCCTGACCACGAGAGATCTTGTTATGTGTTATTCCAAGAGTCTGGTCTTTGGCTGGACAATAATTGTTATTGGTAGTTTTTGCGGTTTTTCGGCTAAAGGCGGTGCACAGGAAGTCGGTAGAATGACCACGACCTCAGTTGTCTCTTCAATTTTTGCTGTGATATTAATTGATGTTATTTTCAGTTTTGTGTATCTGGGGTGAGAAATGAATAAACCGATAATTTCCGGACACAGAATCAGTAAAAGCTTTAACGGTGTACAGGTTCTTCACGATATCGATTTCAATATCTATCCAGGAAAAATAACAGTTATTGCCGGAGCCAGCGGAAGTGGAAAGACAACCCTGGCAAGAATTATTCTGAACCTCAGCAAAGCTGACTCAGGAGATGTAAAACTCTTTGACATTGAAATGAAGCATGCCGAGGGTGATGAATTCGATAAGATCATGAAGCGTGTGGGTGTCCTGTTCCAGCACGGGGCTTTACTGAATTCTCTCAGTGTACATGATAATGTAGCAATTCCCCTGAAGCGCCATACCGATCTTCCGGACAAACTGATAAGCAGGATATGTTATGCAAAACTCAAGCTGGTCGGCATGGAGCACACCCTGTATATGAAACCATCCGAATTGAGCGGGGGTATGAAAAAACGGGCAGCACTGGCCAGAGCCATGGCTCTGGATCCTGAGCTACTGGTATTTGATGAGCCCTCAGCCGGACTTGATCCCCAGACATCCAAAGAAATTGATGAGCTGCTCCTTTATCTGAAAGAGAAAACGAATGTAACAATGCTGGTTATCTCACATGAACTCAGCAGCATCTTACGGGTTGCTGACAATTTCATTTTTCTGGAAGATGGGAAAATTGCAGCTCATGGTCCGCTGAAAGAAGTTCTTGCAAGCGATTCAATTTCCGAAGCAGTGGAAAGATTCTTCAGCAGTGGAAGCAATGTCGAGTAGTCGGGTGCTAGGTATTGAGTAAAAATTAGAACTATTTCCTGAAACCATAAAAAAAAGCGGCTGATCATTTGATCAGCCGCCAGTTCAAGTCAGATGCTTATTCGGCATCCTGAGGATTCCAGATACCGCCGCGTAGTTCTCCGGCGCGGCTTGGAATTTCAAACTGCATGCCAGGATGAATCAGGTGCGGATTTTCCGGGTCGACAAGCAGATCCTTGTTGCGTTCATACAGGCGCGGCCAGAGCCACGGGTCACCATATACAAAGTCATACTCGGCAATACGCCAGAAACTGTCACGTCGCTCAGGGATTCTCCTGACTATATAGTATCGGGGTAGATCCGGCTCGGGATCGGGCTGCACAGGGCGTTCAGCAACAAAGCGACGTGGTTCGAAGCCGTCCAGCAGGCTCAACACCTTCTGTGAGCTTTCCATGCTCAGCTCATAACGCCCGTCACGGAGATAGCGTTCTGCATCTGCAAAAACCTCAAGGGCTTCAGTAAATACGTCCGGAGCCTGGGTTGGAACCCCTATTCTCCGGGAGTAATAGATTCGGCTGTCAGCACGATTCCGAAGACTGTTGGCTCGGTAGGCCATCGCCATGCGCTCCGCTGTCTCCTGCCCTCTTCGGGCATACTCGGCTGCCAGCTCGGAATACTCGATAGCCTCTGCATAATCCCCATCTTCAATAGCCTGTTCAGCCAGGCGCTCATATTCACGAGACTGCCGTATTTCCGGATTGTCAAGCAGATTCTGGGAGAATGCATTGGGTGCAAGGAAAACAAACAGAATTGCCAGCAGTGATAAAATCCACTTAGTCTGTACTCTCATTTATTCTTCCTCCTCTATCTCGTCAGCGAGTTCCCGCTCAGCCTCGGCTGCAGCTTCATCCTCGCTCACCTCGGCACTCACAGATTCTTCACGGTCACGGATTCGTGACTCGGTTTCCTGAATGCTGGTCCGGCTGCGTTCAAGTGCCTCGAGAGCTGCCTGACGCCGTTCGGCGGCGATGTCACGTGCCTCTGTAAAAAGCCTGTTTGATTCAAGGTATGCGTCATACGCAATGTCATATTCTTCTTCGGCTTCCAGTTCAGCAGCTTCATCGTATGCAGCTGCAGCAGCCTCATATTCATCGGCAGCCGCGCGTGCGGCGCGAACATCATCAGCCTCCTGACGGACACTGCTGATATTCTGTTTTGTTGCTGCAATTTCATCTGCAAATCCCGAACGGATTACTCTGCGATAACTCAGAATAGCAGCATCATACTCAGTTTTTGCTTCGATATTATCTTCGGCAAGGAAAAAATCCTCGGCTCTATCGAAAGCCTGATTGCCCAGAGTGTAATTTTCCGGGTCACGGTCAGCTATACCTCGTTCCTGGATCCGCAATCTCAGATCAAGAGCTCTCTGTCGTTCTGCTTCAGGAGCAGGTCCAACAGGCTCAGGTTCCGGTTCAGGTTCCGGTTCTACAATATCCACCACCTCCGGTTCGGGTTCCGGTTCGGGGGTGGATGCACAACTTGCAGCAAAAACAACCATAATTGCCAGCACAAGCCACTTTATTCTCCAAAATTTCATGGAAAACCTCCCTTTCTCATTACAAATATACAACATTTACACATAGAAAACTAACCATCTTCTATAACCATTCGTTACGTATTGTATCCAAGTTTCGGTGCAAGCCATTTTTCGGCTGTTTCAAGCTCAATCTGCTTTCTTTTGGCCCAATCAGCAACCTGATCCCTGGCCAGAGTTCCAACCCCGAAATAATGACTTTCAGGATGACTGAAGATATATCCACTTACAGATGCTGCCGGAGTCATCATCCAGCTCTGGGTAAGCTCGATACCGGAATTTTCATCTGCTTCAAGTATATCGAACAGCGCGGCCTTGTCTTCATGATTTGGACAGGGCGGATAACCGGGGGCCGGTCTGATTCCCTGATACCGAATGGCAAGCAGTTCCTCAACAGAGAAATTCTCATCTGGAGCATACGCCCAGTATTCCCTGCGGACATCCTCATGCAGACATTCGGCAAAGGCCTCAGCCATCCGGTCTGCCAGAATCTTGACCAGGATTGCACTGTAGTCGTCACCTGCCTTCTCGAATATTTCGGCAAATTTGTCAGCTCCTATTCCCGCGGTTACTGCAAAACCGCCGATATAATCCCTGCATTCACTGGATTCCGGAGCGATAAAATCCGAAAGGCTCAGATAATAGGGCGTTTCGGTCTTCCGCTTCTGCTGTCTGAGGGTATTCCAGACACCAAGCAGCTTACTTCGTTCCTCATCTGCATAAATCCGTATATCATCGTCTTCGGTAGATGCAGCCGGGAGAATAAAAATGGAACCATTTGCCTGGATCCTTTTCTCGCTTATCATGCGATCAAGCATGGCATTTGCATCTTTATACAGTTTCCGGGCTTCCTCCCCCATTTTCGGATCGTCGAAGATATCCGGATATTTCCCCTTCAGCTGCCAGCTGAAGAAAAAGAAACCCCAGTCGATATATTTGCGGATGTGCTCAAGGGGATAATCAATAAAATGCTTTCTGCCAACAAGCTTCGGCACAGGAGGGGTGTAGCTTTTCCAGTCCGGCGAGAACCTCTTTGCCCTGACCTCGGAAATCGGAAGATATTCTTTTTCATCTGCCTGGGCAGCCCGCTTGATACGGGTCTTTTCATAGTCATCCTTGAGTTCCTTCCGGATGCCTTCATAGTCATTGAGCATTCTACTGACTATATGAACAGCCAGAGATGCATCTTTCACATGGGCAATTGCACCATGGTATGCAGGATCAATCTTGACTGCTGTATGAATCTTGCTGGTAGTGGCGCCTCCGATAATCAAGGGAATTTCAAAGCCCTGCTTTTCCATTTCCGAGGCAACATGCACCATTTCATCGAGGCTGGGAGTGATCAATCCGCTGAGCCCGATTACATCAACCTTATGCTCACGGGCAGCTTTGAGAATATCCTCGCACTCAACCATGACACCTAGGTCGACTATATCGTAATTATTGCAGCCAAGCACTACTCCGACTATATTCTTGCCGATATCATGAACATCGCCCTTGACGGTAGCCATCAGTACTTTTCCCTTGGCTTTCTGTTCCCCGCCGCCTGCTTTTTTTTCGGCTTCAATATACGGCAGAAGATAGGCTACTGCGGCTTTCATGACACGAGCACTCTTAACAACCTGGGGAAGGAACATTTTTCCTGATCCAAAAAGGTCTCCGACAACATTCATGCCATCCATCAAGGGACCTTCTATTACATCCAGGGACTGATCGGCATTCTGTCTGGCCTCCTCGGTATCCGCTTCTATATAGGCCGTAATTCCCTTTACGAGTGCATGCTCAAGGCGCTTGCCAACCGTTTCCTCACGCCAGGAAAGGTCCTCAACCCTGGATTTTCCCTGCGTCTGTACTGATTCAGCAAGATCGAGAAGGCGTTCCGTTGCATCCTCACGTCGGTTCATAACCAGATCCTCGACATGTTCAAGCAGTTCAGGCTGGATCTCGTCATATACCTCCAGCTGCCCCGGATTTACAATTCCCATATTCATTCCAGCCTTCACTGCATGGTACAGAAACACGGAATGAATAGCCTCACGCACAGCATTATTGCCGCGGAAAGAAAATGACACATTGCTGACACCGCCACTGATACTGACCAGAGGCATTTCTCTACGGATAATCCCTGCAGCCTCAATAAAATCTACGGCATAATTCCGGTGTTCAGCGATGCCTGTTCCGATAGCAAAAACATTGAGATCAAATATGATATCCTCAGGAGGAAAGCCGATTTTTTCGGTAAGCAGTTTGTAGGCCCTGCGACAGATTTCAACCTTCCGCTCACGGGTATCAGCCTGGCCCTTCTCATCAAATGCCATAACGATGACAGCAGCACCGTAGAGGCGTACTTTCTCTGCCTGCGCAAGAAATGCCGCCTCCCCTTCTTTCATACTGATTGAATTGACAACGCCCTTGCCCTGTATGCATTGCAGTCCGGCTTCGATAACCTCCCACTTGGAGGAATCGACCATAACAGGTATCCGGCTGATGTCCGGCTCGGCAGCCAGTAAATTCAGAAAAATCCGCATTTCCTCAGCAGAGTCAAGCATTGCTTCGTCCAGATTGACATCTATAATCTGCGCGCCGCCGTCGACCTGATCGCGGGCTACCTCAAGGGCTTCTTCATATTTCTTCTCGGTAATAAGCCGTGCAAAGCGGCGTGAACCGGTGACGTTTGTCCGCTCTCCGACATTGATAAATCCGAGCTCAGGAGTGTTAACCAGAGGTTCCAGTCCACTCAAACACATCTGCTCCCGATGCGCAGGCACTGTTCGCGGTTTCTCTCCGCGGACAGCCTCACAGATCTGCCGGAGATGCTCCGGTGTAGTTCCGCAGCAGCCTCCGATAATATTGACGATACCGTCTCTGGCAAAATCAGCCATAATACCAGCCATGAATTCAGGTGAATGATCGTATTCGCCAAACTCGTTAGGCAGGCCTGCATTTGGATGTGTACTAATCGGGCAATCAGCTACCCTGGAAATATCAGCCACGTATCTCTTGAGGAGATCCGCCCCCAGTGCGCAGTTCAGACCTACACTGAAGGGCTCTGCATGCTGAATGGAATAGTAGAATGCTTCTGCGGTCTGACCGGACAATGTCCGCCCGCTGGCATCGGTAATGGTACCGGATATCATAATCGGCAGCTCATATCCGCGGCGGGCAAATTCCTGCTTCACTGCATAGATCGCGGCTTTGGCGTTCAAGGTATCAAAAATGGTCTCAATCAGTATGAGATCCGAGCCCCCGTCGATCAGTCCACCTACAGCTTCACGGTAACTCTCGGCGAGCTCGATAAAACTGACGGCCCGATAGCCGGGATTATTTACATCCGGAGACAGAGACAGGGTTTTGCTGGTAGGCCCCAGCACACCGGCAACAAAATGCTGAGGTGAATCTCCAGCCGCGCTTTTTTCAGCATCGGCAGCTGCTGCACATTCACGTGCCAGGGCTGCACCGCCGCGGTTCAGTTCATACACCAGATGCTCTGTCCCGTAATCAGCCTGTGACACGCTGGTACTGTTGAAGGTGTTGGTCTCGATTATATCCGCACCGGCATTCAGAAACTGCATGTGTATGTCCCGGATTATTTCAGGCCGGGTAAGTAGAAGTAGATCGTTATTTCCCTTAAGCGGTTTCTTGTGATCTTCGAGAATTGAGGCGTAGGAACCGCTGCGGAAATCCTGCTCTTCAAGACCGCAGCGCTGGATCATGGTACCCATCGCACCGTCAAGGAAAACGATTCGTTCATTTATAAGCGATTGCAGGGCCTGCAGGCGC
Source organism: Spirochaeta dissipatitropha (assembly GCF_054657935.1). Classification (NCBI taxonomy): domain Bacteria; kingdom Pseudomonadati; phylum Spirochaetota; class Spirochaetia; order Spirochaetales; family Spirochaetaceae; genus Spirochaeta; species Spirochaeta dissipatitropha. The sequence continues at coordinate 368,665 of NZ_BAAHXT010000002.1, read as the reverse complement.
TGTGCTGTCTCTGCGGGGACCTTCCCGCGTATGATTGAAGTATTCTTGGTATTCACCTGATTATGGTGCCATACTTCCATAAAAAGGGCTACAGCTTTGAGAGTGTTTTCTAACTACTCAGGCAGACTTCAATCCCGCCACCGCTTCAGCAGATCCGAAAAGGCATCAATACGGCGGTCACGGAAAAACGGCCACATGCGGCGCACCTGTTCAGCCCTGGCGAGATCAATCCCGACAATCAGATTTTCAGCTTCGTCCTGACCTGCCTGCGCAAGCAATTCACCCTGGGGTCCCGCGACAAAGCTGCTGCCCCAGAAGTTGATTCCTCCCGTAACTCCGGATGGATCAGCCTCATAACCGCAGCGATTTACGCTTATAACCGGCAGTCCATTGGCAACTGCGTGTCCACGCTGGCTGATTATCCATGCTTCGCGCTGTCGGTCTTTTTCTTCCTGGATGTCACTGTTTTCATAGCCGATCGCAGTCGGGTAAATGAGCATATCAGCTCCTGCCATAGCCATCAGCCTGGCGGCTTCCGGATACCATTGATCCCAGCAGACCAGCACTCCAAGTCTGCCGATGGAGGTCTGAACGGGTTCGAATCCAAGATCACCGGGTGTAAAATAGAATTTTTCATAATAGGCTGGATCATCGGGAATATGCATCTTGCGGTATGTACCGGCCAGACTTCCGTCAGAATCCATTACAACTGCTGTATTATGATAAAGTCCCGGGGCACGTCGTTCGAAGAGCGAGCCTACAATCACAATACCAAGCTCGGCTGCCAGTCTGCCAAGGAATTCAGTCGAGGGACCCGGTATTGTCTCGGCAAGATCAAAAACATCAGGATCTTCTGTCTGGCAAAAATACGGTCCGGCATGAAGCTCCTGCAGAACAACCAGACCAGCTCCGTGGGATGCACAATCCCGAACGGCATCAGCTGTTATTTCAAGATTACTATTGCGGATAAAATCCGGCCGGGAATCAGGGAGCCGGGCAGAACTGCATTTCTGTTGAACTAATGCAACTGTACAAGTATCAGGCATGTATCTGTCCTCCCTTATCTATTACGCCAGCAGGAATCTGCATGGTGATACAATGCAGAGAGCCGTGCTGCTGGATCAGCGGAGCACAATCCACTCCGCGTATATTCCTGCCTGGAAACAAACCTATCATTCTGGTAAAAGCGCTTGTATCTTCGGGGACTCCATATTGAGGGACCCAGACCGAGTGATCTGTAATAAGAAAGTTGGCATAGGTAGCCGGGAGACGATGCCCATCCTCAGCGAACATAGGAGACGGCAGCGGCAGAGGAACCAGATTATAGGGTTCACCGTTCTTCTGACGAAACCCACGCAACTCAGCCTGCATTGCCTGAAGACTGTCATAATGCTCATCATTGCGGTCATCGGTACATGTGTACGCGATAGTCTGGGGATCACAGAAACGAGCCAGCGTGTCGATATGTGAATCAGTATCGTCTCCGGCAAGATATCCGTTATTCAGCCACAGAACACGCTCTGCACCAAGAAAGTGCAGAAGTCTCTGCTCGAGATCATTGAGACTGCTGCCTGGGGATCTATTGTAGTCCAGCAGGCAATGTGCAGTGGACAATATAGTCCCCTGTCCATCACTTTCAATCGATCCACCCTCAAGTACATAAGGGACAGTTTCAAGTTCTGTACTGCCGAAATATCCGGAAGCAGAAAGACGTCTGGTAAGCATATTGTCATTCCGGGCAGGAAATTTCAGACCCCAGCCATTAAAGCCCCAGTCAAGCAGAACAGGCCGGGGCTGCAGACCGGTTTCCGGAGCGTCAGGACATTCAACATCCGGATACTCATACAGGGTAATCGGGCCATAATCCCTGGTCCATGTGTCATCCAGAGGCAGTTCAGCAAAAATTACAATGCCTCTCAAGGCTGAGTGCTGCTTCAAAATCGAAGCGGTTTCCTGTTGATCACGGCATACAAGCAGAATCGGAACTTCAAGAGACAGTTCGCGTATAATTGCGGCCACACATTCCTGTACCTTGTCGAGATTCTGATTCCAGTCTGTCAGTGAATCCGGCCAGGCTATCATTATTGCGCTCTGTGCTTCCCACTCTGCAGGAAGACGGCGTCTGGGATATTGCTGCATAATGCGACCATGGTAGAATCCCCTCTGTAATGTGTCAATAAGAAGCAGCTGACCTTCTGGAATCAAAATGAGTAAACGGGCTTCATTGGCAGGAATCATTCAATTCAGTGTATACTGAATATGTACATATTGCCTCATGGGTACCAGAAACAGGAGGATATCATGAAAATTGCTGTAAACACAGGCGGCGGTGATGCGCCAGGTCTGAATGCCGTAATCCGCGCAGTGGTGATCGCTGCTGTACACAGGGGTTGGAGTGTATATGGTATTCGTGAAGGATATAACGGGATCCTTGAACCCGAACGCTTTCCGGATGGGGGAATAGTAGAACTGAACAAAACGAGTGTCAGTGGGATTACCCATCTCGGAGGAACAATTCTGGGCACCACCAACAAAAGTAATCCACTGGAGTATCCCGTTCAACAGGTAGATGGCAGCTGGAAAACCGTAGACCGCTGTGATGAAATAATTACTGTCCTGAAAAAAGAGGGTTTTGATGCCCTGATCGCAATCGGTGGTGACGGCTCGTTATCGGTTGCATATGAAATCGGCCAACGAGGTAATATTCCGGTAATCGGCGTTCCCAAGACAATAGATAACGATCTGAAACATACACAGGCCACCTTCGGCTTCGATACTGCTGTAGGTTTTGCAACTGAATGTATTGACCGCCTCCACAGCACCGCAGAATCGCATCGCAGAATAATGGTCGTAGAAGTAATGGGCCGCTATGCCGGCTGGATTGCACTTGAAAGCGGTCTGGCCGCGGGAGCTGATGCTATACTGATCCCGGAAATACCTTATAAAATAGATAAGATTGCTCAAAAAACAAGAGAGCGCATTGAACAGGGATCGTTGTTTTCTATTGTTGTTGTGGCCGAAGGGGCTCGGAAGAAAGAAGGCAGCCATATGGTAAAAAGCAGAGAGCTCGGTCGCGCTGAGCGCCTGGGAGGAATCGGTGAAGAGATAGCAGAAGAGCTGCAGGAAATCACCGGTCAGGAAGCAAGATGTGTGGTGCTCGGACATCTGCTCCGTGGCGGCACCCCGAGTGCCAGAGACCGCATGCTTTCTCTGCGTTTCGGAGCAGCCGCTGTTCGGGCTTTGGAAGAAGGAAAGAAAAATGTTATGGTAGCTCTGAAGCCACCGTACGTAGATTATGTACCGCTGGAAGAAGTCGCACACGCCATGAAACTGGTACCTGTAGACAGCGACACAATAGCAACTGCCCGCGACATGGGCATTTCATTTGGAGATTGACAATGGAGAATTCCAGAACAGCACTATATGAGATTCATCAAAGCCACGGAGCAAAGATGAGCGAATTTGCCGACTATGATATGCCCATAACATATCCTGGCGGGGCAACTGCCGAACATGAACTTGTCAGACGATCTGTCGGGCTTTTTGATATATCACACATGGGCAGAATAGAAATATACGGCAAACAGGCAGGAGATGCTCTGGCCCGTCTGCTCAGCGCAGATGTCCGCAAGCTGGAGATCTACGAAAGCTGCTATGCCCTGATGTGCCACCGGGATGGTGGCATTCTGGACGATGTATTTGTTTACCGTCTCGCGGACCGCTTCCTCGTGGTGCTGAATGCTGCCAACAGAGAATCAGATCTGGCATGGATGAGGGAGCAGTCAAGCGGACTGAATGCCGGATTTCATGACGTCAGTGAAACTACGGCTATGATTGCTGTTCAGGGTCCCAGGAGTCTTGAACTGATTGAGCACATAAGAAAAATGCCGGTAACCTTTCCAAGGTTCTATGCCTGCGAGACAAGCCTCTTCGGAACGGTAGTTCTAATGAGCCGCACCGGGTACACCGGGGAAGAGGGCGTTGAAATCGTTCTTCCAGCAGAACAGGCGGCTGGTATGTGGGCCGGTCTACTGCGCGCAGCCGAGGAAGCCGGTATCGAGGCAGGTCCGGCCGGGCTCGCAGCACGTGACAGTCTCCGTTTTGAGCCGGGCTTTGCGCTGTACGGTCATGAATTAAGCCTGGAAACAAGTCCTGTGGAGGCGCGTTTGCTCTGGGCCTGTGATTTTTCTCATGAATTCATCGGCCGCCACGCAATTGAGGAGCGTAAGGCTGCCGGTGGAAGCAGACGGCTGACTACCTTCATTATGGAAGATGCAGGAGTACCTCGCCCCGGTTGTGCTATTGAGGACAGTGAAGGTGCAACAATCGGTGAGGTTGTTTCAGGAATGAAGGCACCGAGTGCTGACTGTTTTGCGGGAAATGCATATATAGAGCAGCATTTAGCCGGAATCGGCAATGAAATTTTTATTGTGATCCGTAATCAGAAAAGAAAAGCAGTAATCGTAAAAAGACCTCTCTACCGACCGAACTATCGAATTGAGGACGCCAAAGGGGCAGCCGATGCATCTGCCCATGCGGCTGGCATTACAGAATACGGAAGCTTCCTCCCCCGTCACATCGGGCCTGACACAGCGGAGCAAAAGGAGATGCTGGAGCAGATCGGCTGCAGCAGCCTGGACGAGCTGATAGACCAGGCCGTTCCTGACCAGATCCGGAGAAAAAAGACACTTCGACTGCCTGCAGCCGCGCCTGAAGATCTGCTTCTTCAGGAACTCAGACAGATTGCATCACGAAACACCACCGCGCACTCACTAATCGGACAGGGGTATTACGGCACGGTGATGCCGGCTGTAATCCGGAGAACTATTCTGGAAAATCCCGCCTGGTATACGCAGTACACCCCCTATCAGGCAGAAATTTCTCAGGGCCGTCTGGAAGCCCTGCTGAATTTCCAGACCATGATCAGTGATCTGAGCGGTATGGAAATATCCAATGCTTCCATGCTCGATGAAGGAACTGCCGCGGCTGAGGCTATGCTGATGTGTCGACGCAGTATGCCGCGAACCAGTACAGCCGACCGCTTCTTTATTCACAGTGACTGTCATCCGCAGACTATAGAACTGGTGCTGGGACGGGCCGAAGCTCAATCACTGCATGTGGAAATCGGCGACTGGGATCATCTGCAGACAGTACTGGATTCACAGCCGGAGGGTACATTCTTCGGAGCTCTGTTTCAGTATCCCGGAAGCAGTGGGACGGTCCATATTCCAGCCGATGAAATCAGGCTTCTGCACGAAAAAGGCGTTCCAGTCGTGGCGGCTGCAGATCTTCTGGCTCTTACCCTGCTTCCAGAGCCAGGAGGATTCGGAGTTGATATAACGGTAGGAAGCACACAGCGCTTCGGTCTACCCATGGGATTCGGTGGCCCGCACGCAGGCTATCTGGCCTGCAAGGGTGAGCTTATGCGCCAGATGCCGGGGCGTCTGGTCGGGGTCAGCAAGGACCGAATGGGTAAGGACGGCATCCGTCTGGCACTGCAGACACGCGAGCAGCATATCCGCCGCAGCCGGGCTACAAGCAATATCTGTACAGCCCAGGTTCTGCCGGCGATTCTGGCTTCCATGTATGCTGTATATCATGGACCGGAAGGATTGAAATCAATCGCCGAGCGAATACGCCGTTATACCTGGCTGATCGAAACCGTACTCAGGGATCGCGGGTACTGCATCAGCAGCACTCCACGTTTTGATACCATAGAAATACGGGATCTCAGCAGTGATGAATGTGTCAGCCTCATGCTGCGTGCTGAACATCTGGGCTTTTTGCTGCGGCGCAGCGGAAGAGAACAGCTTTCACTGAGCGTAGATGAAAGTCTGCACCTTTCACAACTGCCGGTACTGCTGCAGGCATTTCCGAGGCACAGTCATCCTGCAGGGGCACATAGTCAACCGGCGCACCGTCCTGAAAGCATCAGTCTGGCCGAGCTTGAAGCCCTGCTCATGCAGTGCCCTGAACTGCCTCAGGAGATACAGCGGAAAAGCCCTTTCCTACAACATCCGAACTTCAACCGCTACCGAAGTGAAACACAGATTATGCGGTATATCCGTTCTCTGGAACAAAAAGATCTGTCGCTTGCCCACAGCATGATACCCCTGGGATCATGCACCATGAAATTGAACCCGGCAGCTGCAATGGAGGCAATCAGCTACGAGGGTTTTGCATCCTTACACCCATTTGCTCCGTATCATCACAGCAGGGGATATCAGGACCTTATTACTGCACTGGGATCCTACCTCGCAGAAATAACGGGACTCCCCGCTGTCAGCATGCAGCCGAATTCCGGAGCCCAGGGAGAATACACCGGCCTGCTCATGATCAGAGCGTATCACATCAGCCGCGGCGAAGCACAACGCACAGTCTGCCTCGTACCAGACAGCGCTCATGGCACAAACCCTGCCAGCGCGGTTATGGCAGGCTTTGAAGTTGTTACAATTCCCTCAGCAGCGGATGGTAGTATCGACACCGAGGAACTAAGCAGTCATATACGAAAACAACCTGAGCGGATCGGGGCGATTATGATAACCTACCCCTCCACACACGGGGTATTTGATGCAAATATTCTTGAGGCGGTTGCAATTGTGCATGAGGCAGGCGGTCAGGTCTATCTGGACGGGGCCAATCTGAATGCGATGATGGGAATCAGTTCACCCGCACTTGTCGGGGCCGATGTCTGCCACCTGAATCTGCATAAGACCTTCGCGATTCCCCACGGTGGTGGAGGTCCGGGCATGGGACCGGTCTGTGCAGCAGCCCATCTTATGCCTTTCCTGCCACCAGCAAGCTTCCATGACCCCCATGATTATTACCCTGGTCCGTCCAGCGGCAGCCTTGCCAATGCTGTCTGTCCGCCGGTCTCCTCTGCACCATTCGGGAGCCCGAGTATACTGCCGATTTCCTATGCCTATATACGATTGATGGGACCCAACGGACTGCTTGACAGCTCCAGAACTGCAATACTGAATGCGAACTATATAGCGGCCAGGCTTGAACAACACTATCCGATATCATACCGGAACAGCCAGGGCAGACTCGCTCATGAATGCATACTTGATCTGCGTGAAATGGAAAAAAGCAGCGGCATCCGTGTAGAAGATGTGGCCAAGCGGCTCATGGATTATGGATTCCATGCCCCGACCATGGCATGGCCGGAACCGGGAACACTGATGATCGAACCGACAGAAAGTGAATCAAAGGAAGAACTCGACCGCTTTTGCGAGGCTCTGATTGCAATCAGAGGAGAGATCAGAGAACTTGAAGACGGCTCGGCTGATCCCGAGGACAATCTCCTGAAGAATGCACCTCATACCCTCGAGGAAATCAGTGCTGACAGCTGGACTCATCTCTATAGCAGGGAAAAAGCTGCTTATCCGCTTGAATGGGTGCGGGAACATAAATTCTGGCCGGCATCTGCCAGAATTGATAATGTGCAGGGAGATAGACACCCTGTCTGTTCCTGCCCGATGTAGCGTGATATAGTTGAAGTATGAAAATCAGCATGATTCGAAGAGCAGCCGCAGCAGCCCTGCTGCTTGTGTTCTGCAGTGTGCCGGGTTTTGCAGGCGGGTCACAGGAACCCGAGCACCCCGGCAGTATTTCGGTTTCCGGTGAGGGAATTGTTCAACTGACACCGGATATCGCCACCCTGAATATTGCGGTCGAGACCGAAGACCCTGAAGCGAATGCCGCCGTGCAGGAAAACGCACGACGCATGCAGGCTGTGTTCCGTGAACTCGGTGAACTCGGAATTTCTGAAAACAGTATTCAGACGGTCAGCTACAATGTAGCCATACAGCGACCGTATCAGAGAGAAGGCCAGCCCCCGCAGGAGCCATTCTACCGGGTTACAAACACCCTGCTGGTAACGCTTGAAGAAACCAGCCTGGTCGGTTCAGTCATTGATGCGGCTTTTTCTGCTGGTGCGGATTCTGTCCGGAACATCCAGTTCCTGGTGTCCAGCACAGCTGAAGCAGAACTGAAAGCCCTTGAACTGGCTATGGAGCATGCACGGAGCAAGGCTGAACGTATGGCAGATTCCCAGGAAGTGCGCATTGGTCCTCCAATGTGGATCAACGAGGAGTACGGCTGGAATATGCCGCGACAGGAAAGCGACATGATGGTCATGAGCGCAAGATCTGCCGATGCTGTACCTACCCCCGTTTCCGCTGGAGACTACAGCGTCAGGGCAAGAGTACAGGTCAGCTACAGTATTCAGAAATAGAATCTGGATAAGACAAATCCGGGCGCGGACTGGATTCAGCCTGCGCCTGGGACTGTTGCCCGGGATTGTGCCCGGCTTGCTATAATTCGTTCCTGGCCAGCTTATCCACCTTGAGCAGTACCTCGCGTTCCTGTGAGGACTGATAAGCCTCAATAAGCTGCTGAATATCCGAATCGGCTGAGCCAAGGATCCGTGCAGCCAGAAGTCCTGCATTCAGGCCATTGTTGATAGCCACAGTAGCAACCGGAACTCCTCTGGGCATCTGAACAATAGAAAGCAGGCTGTCCAGACCTTCCAGATTTGATCCGCGCACCGGCACACCGATAACCGGAAGCGCAGTTAATGCTGCAACCATGCCAGGCAGATGGGCAGCCCCGCCGGCTCCGGCAATAATCACCTGAATTCCCCGCTCGGCAGCTCCCTGGGCATACTCATACATACGCTGGGGAGTCCGGTGAGCCGACACAATGGTCATTTCAAAGGGAATCCCGAAGGATTCAAGGATTTCGGCAGCTGGACGCATAACCGGCAGATCCGAGTCACTGCCCATAATTATTCCTACCCGTACGCTCATTCAGTTCCTCCTGTTATTCTTTCACGTTTTAGATCATGAATCAGTCTGATCAGGACGGCAGGAGTCAACCACAAGCAGTTTTGCAGCTGCAGCGGCATTGCTCAATGCCAGATCAAGAGAGGCTGCGGTTACACTCACATGCCCCATCTTCCGCCCCGGCCGTACTTCGGGTTTACCGTACCAGTGAAGCTGGGTACCGGGAATACGAAGCATTTCATCCAGACCACGGATACAGGGCTTTCCCTTAGCCTGTGGACTTCCAAGCAGGTTGTTCATGACTGTGGGAATAACCGGATCCATGGCACCCAGCGGTAAGCCCATACCAGCCCGCAGATGCTGGGCGAACTGGCTGGTCGGCAGACCCTCAATGGTCCCATGGCCCGAATTATGCGGCCGTGGGGCAACCTCGTTCAGATACAGCTTCCCGTCTTTCCCGAGGAAAAGCTCAACGGCCAGCAAGCCACAGGTATCGAGTCTCCGGGCTGCCTCTTTTGCAATCTCCACAGCCTGCTCTGCAAGAAGCGGATCAATACGGGCCGGAAATGCAACACTGGTACAGATATTGTCATCGGGATCGAAGAGCATTTCGGTGACCGGAAAGGCAGTACACTCACCTGTTGCTGTGCGGGCCACTATCACCCCAGGCTCCATGCTCAAGGGAACGAAAGCCTCGAGGTAACTCTCATCGCAAAGCAGGCGGCCATCTTCGAGCAGTATGTCATCTTCATTCCGCAGCACTGCCACCCCGCGTCCGTCATACCCACCTCTTCGGCTTTTCTGGACCACCGGAAAGCCGAATCTTCCAGCAATTTCAAGAACCTCCTGTCGCCACTTCGGCCCATTTGCATACGGCGGCAGTTCGGCATATTCCGGCTGTGGAAGCCCTTCAAAACAGCGTCGCTGTGCAAGTTTATCCTGCACAATTGCAAGCGCCTTTGAGGGAGGAAATACAATGCACCCGGACTTCTCTGCTGCCTCTAGTCCCTCAAGGGCCACGTGTTCAATCTCGATTGTCAGATAATCGCAGGATTCAGCAAAACGGGCGATGGCATGACCATCATCCAGTCTGCCCTGAATGTACAGATCTGTCCCACCTACTGCAGGGTCCTGCTCTGAGGCCGTAAAAACGGCTGTTTTGAGACCAAGCCGCCGGGCTTCAGGCAGCAGCATTCTGCCGAGCTGTCCGCCTCCAATTATTCCAAGGGTTTTTCCGGGTATGTAACTATCCATTACTTTCTGTCTCCAATCGGCCTGCATGCATCTCTGAGAAATTCAGCATCAGCTCCGTCAAGAAATGGCAAAAGCGCATCCTCGACCTGGCTGTGATAATCGTTTATCCACTGGATTTCTGTACTACTCAACAATTCCGGCATAATAAGCCCTGTTTCAAAGGGACAGAGACTCATGGTTTCAAAGGCAAGGAAGCTGCCGAACTCTCCCGGCTCTGTACCTTTTCCATGAGGCGCATCAATACAGAGAATCAGATTCTCGATTCGGATTCCATATTCACCGCTCCGATAAAGTCCCGGCTCATTACTACTGAGCATTCCTTTTGCAAGGGGCACATCAATCATTCTGGAACTGATTGACTGAGGTCCCTCGTGTACCGGCAGACAATAGCCTACCCCATGCCCCGTTCCGTGACGATAATCCAGACCCTCCCGCCAAAGACAGTCTCGTGCAATTGCATCCAGCTGAATTCCCCTTGTTCCGGCAGGAAAGCGGGCACTTGCCAGCGCTATATGGGCTTTCAGCACCAGGGTATAATCACGGCGCATAGCGTCTGTAGGTCGATCCCAACAGACGACACGGGTAATATCAGTGGTTCCACAATCGTAATGCGCACCTGAGTCAATCAGAAAGAGTCCATTCCGATTAAAAGGCCTGGCTGATTCTTCATTGACCGAATAGTGGATAATGGCTCCGTTTGGACCGAAACCCGCAATAGCAGGAAATGAATCGCCACGGTATTGGGGGTGCTCTGCCCGCAGTTCCTGTAGTTTCCGGGCAGCCTGTAGCTCATCAAGATCATCGACAGCCGGATGCTGCTTCAGCCAGCGCAGAAAACGCAGCAGGGCGGCCCCATCAATCTGCATTGCTCTGCGGATGTTGGACACTTCAACACTGTTCTTTTCGGCCTTCATGGCAATGCTGGGCAAAGGGGCTTCCCGCAGCTGAACATGCGCCGGCAACGACTGATACAACGCAAGATTTGTTCTGACAGGATCGATCATCAAGCGGCAGCCCTCCGGCAATGCCGTAAGATCACTGAAAATCCGGGAGTATGCCAGGAGTTCAATACCTTCAGCTGCCAGAAAAGCTGCAGATTCATGTTTCTCCTCGGGAAGATACAGCCGGATCCGCTGCTCTTCAATCAGTGCATAGCCGACTGATACAGGATTGTAGGGAATATCCGACCCGCGAAATAGAAAAAGATAGGCAAGGTCATCCAGACTGCCAATGAGCAATGCCTGGGCCGATAGCTTTGTCATGTGTTTCTTCAAGCGCTCAAGACGGTCAATTCTACTTTCTCCAGCTTGTTCTGCCTGAAATTCCTCCAGTGCTGAGGATGGTACAGATGGGCGGTCCACCCATGCTTGTTCCAGTAGATCTTTGGAAGCCTGCAGCTGCAGACCTTTGCGTGAGAAAAGTTTCTGCAGCCTGCGTGCCTCGGCAATAGAGATGCAGTCCGCTGAGGTTCCAACGACTATGGGAGCTGCAGTCGTCTCGGTCGTCCCAGTCGTCTCTGTCGTCTTGGTCGCCGCAACAATAAAGTCAGCAAAGTCCAGTGTATCCGGCAGCCCATCTCTCATCAGCTCAATTCCGCTGCCTTCCAGCTGCTTCTCTGCCTGCAGGAAATACCGTCCGTCCGTCCAGAGAGCTGCCCGGGAGCGAGTTACCACAAGTGTACCGGCAGAACCGGTAAATCCCGAGAAAACTGCACGTCCCGTCCAGCGCTCAGGGACATATTCGCTCATATGCGGATCAGTTGAAAAAATGATATAAGCACTGAAACCTGACTTCAACATCAAGCCACGAAGATTTTCAAGATTCTGCTGCACACTGCTCATTGAATAGCCTCCCTGCTGGCCAACAGATTACAGGGAAATGCTGTATCTGTCAGCCACCAGAGGCTCGGAATTAAATCTGATAATCGCTGAACTCGCGATACTCAGTGGGACTGATATAGACAAGATCATCCACCCGGGGACGTTGAGCCTTGTACTGGGAGAGTGGCAGCATGACCTCTACAAGCTGTTGATCCTGCTGCAGCTTGACTTCCAGCCGGGCAGAAGCCCCGGAAAAACCGATGCGGGAGACCCTGGCCGGCATATAATCCTTGACCGCAACCCGGCTGAAAGCCATCTCATGAGGTCGTACAAAATACTGCTTCTCACGTCCGTGAAATACATTTACGGCTCCGAGGAATTTATACACAAACTCATTAGCCGGTTTCAGGTAGATATCCTCTGGAGTGCCGGACTGCTCTATTTTTCCCTCATTCATAATGATTATTCTGTCCGCCACCTCGAGAGCTTCATCCTGATCATGGGTAACCAGTATCGAGGTAATATGAAGCTCGTCATGAAGCCGCCTGAGCCAGCGGCGCAGTTCCTTGCGGACATTGGCATCCAGCGCCCCGAAGGGCTCATCCAGCAGAAGGATTTTAGGATTTACGATTAGAGCCCTTGCCAGTGCAACCCGCTGTCGCTGCCCGCCGGACATCTGATCAGGATATTTCCGGGTCTGGTCTTCCAGCTGTACCAGACCAAGAAGCTCGTGAACCCTTCGACGGATTTCAGCTTTATCCGGACGCTTCGACTTCGGAAGTACCTTGAGACCAAAAGCAACATTCTCGAACACGTTCATGTGACGAAACAGGGCATAATGCTGAAACACAAAACCGACATTCCGTTTTGTAATCGGAATTCCGCTCTGTGACAGCCCTTCAACAAATACATCACCGGCATCCTGGGGTTCCAGGCCGGCAAGCATTCGCAGCAATGTCGTCTTTCCACAGCCTGATGGTCCCAACAGAGCCAGCAACTCACCCGAGGCAAGCTCAAGATCCACTGAATCGACTGCAGTGAAGCTACCGAAGCGACGGGTAAGTCCAAGCGCTTTCAGATAATGCTCATTTGTTGCCTGTATCATGTTCCACCTCCCTGGATTTCCTCTGCCCCACAAAATGCTTTGCTGCCAACGTCACACCTCCCAGCAGAAAGAACAGGGTCGATGAGGCAAAGGCCATTGTAGTCATATATTCGTTGTAGTAGATCTCGATCTGCAGCGGCAGGGTAACGGTACTTCCCCGGATCAGTCCGGAAACCACACTGGCCGCGCCGAACTCCCCGATTGCCCGGGCAGCGGATAGAATCAGTCCGTACAGCAGCGCCCAGCGGATATTTGGAAGGGTTACATGCCAGAACATACGAAAACCCGACGCACCAAGAATCCTGGCCGCTTCTTCCTCACTGCTTCCCAGTTCGAGCATGGTAGGAATAAGTTCACGAACAACAAAAGGAATCAGAATAAACAATGTTGTCAGTACCAGTCCCGGCGGTGCGAAAATAATTCGCAGTCCGATACCCTGCAGGAATCCCCCGAAAATACCGAAGCGCCCGTAGAGCAGGACAAACATGAGCCCAACTACAATCGGTGACAGTGAGATCGGAACATCGATAAGGGCCAGCAATAATTTCTTTCCGAAAAAATCAAATCTGGTAATAGCCCATGCAGCCGAAATTCCAAACAGGGCTGTCAGAGGCAGTGAGATACCCATTACCCATAGACTCAAGCGAAGGGCAGCAATCGTTTCCCGTCTGCTGATTGCAGAGAAATATGCCGCTGCTCCCTGAGCAAAGGCTGCAAATAGAATCGAGATAACCGGCAAAAGAATCATGACCAGGCCGAAAAAGAGCGCAAGCCCCAACAACAGCCAGGCTCCAGGCCCTTGGGGGCGCTCAGATACATCTTTCATTTTCCGCCCCCTCTCACACTCGTGAGTCCGATTCCAATGCGTCGCTGCTGCCAAATCTGCAGCACATTCAGGACGATCAGCATCAGGAAGGAGACGATGACCATGAGCAAAGCAACCGCAGTTGCCCCTACCACGTCATACTGATCAAGACGATTGTAGATGAGTCGACTTGTCACCTCGGATTCGAAAGGTATATTACCTGCCACGAAAATGACACTTCCATACTCACCCAGACCCCGGGCAAATGCCATGGTAAACCCGGATAACAGCGCCGGCAGCAAGGCCGGGAAAAGAACCCTTCGAAAACGGGTAGCTTCACCAGCTCCCAGTATTGCAGCAGCCTCCTCAGCTGCTGGATCCAGTGCCTGGATCACCGGCTCCATAGTACGCACCACATAGGGGATGCCGACAAACAAAAGCGCCAGGGGAATTCCCCAGTAGGTGTAGGCTATCCGGATTCCAATAGGTTCCAGATACCGTCCGATCAGTCCATTACCGGCAAACATACCGACCAGGGCGAGCCCGCCTACGGCTCCCGGCAGGGCGAAGGGCACATCAACCAGGGCATCCAGAATTTTCCTGCCCGGAAAACTATAGCGAACCAGAACCCAGGCAGTAATTGTTCCGAAAACTGCATTGACGAGAGCTGCCCCGAGCGCCGAAAAAAAAGTAATCCGATAGGTAGCAACAGCCATGGGGCTGCTTATTCCCCGCCATACGCCAGCCCAACCAGCTCCAGCCGCCGAGAGTACCAGTCCGCCGAGAGGAAGAATCAGAATAAAGCCCAGATACGTCAGGGTAAAACCAATACTCAGACCCCTGCCGGGCAGTACTGCATGTCTTTTGTTTTTTCCTGTAAATAAACTCATCAGATTCCTCCCGTTACATATCAGCTGACATATCAGCTGACATATCAGCTGACATATCAGCTGACAAATCAGCGGCGTCCGATCGCTTCAATCAGCTGATCAAAACTTCCGCCGTCTACAAAATGGTCTTCATTCGCCCGGGCCCAGCCACCAAAAACCTCGGCCACATCGAAAAGATCAAGCTCAGGAAGCAGATCTGCATACCGCGCCGCAACCTCGGGGTCATACGGCCGGTAGTAGGACTCGGCAATTATCTCCTGCCCACGGGTGGTATATACAAAATCCCAGTAGTCTCTGGCCACCTGCAGGTTTCCTTTTTCCGAAGCATAGGCATCTACGACCACAACATACATGACTGCATCTATGCCGTAGCTCGGAACCACAACTTCAAATCTGTCAGGACCCAGATCCTGAACAATCAGATTTACCTCTGACTCGAATGTCAGCAGCACATCACCCTGATTATTTTCCACGAATGCAGTCGTTGCAGCCCTGCCTCCTGCGGCCAGAACCCGGGTATTTGCAAGCACGCTCTGCACATATTCCCGGACGATCGCATCGCGTTCCTCGTCGGAGGCGTCTGTCGCAGCTTCACCAAGGACTCTGGGAACGATACGCTCAAGACCATAGGCCCATGCCGTCAGATAACTGAAGCGACCGTTCCCGGTTGTCTTGTAGTTTGGAGCAACAATGCTGATATCATCCCTGGCAAGATCATCCCAGTCATGAATACCTTTCGGATTCCCCTTGCGGACTACGAATGCCATGGTGGAACTATATGGACTCGAATTATTCGGATATTGTGTATACCAGTCCTCAGGGATAATTGATCCACCTGGCTGATCCTTGCTGGAATCATAGAGCAGCTGTATATCCAGAAACTGATTCATACTCACTACGTCTGCATCCAGTCCTGCAGCAACAGCTCGAGCCTGACGACTGGATCCGGCATGCGACTGTTCTATATGTACTCTTAATCCGGTCTGTTCTTCATACCATGGTATGAAGGCTTCATTTACATTCCGGTAGATCTCTCTTGCTATATCGTACGAGACATGCAGCAGCTCGTGATCAAACTCTGCAGACTCATCGGACCTGCCGCATGAAGCCGCAAAAAACCCCGTCGCAGCAATTAGCAGCATTAATACAATCTTCTTCATACAAGCCTCCTGATATTTTCGGGCATTTCACCCTCTGAATATCATAATAAGTATCCCACGTTACTTAGTCAAGTAAGTAAGGATAAAAAATCGAGGTCGTATACAAGCATCGATTATTCCTCGATGCGCTGAACCCTCCCCACTTCTCCACTCTGAAGACGTACCTTTATGCCATGCGGATGATTCGCTGAGTTGGTAAGAATATCCTGCACTATACCCTCAGTCAGATTACCGCTGCGCTGATCCTGCTTCTGGACAATTGCTACCTTAAGGCCCGGGTGAATATCTGCACGTTTTTTTCCTGTCATTTGTTTCTCCTGTGTACTACAATATAATCTGGTATATGGAGGAAGAATAACACATGAACATCTCCTGTAAAATAGATCAGATCTATGCTGGTGAAAGTATTCTGGTCAGGAGAAAGGCGAAAACCCTGTTCTGGGTGAACTTTGTTCTCGCAGCCGGTTTTGCATTTCTGGGTCTGGTTAGAGGAATAGAGGGACAGTATGCAATTGCAGCAGGAGAAATCATTTTAGCAGTACTGCTCTTTGCCATGAACTATCAGATCTGTAACGGCAGATTTATTCTGGCTAATATTGTGACAATGTGTATGTTTCTACTGGCGGCAGTTGCTCTTTATTTTTTACGAGTCAATGACGGAAATGCCCTGAGTCTTTTTGTTCTGGGCAGCTATCTGCTCACTGCCTATATTGCTATTCCTATGCTGGTGGTATCCCGCTGGCAGATAATTGTCAGCATAACGTACGGATTTATTATTATGCTGGCGACCCTGTTCCTGAGAGTCCTGCCTACAACTGATCCTGCCCTCCACCCCGGCATCCTGTTCGACTCAACGGTACTGATTGTCCTTATGCTCCTGGCGGGATTCTTTATGTACCAGATGTTCATGAACCAGCTACAGAGCTTTGCTGAATCAGACCAGCGCCGCAGGGAATCAGAACAGCAATTTGCCCGCTCGAACGAATTGCTGCAGTCAATCAGTTCAGGTGCGAATATCGGCGACCGTCTCATGGACTCAGCAGGAAAGGGACTGTCGGCAGTCAAGGAAATGCACAGTGAGATTGAACGGGTGAATCAGGAACTCGAGAGTCTTCAGGTCAGTCTCTCCCAGGTAGAATCGATTGAAGTCCAGGTTCACGAGTCAGGAAATTCCGTGGATAAAAGCGTAAAGGATCAGCAGGCCGGGACAGCTGATATGACCGAAGGAATCCGTGAGATTGCATCCCGATCAGAAGAAATTGAAACGGCCTCTACAGAGCAGCAATCCTATCTGCAGACCCTGATCAGCCAGGCAGGAGAAGGCAAGCGTCAGCTCGAAGCAACAGCAAGCAGAATCACCAACATGGCCCACGGCTCCAAGGAAATTCTTTCGATTATACGCTTGATAGAGGATATTGCAGACAGAACGAATCTACTCGCTATGAATGCTGCAATTGAAGCTGCTCATGCCGGTGAATCAGGACGCGGATTTGCCGTAGTTGCACAGGAGATCAGGAAACTGAGCCTGGAAACCAACGAGAACTCGAAAAAAATCCAGCAGTCACTGCAAAAGACTTCAACCCAGATTTCCGAGACCGAGAAGGATACGGATTCTCTTAACCTCCTCTTTGCTGCAATTATAGAACGGATAAATCATGCTTCCGGGGCATTCGGGACAGTTCTCGAGCGGATCAGGGGCATGAATAATCATGCTGCAATGATCAGCGGCCGGGCGGCAGACGTTCACAGTCTGGGGCTGGAAGTACAGGCTGCGGTCAAGGAGATGCTTCAGTCACTGCAGGATAATAGAACCGCCCTCGGCGAAGCCTCTGAAAACATGCAGCATCTACATCAGTCATTCGAAAAACTATCGGACTATGCCGGAGCAATGTTCAATCAGTCTGGAGAAATAGAGCTGATTGGCAGAGAAAATCTGGAAAAAATTCAGGGCCTGATGAATGATCTCTCAGCCGGGGAACACGCCGGTTGAGAGATATCGATCCCCACGATCACAGATTATTACCACGATGAGCGCACCCTGAAGTTCAGCATCCAGACGGAGAGCACCGGCTACATTGCCGCCGCTGGAGATACCGGCAAATATTCCTTCCTCGGCTGCCAGCCTCCTGGTTGTTTCTTCGGCTTCTTCCTGACCGACATCGAGTATGCGGTCAACATCATTGGGCTTATAGATAGCAGGCAGATACTCCTGTGGCCAGCGGCGTATTCCGGGAATTTTGGCTTCATCCGCAGGCTGGAGACCGACAATCTCTACCGATGGTTTCATTTCTTTCAGATACCGGCCGGTACCCATAATAGTCCCCGTGGTACCCATTGATGCCACAAAATGGGTAATCTCACCAGCTGTCTCGGTCCAGATTTCAGGGCCGGTTGTGCGGTAATGGGCCAGAGGATTATCTTCATTTCCGAACTGGTCGAGAATCCTTCCCTCACCCCTGGACTCCATGTCCCGGGCCAGGTCGATTGCACCTTCCATGCTTTTCTCAGCCGGTGTCAGCACGATTTCAGCACCATAGGCTTTCATGAGAGCACGACGCTCGACACTCATATTATCAGGCATAATCAAACGCATTTTGTAACCGCGAATTGCAGCCACCATGGCAAGGGCAATTCCCGTATTTCCGCTGGTTGCCTCAATTAATGTATCGCCAGGCTTGATTTCCCCACGGGCTTCTGCCTCGTTGATCATGCTGAATGCCGGACGATCTTTTACTGATCCAGCTGGATTATTCCCCTCGAGTTTCAACAGCACCGTATTATTTCCGCTGCAAATACGCTGCAGGCGAACCAAAGGTGTATTTCCTATTACCTGATCGATTGTCTTATAGTGCCTCATTCTGTTACTATACTAAAAGACTAGGGTTTCGACCAGAGAATACCGGGGGAAAACATGAATCAAGACCAGTCATACGGCAATTTCGAGACAGATGCGATCCGCACACAGGCCGATCGTTCAGGCCACCGCGAGCATGCGGTACCTATCTACATGACCTCCGGATTTATGTTCGATTCAGCAGAGCAGGCTCAGGCCATGTTTGCCGGTGAGGAGAAAGGCACTATTTACAGTCGTTATGCAAACCCCAATACCGATGAGTTTGCCAGAAAGCTCTGTCTTCTTGAAGGAACCGAAGCCGGTATAGTCACCGCCAGTGGAATGGCTGCGGTATTTGCATCCATGGCGTCGTTCATCCGCAGCGGGGATCACATTCTGGCCTCCCGCGCCTTGTTCGGCTCAACTATACAGCTGCTACAGCATATACTCCCGCGCTGGGGAGTTAAGGTAAGCTGGGTCAGTGGTCACAATCCAGAAGACTTTGCAGCGGCCATATTGCCGGAAACCAGACTGGTAATGATAGAAACCCCTTCCAACCCCGGACTTGAGCTCTTTGACATCGCTGCAATAGCCGATGTCTGTCACAGTGCAGGGGCAAAACTGATTGTTGACAATTGCTTTGCAACACCGTATCTGCAACAGCCAGCCCGGCTCGGTGCGGATCTGGTGGTCCATTCTGCAACCAAGTTTATTGACGGTCAGGGACGGAGTCTCGGCGGAGCGCTTCTGGGTTCGTCCGAACTTATCGAAGAAGCTGTATTTTTTACCCGTCATACCGGCCCCAGCCTCTCACCATTCAACGCCTGGATACTCTCAAAGAGTCTGGAAACCCTGTCCTTGAGAATGGATCGCCACTGTATATCTTCCCTGCAGCTGGCACAAAGACTGGAGGAGCTGGCGGGAGTAGAACGGGTATCGTATCCTGGCCTGCCTTCCCACCCGCAGCATGAGCTTGCAAAAAAGCAGATGAAAGCAGGTGGAGGCATAGTCACCCTCGAGCTGTCAGGCGGGATTCAGGGAGCAATGAAGTTTGTGAATGCGCTGCAGATGATCAGCCGGAGCGCCAATCTGGGAGATACGCGGACCATAGCCACACATCCTGCGACCACCACACATTCAAAACTCAGCGAGGAAGAACGACAGGCAGTCGGAATCAGCCCCGGTCTGGTGCGGATTGCTGTTGGGCTGGAATCAATAGAGGATATTATCTCCGATGTCGAGCAGGCTCTGAACTAAGTCTGCACTGAGTCTGAAAAAAGCGCCGCCGGCAAACATACCGAACGGCGCTGATATTCATTGAAGCCATGGAAACCATGGCAGTCACAAACTACCGGCTTGATCAGAAGCTGCGGTCAAAGGCATCCAGATAAATCTGCTTGAGTTCCTCAACCAGCGGGTAACGGGGGTTTGCCCCGGTACACTGATCATCGAAAGCTTCTACAGACATCATGTCCAGCTCGGTTTCGAACTGAGCCCTGTCCAGACCGTAAACAGCCAGGTTAGCAGGAATCTCACAGACCTGCTTCAGCTCTTCGATTTTCCCGATAAGTTTCTGAACCTTGTCATCCTCTGTCTTGCCGCCAAGCCCCAGAAAGTCGGCAATCTGTGCATAGCGCTGCTTAGCCATCGGGTGGGTGTACTGCGGGAGTATGCCCTGTTTGGTTGGCACATCAGTTGCATTGAAACGGATTACGTGATTCAGAAGCATCGCATTCGCACAGCCGTGCGGCACATGAAAACGGGCACCCAGCTTGTGAGCCAGTGAGTGACAGATTCCCAGAAATCCGTTGGCAAAAGCCATACCGGCAATGGTACTGGCATTGTGCATCTTTTCACGCGCAGTTACATCCGTGTCACCGTTCAGATACGCGGCAGGAAGGTAATCAAAAACCATCTTGATTGCCTGCAGGGAAAGTCCCATGGTGTATTCATTGGCAACAGTCGACACATATGATTCTACTGCGTGGGTCAAGGCATCCAGACCGCTCCATGCAGTGAGTTTTTTCGGCATGCTCATTACAAGTTCACCGTCAATAATCGCCATGTCCGGGGTCAGTGCGTAATCAGCTAGCGGGTGCTTCATGCCATCATCGTCGGTAATGACCGCGAATGGCGTTACCTCTGCGCCGGTTCCGCTGGTGGTTGGGATGGCAACCATCATGGCTTTCTTGCCAAGCTCAGGATAGTTATAGATACGCTTGCGGATGTCCATAAAGCGCATAGCGAGTCCTTCAAAGCTGGCAGTGCTGTCTTCGTACAGCAGCCACATAATTTTCGCAGCATCTATAGGTGAGCCTCCGCCGAGAGAAATTATAACATCCGGCTTGAACTCATCCATTACCGCCAGTCCCTGCCTTACATTGCTCAGAGTAGGATTCGGGTCAACGTCGGCAAACACACGGCTTCGGATTCCCAGTTCATCAAGAACTTTGGTGACCTTGTCCGCATAACCAAGATTGTACAGGGGACGGTCGGTCACGATTACGGCACGTTCCTTGCCCCTGAGTTCCTGAAGCGCGAGTCCCATGGATCCGTACTTGAAGTAGACCTTGGGTGGGACCTGGAACCAGAGCATATTCTCGCGTTTTTCAGCGATTGTCTTGGTGTTCAGAAGCTGCTTCACACCTACGTTCTCACTCACGGAATTACCTCCCCAGCTGCCGCATCCGAGGGTCAGAGACGGCTCAAGTTTAAAGTTGTACAGATCACCGATTGCGCCCTGACTTGCAGGACTGTTGACCAGAATACGTCCGGTTTTCATTTTTTCACCAAAGAGTTCAATCCTGTCCCGGTTACGCTCATTGGTGTACAGGCTGCTGGTATGTCCAAGTCCTCCGAAAGCAA
The DNA here is from genome assembly GCF_054657935.1 of Spirochaeta dissipatitropha. Taxonomy (NCBI): domain Bacteria; kingdom Pseudomonadati; phylum Spirochaetota; class Spirochaetia; order Spirochaetales; family Spirochaetaceae; genus Spirochaeta; species Spirochaeta dissipatitropha. Next base: position 347,144 of record NZ_BAAHXT010000002.1, on the reverse strand, counting down.
CCAGGTCCACTGCTCTGTCCACTGCTGCTGCAAAGTCCGCGACTTTATAGAATGCCAGAATCGGAGAAAGTTTCTCTGCTGACAGCGGCTCATTTGTGCCAACGACATCACATTCAGCAATCAATACCTTGGTATGCGGATCGACACCGAAGCCGGCATTCATGGCGATGGTAAAGGCAGACTGACCTACAACCTCTCCATTCAGCTTCCCGTTTGGAAATGCATAGGCAGATAATTTGCTCTTCTCTTTGGCATTCAGAAAATAGGCTCCGCGCTTTATAAATTCGGCCTTAACTGCTTCATACACCTCGGCCACAGCTATGACAGACTGCTCGGAAGCACAGATCATGCCATTATCAAAGGTCTTGCTCATGAGAATGCTGGACACAGCCATCGGAAGCTCGACAGTCTCATCGATTATCGCGGGAGTATTTCCTGCGCCAACCCCGACAGCAGGCTTTCCGGAGCTGTAGGCAGCCTTAACCATTCCAGGACCACCGGTGGCCAGGATCAGGTTTGTTTCAGGATGCTGCATGAGGGTATTAGTAGCATCTATGCTCGGCTCCTCGATCCAGCCGATAATGTCCTGTGGTGCACCGGCTTCTACAGCTGCTTCAAGAACAATTCTGGCGGCAGCGACCGTAGCTTTTTTGGCCCTTGGGTGGGGAGAGAGTACAATTCCGTTCCTTGTCTTGAGAGCCAGCAGGGTCTTGAAGATCGCTGTTGAGGTCGGATTCGTTGTCGGAATTACCCCTGCGATTACACCAACTGGCTCCAGTATTTTCGTAATTCCGTTGGTTGTATCACGCTCTATTACACCGCAGGTCTGTACATCCTTGTACTTGTTGTAGATGTACTCAGCTGCAAAATGATTCTTGATAACCTTGTCTTCCAGAATACCCATTCCGGTTTCCTCAACCGCCATTTTGGCCAGAGGAATACGCTGCAGGTTAGCAGCCATAGCTGCCTTGCGGAAAATCAGATCAACCTGTTCCTGCGAGTATCCGGCATAGATTTTCTGTGCTGCTGCAACCCGTGTGATAACCTGATTGCAGACCTCTGCTGCAGATAATTCCTGCACCTGTGTCTTTGCTGTTTCAGCCATAGCTGCCTCCTTGCTGTATTTCCTGCTCATGGAACCATTCCATGCGCTATTTTTATATCGATATTTATTTATCGTATTGCTGATAAAAAAATACCCTATTGGCCGAACTTGGTCAATAGGGTATCGATAATTTTTTATCTTTTTTTTTATCAGTCCGGCTTCAGGTCAGAACAGCTGCACACGTGCCCCGAAGCTGAGTCTCGGAACAATGTCAGGTGAAGCATCACTGGGGATAAACCAGACCTGGGGCTCAACGTAGAATGCATAGGCATTGAAAAAAGTCAGATGATTGAGCTGTATTCTCGGAAACTCAAGTTGACCGACAATAGCACTGAGAACAACACTATCGATGGCATCCTCCGGACCTCTCCCGGCCGGAATCAATGGCTCAAACAGCCTGATGTAGTTAAATGTCGCTCCAAGTGCAACATTCAGGGACAGGAATTCCCAGTCAGGCCCGAAAAAGGTATTGAAAGGCAATGATGCCACATTAGCCAGAAGCTTTCCACCCAAAAAATGTCCTGAGAAACGCGCCGGCCGCATTATGCCTTCATCATCAAGTGCCTCTTCGGGTCCAAGTCCATACTGCCCCTGTAGCTTGACGTTATCATCGAAGAAAGAGAAACCAAGACCAATCTGGAAATATGTAACTCCGAGAACATGCGCATCAAGATACATTCCCTGAATAAAGCCGGGTACTGCATAACTGGATTTATCTCCGGGCCTCAGGGCGACCTTGATACTCTCGATCCCGTGTTCATCAGAGGCCGTCCCTTCCATTCGGATACGGGTGTTCAACCGGGCATCCTCATGAGGACTCAGAAGATCGATCTGTGGAGGCTGCTGGTCAAGGGTAAACATACTACGGGTGACAGCGCTTTCTCCGTTTTCAAAACGGGCACGTACAATTACTGCCAGTGGCCCATCAGGATAATCTCCCGTTTCAATGCGATAACGCCATTCCTGACCTCCCCGGGCTGTCTCAAAGGTTCTGCCGTTATCCAGGCTCACCTCTACCCGGGATACCCTGAGCTCGCGGGATTTCCTGCGGTATTCAGGATCATCATCGTTCAAATTATGATTGTAGCCGGCAGTTCCACTTATCCAGGGCCGATCAGTAATAAAATCACCGACCTGATGACTCTCCAGAGTCACAAAAGGCCCGAGGCTGGTGTACTGAAACCCAATAATCGAACTCGATACCTGTTCTCCTGCACCTGGCTGAATAACTGCCTGTAGTTCATTGTACCCGTTCTGAACCTCATCCTGCGGGATTTCATAACGGAAGTATCCCCTCGAATTGACAGTTGTTGTATCCAGCAGAGATCCGTTCAATAAAAGCTGCACCCTTCGCAGTGGAACTGTGGATCTTGCCAGTCCCTCAACTACGACCGGACCGACTTTATCAGCACCAGCCTGAGGGAAAAGAAGACTTACAAAGGAACTCTCAAGATCATCCTGGACGAGAACATTCCTTGCGACTACAGTCTCATTATCTGCAGCATCTCTTGCTGTGAGGCGCAGGTTATACCAGCCCTCGGAAAGATCACTTATGTCGATCCGCTGTCTGAGTACCGGATCCAGGGGCAGCTCAATTAGCCTGCTCTCCCCTTCATGAGAAACCGGGTCGATCTCAAGTACATAACTCACAACCCCGATATTGTCTGCAACCCTGCTGTTGAGCAGAAACTCCTGTGAGACTACATCGTTATCGTTTGGAAGCGTCACATTAATAACCGGAGCTGTGTTGTCTATGTTAATCAATGTAAAAAACTGAGCCGGAATTCCATAGGTATCTACAGCTACCACCTGTACTGAATAGGTTCCGTCCTCAAAAATAGTACTGTTCAGGTCATAATGCCATTCCGAAAAATCACCAGTTGATGTACTGGCACGCTGAAAGCTATTGCCGTTATCGAAGGATAACAGAACCTCTGCAATTCCATTCTCGTCGAAAGCCCGTCCCTCAAGACGAATCATTCCCTTGTTTGTCTCATCAACCAGAGGAAGATCCATATATATTTCCGGTTCCTGCAGACTGACCCTAATGTTTCTGGATACGATTTCTCCTGGCAGGCCGTAATAATCAACAGCATAGACTTCAATAAGATGCTCATTGTCAGCCAGATCACTTAGAGGGATATCGACGGAGAAGCTGTTCCCGCCCGGCAGCCGCTGCCAGGGAATTTCTTCTATCTGAACAGCTTCCTCTATGGAGGAATCTGCTTCATCAGCTTCACCAGCATCGGACACGGTTTCTTCCGATACTACCTCATCATCTTCCACTTCCTGTCCATCATCTCCCGTGTAGCGGATGCGCCAGAAAATATCACGAACAGCATCGTCATCAAAGGCCATACCGCTCAGACGAAAATCGCTGTCTATAACAGCATTTTCTTCAGGAATCTGAATTTCGACCACCGGGAGGTCATCTTCCAGACTGACCTCAACTATGGGACTAACATGAGCAATGTTTCCTGCGACATCCACGATTCTGAATACAAGCTCTTCGTCCTCCTGCGTGAGAAGACTGAAATCCACCATGTGATCTATCGTACTGCTCAGAGGAAGCGGCGTATAGTTCTCACTATCTGTACTGTATGAAATGCTATCAATCGGACTGATAGAATCTATACGGGCAACAACCCTGGTCAGACCATTTATAACATCCTGTGCAGGAGGGCTTACAAAATGAACGGATGCAGGCAGGGGATCATAGACAACAGGAAGCCAGTGTTCCACTACACGCCCCATGCTGTCCCGTCCCTGAAGGAAAATATGCTGTGCTCCATGACTGCGCGCAGCAAGACTGATCTCATAATAAAACTCATCCTGAACCCGATCCATGGAGGAATCAGGAGCATCTGTTTCAGTGTCCGTTTCGCTGACAGTTTCTGCCTCCGCATCTGTTTCAGCAGATGAGTCAACCAGCCAGGGTGATTCAATCTTGCGATAACTGCCATTCAAACCAATTCTGTAATACAGGCCATCGAGACCGACTTCATCTCTGAGCACTCCCTCTATGGCAGTAGTTCCTGATGAATAAAAACCAGCATTCGGGCCGCTGAGGACAAATTCAGGATACTCATAATCTACAACCACAGTGTAGGAGGCGCTTTCATAGGTGAGTCCATCTATGGTGGTAATTTTGAAACGAAGATCATCCTCCCTTCCCTGTCCAGTCGGGGTAACCTCAATACGATTTTTTTCAAAGCTTGTACGAAACAGATGCTCGGCACCTACCTGTTCGACTGCGGCCATAGGTCTTCCCACAAAAACGGCCGACAGAAATCTCCTGTCCATGATCACCATTTCTGAGCGTGAAATAACTGGATCGAGAAAAATCAGTTGATTACTATAGACCGGAGCACTGCCTTCAGACAAAACAGAAAAGCCGATTTTCCGGCTGACAATATGCCCCTCGCTATCCTCAGCCTGAACTTCGAGAACATGACGCCCATAAGCGAGACTATCGGGGAGCTGAAAAGAGTAGGTCCGGGCATATGCAGGAGAATCTGCTGCCTGGAAGCGCAGATTATTCCAGGAACCATCATTAATGCGCCAGCGAAGTGTTGCCAGACGTTCAGCATTATGTACTATTCCGGAAATGTCCCTGCGCTGACCAAGATTCTGCTGGAAACCCTGCTGAAGTTCCTGTCCGTTTGAACTCAACTGTCCGATTTCAATCATTGGTGAAGCGAGCACAAAACGAACCCGCTGTTCACGTGTCCGAGGCTCAGGATGCCTGTCAGTAGCCCTGATCACCACATCGTGCTGACCAGGTTCAAGGCCGGTAATGCTGAACATAAATACCTGATTATAACGTCGTGAATCAAAGCTCTGTCCCCGGCGGAATTCACTGCCGTTGACTGAATATTCTATCTGACTGGTACCATCCAGATCACGGACAACTCCACCAATCTGTACAGCACCGTCAACAACCGCGCCTGCACGTGGAAACATAACCTGGAGTTCCGGCTGATCATTACGGCGTCCTTCGGCTTCCTCCCCTGAAGGAAGCGGCAGCTCGGGTGAACGGGTAACAATACGCCGCTCCTCACCATGATTCCCATGTACATCCCAGGCACGAACAATAATAGCGTGCTCTGTAGGGTCCCCTTCTCCAAAGGTAAAGGCATTCGTAAAACTGAATCCATCGCCGCTGCGACGGAGAGTCAATGCTTCCCAGGTTCTTCCTCCATCAACAGAGATTTCCGAGCGACGTATATCCGAGGCATTTTCAATGCTCCCGCTGACGCTGAGAGAAGAACCAGCAACGAATCCGCTCTCCGGCCGATCGAGATTGATTAGCGGTTTTTGGCGATCTACCCTGATTGTATAGGGTCCTGAAGACAAACTGATTATCTGTCCGTCACGGCCTGTAGCTTCGGCATGGATTATGACATTTTCTACAAGACCATCTCTCTGTCCGGTAATACTGACAATATCTGCCTGATTCCGCAGGACAAGAATATCCGTTTCAGGCTCCATACGGACATTACGGAAGCTGTCACCACTGCCCCCATTCGAGCCTATCAAGCGGAACTGCAGACTGTTGCGTCCACTTAATTCGATTATTCCGCTGCCCGAAAGACGCTCGTCATCTGTCCAGATAAAGGGGTCAACCTCAATGCGCCGGGTATCACGGTAATCAAGATATTTCTGGATCCGGTTTTCTGTGCCGAATTCATCCACTGCAGTAATCACAATCGGTATCAGCCCGAATAATCCGCTACGTGGCAGTTCAAACGAGAATTCCTCGGCACGTTTACCATCGTTCCGGACATCTCCCCTCCGGCTTCTCACTCTGAGAATCTGGGCAGAATCGCCTTCTCCCAGTCGTACCGCCACCGAAGAAATAGCACCACGGCTATACACAGTTCCGGATACCTCAGCCGGGATCAAACGATCATAGGGCATTCCGGAAAGATAGGCCTCGGAGCTGCCGCCTGAGTAACTCAACTGCTGAAGACTGATTTCAGGGGAATCGGCCTTGTGGGTAAAGCGCAATCGCAGCTCTTCTCCCCTGTAGCCCAGTTCATCAACCGGGGTAAGACGAAGATCGAGTCGTCCTACCGGTGCTTCTTCCAGAGAAATTGAAAAAGCAGGGTACGCCGGAATACGCAGAGGCTCGGAACCCAGACCCTGCACTTCTACAAAATCAGCTCTGTGCACACCTTCAACTTGACCGTACAGTGTGCTGGCAAAAGGCACTGAACTAACTGCATCCTCACCGGTAAACAGCGGGGATTGCACCGATACTACAGGCTTCGCGGCATCCTGATTGTTTGCCAGTCTGTGCCTGACATGTGTTCTATTCCCGCTGGTATCCTCTGCATAAAAGTTTACATCGATATTCCGTCCCCGATAAGCGCGGGTATCAATTTCAATATCCCAGTAGGGATTGCCTGGAATCAGTTCAATCTCCTCTTCCTGACCATCCCAGTTCCACCAGAAACGCTCAACTCCGACCTCGTCCCGTATAGCGCCTGCTATTGAAACAAAGCCGTATACATCGCTCCCGGATTCCGGTTCGAAAACAGTAATGTCCGGGCTCTCGTTGTCTATGAAAAACAGGAAGGCCACTTCACTGCGACTTCCGGTCGCATCTGTAGCTCTAAGCCAGTAAATTACCGCACCATCATCCTGCCGGTCGGTCCGGACATCGAACTGAAACTCTTCATAAATTTCGCCGCGCTGAGAACGTGTTCTTACTGTTTCCCAGCTTTGCCTGCTGTCCCGGCTGAGTTCAAGCAGCTGAATACCATTCTCATCCTGTACCCTGCCCTCAAAGCGGACACGGCCATTCACAATGCTTCCGTTTTCATGACTGCTAATACGAATAACCGGCGGTCTGGTATCCAGCAGGAATCGGGTCCGGTATACATCGCCTTCAAGTCCATTTATATCGATTGCGCGCGACTCTATGGTGTGCAGTCCATCATCAAGCAGATTTGCCGGCACCTGGTATCTCCAGTAGTCCGTACCTTCGTCTACTCTTCGCCATGCACCATCGTTGAGACGGACTTCAACCCGCCCCACGGCATCGTCATCCACCGCAACACCTACAACATCTACAGTTCCTCTGACCACGGAACCTGGTTCCGGATAAATAATTCTGGTGATCGGTTTATCAGATTCGGGATCGATTCTGATGTTAAACGGGCCTTCAATGTATTCATTGCCTGCAAAGTCGCGACCCTGGATTATTATGTTATATAAACCGGCATCGTACTCGGAGATGTCCAGTTCATGCTGCCAGTTTTCTGTTCCCTCAACCGGCTGCCAGGCATCCTCGGGAGTTCCGCGGCCAAATACCGGCAAGGTTGAAATCAGCAACAATGAAATCATATACATAAGCACCAGGAGGCTATTTCCACAATCGCGGGTTGTCTGTTTGTCTGATCTAAATACAACTTTACTCATATATACACACCTTTTTACATAGCTCATATAGATATCATTCTATACTTATCTTCGGTTTTTCTCCAGCTATTCTGTACTTGAGACGCGAAATATTTATATTTCAACATACATGAGATTTATTATGCAAAAAATGAGAAAAGGTATTAGAATAAGAACGTGAAAAGTAAAAAGATTATATTCATATCGCTTGCTGCAATGTTACTTGCAGCAAGCGTACAGGCAGAATCCCTTCAGAATGCGATTAGCCGGAAAGATACAGGTACTGTCCTGGACTATCTGATAGACGCCGAAGCACATGAAAGCCTTGTTATTGAGGAACAGATTCTCTCTGCGGCCCGTGAATACGTGCGTGCGGGTGAACTTGCATATGCACGTGAACTTGCAGGCACAGTTCTTCTGTACAACATAGACAACCAGTCTGCCGCCGACCTTTATATTGCAATCGAGGAAGCAGAGCGCCAGGCAGAAATCAGACAACAACAGGAAGCATTAGAGAGGGATCAAGCCAGACTACGACAGCAGGAAGAGGATCTGATTGAGTACCGTGCAGGACTGCAGCAGATTCGCAGTGAGCACTTCAGATTCCAGGCAGTACTTGGCCCCCTGCACTACAACTATTACCGCCCGGATGGTATTACAGAAAAAGGAACACTCGGCAGTCATGGTTCGCTTGCTTTCAGATTTCAACATCCCCTCATTTCTGTCGGCACCAGAGTGTTCTATGACAACAGCTATTTCTCATTCAGTGATTACGTACAGAGCCATGATGCTGGACTATACATCTGGCTCGGCGCTCCACTCTGGATTGGTACAGCACTCAGTCAAAATGAGGATTTTTTTGTTCTCCCCTTACATCTCCGCTTCGGATTGCGTTACACCAGGTTCACTCCTGCTTCAGAACCTGAGTCGGTTAACCTACCGGTCGTTGGCTCCATGATTGTGCCGGTAGCTGGTGTGTACATTGATCAGACGCAGTTGAATTCCTTCATGAATTTTTCACTCGGTTTTGACTGGCTCCCTCTTGGCACATTTAATCCCGAAGGAGTTCTGAGAGATTCACTTTCATGGGACAGCGAACTGGATATCCGGATATTTGAAGTTAGACCTGGATTAAGCCTGAATCTGCAGCCGTCGATCCGCGGCACCGTTATCATTTCTACCCAGTCGACTGAGTGGTCAGTCAAGCCAGGTCTCGCACTAGGAGTTATGTATTATGCCCAAAACAACTAAATACTATCGTTATTTCCTCATCCTGTTGTTGTGCACAGCATACGTCGTACTGCCCTCACATAAAGTATCTGCAGAGGATGCAGTCATCTCACGAGCTATAGAATCTGCGGAAGCAGAACTGATAACCGGAGATTACGAACGTGCCTTTGCCAGAGCACGACTCATTCTACGGTATTATAGTGACCAGAGCATGCCCCAAAGTGCACTATCTGTAAGCCAGAGAACAGTCCGACTATACGCCAATGATCTGGCCTCCAGACAAGCCTGGCATGCCCTGCAGGATCTGGAGAAAGAACTTATAAGCGCACCTGCAGCAGTTCGTTCCCAGGCCACGGACGCATTTCAGGCAGCCCGCAATGCTTTAGCAGAAGAACGAATCCTGCAGGCAGAAATGGATCGCCTTGCCGAAATCGAACGACAACAGGAAACAGAACTGCGTCGTCAGGAGGAGATTGAACGACGGCTTGCCAGAGAGCGTGAAGAATTCGAGGCTCGTCAGTCAGAACTAATGGCAGAACGTGAGCAGCTTGATGCAGTACAGCAGGGTAGAATAGACCGTATAATCGAGATGAACCAGCGTCTTGAACTTGAAAGAGAACAAGCCAGACAGGAAGAACTCAACCGTTTTATGGAGCGTCAATCTGAGCTCGAAACAGCCAGACTCGAGCAGGAGGAACGCTTCCGAAATCAGCTTGAACGCACTATAAGCACCAGTCTGAGCAGCACCGAACAAGCGCTACAGGCAACAGCCAGTCTTGGATACACCGTAGTGATCGGACTTGCTGCTGCAGGGTTTATTGTACTGGCACTTGCCATATTGTTTGTAGTAATAAGCGTGCGGCAGCAGAAGGTGCAGCAGGAACAGTTCCAGAACACTATCCGGACAATTCAGGCAATGCAGATTTCCGACGGGAATCATGCAGCGCTCCCTTTCCGCCCCGATGCTGCGGCACCATCTATCGGAGGGCCCAGTGCCGGACTGCTGGCTGACAGCAGAACAGGGACTAATCCGCTCAATAATGATGAAGTGCGTGCCCTCACCGAGCAATGCAGAAGTTATGCACAACAGATAGACAGTATAACCCGCAGAAAAAATGCCAGCCAGGCCGTCGCAGAATCAGTCTACAAGATTTCTATAGCCAGTGGCGTGGATCCTGACACAGCAATGCTGCATTATGCTGCTGGTCTGGTATATGACATCGGCTTTCTGAATATAGACCCCGAGTTGCTTGCTGCTGGTTCAATTACCGAAGAACAGTTCAAAATAATAAAAACACATACTACTATAGGGCTGAACATGGTATTCTTCGTCCCGGAGAGCAGCCGTAGTCTTTTCAAGGATGCCGTATCGAAACACCATGAAAACCTGGATGGAACGGGATACCCCTATGGCCTTAAGGGAGACGAAATACCATATATAGCCAGGGCAATTCGTGTAGTAGAAAGCTACATAGCACTGGTTTCTTCCCGGAACTATCGGGATATACTGGATCGGGAAGCGGCTTTCGAAGAACTTTATAAAAGTCCACAGTACTATGATATTGAGCTTATAAAAATGCTGGATACTGTCACCTGATTCTGATATCTACAGCAGCCACAGAGAGTCTCAACTGTCAGTAACTCTTACAAGTTCCGTCACTATTGGTTCAGAAAAACCTTGTCGGTTAGCCGTATATAGCAGGCTGTCATCAGCCTGTAGTTCGAAGCGGTACTCAGCTTCTCCTTCTATATTCAGGTGTTCTGCAGTGAGAACATAGACAGAATCTCCTTCTACTCTGTCCCAGGCACGCTGGCTAGCTGCAAAATCCATTGAGTTCTGACCCTGCCCGAAAATCACAGTATCTTCCCGGAATTCAATAAAGGTTTGAGCTTCCGGAAGAGTATTCTCCCAGCTCCCGATAATCCATTCTGGTGGTGACAGACGTGTTCCAAATAAATCACAGGAAGACAGTATAATCACGATACCCAGTAGCAAAATTCTCACATACATTTTTACATTCATTTTTACCTCCAGAAAAACAGTGTAATTATATACAAAATAGCATTGCTTTACACCTCATTCAAGACTATTATTTTTTAATGAGATTCATGAAGAAATATGCACTGTTGTTTTTCTGTTTGATAATTTTACCGGCACTTTCAGGCTGCGAACGCTCACTTCGACCACACGGTTCGGTTGCAGTCGGTGAATCCGGATTTCTTTCTGAACTTGAGTCAATCGCAAACGAACTTCCGGACCTGCAGTTCACATGGATTACAGAAGAATCAGCAAATCAGATACCGTCAGGAACTGACCTTATTCTGTGGTCGGGGAACCAAACTCACTTGGAGTGGATACGAAGCAGCAGTCTCCTGCAGTTGTCTGAATACACAGGCCGAATGGAGTCCCATGAGGAAAATTATCTTGGAAAGCTGGAATTTCATGGAAACGCCGAGGAATATATAGTGCCGATCGGAGCCTATACCTGGGGGCTTCTGTACCGACCCGATATAATCAGCAGTGTGATACCGGACTTTGATCCGCTTGCAATTAAATCGCTTCATGATCTTGAAGCAGTGGCAGTATCCCTGCATGAAGCCAATATAGCACCATTTGCTCTTGGAGCCGAATTCGGCTGGCCTGCAGCCGCATGGTTCAGCTACTTTGATATACGACTGAATGGTACTGAAGCCCACCGTGCCCTGATTGAAGGTAGACGAAGTTTCACCGATACCGGCAGCATAGAGGCACTCGAACTTCTATTGCAGTACGCGCGTATGGGCTGGTTTTCTGATCAGCCACACACCAGTGGATGGATAGAAAGTGTCAGAGAGGTTGCTGCTGGCAGGGCAGGTTTTGTTCTCCTGGGAACCTACGCAATCAACCGATTCCCCTCACACATCGACCTGAATATGCTGCGTTTTCCAGGCATCAACCCGGACAGCCCGGATAATTCTGCAGAACTGGGCCAGGTTCTGGCCCTGGCAGTACCTTCCGACTCCCGGAACCCGGAAGGAGCCCTGGCGCTGGCAGATAGGTTTGTTCTCGCCGGCTCCCCGGGGATCAGCTCCGATGGCTACCGTACTGCTGCTCTACCCGCCGGTGAAGAACAAGGATTTCCGGCTTTTTCAGCTGATATTCTTTCAACTACAAGCTCAGTTTTTCCAAGTCCGGAAAGATGGGTTTCTCCGGCATTTATTCAGCAAGGTTTCAGACTCTTCAGAAATGCGGTAGAAAACCCCGAGCGATATTCAGCAGAAGAGCTGGCTGCGATGCTGGAGAATATCCAGTGAGCCTCTGCGCCAATGCTATAAATTGTGTTATTATATCAGCATGAAGATGAAATTGCTGATATCTGCAGCACTCATAATTGCTGCAGTCATAGTAGTTAGCCTTGTTCTGACTTCTCTGGAACGGAATACCCTGCATATAGCACTGTCAGCTGACAGTGTAGAGGAAGCGGCAATTGAAGACTTCCTGAATGAATATCTATATTCTTCTCCCGGGACCAGAATAAAGATCAGCCGATATGAATCCGAAGCAGATTTGTACCACTTCGCAACACAAAAGCTTCGTGGAGCAGATATAGTCATTCTTCCGGCAGGATATTATTTCGAGCGACTAATGCAGGCAGGTCTTGAACCTCTGGAGGTACCACCTTCTTTTCCCTCGGCTGCCTTGAACAGCTTTTCACTGCAAGAAATTTTATTTGCTGTTCCGCTGACATGGAGGCCATCAGGTATTTTCTACAGCCGACAGTTGCTGGCAGACAGACAGTTACCGGATTCTCCGCAGGATTTGTTTGCACTCCTGGACCAACGGCGGCAGCAGGACAGACAGGCATTAATAACACATGGGTATACACAGGGACGTCTATTCGATTTGTTTATCGCACTCTATGGAAACCAACCTGGTAGTGCTGTAGCGGATCTAATGATCTCTGCAGCTGATACTATTGTTCATGAAGATTTGCCTGTTCACCAAGCACTTCAACAGGCCAGAGATTCATTCCAGCAGCTATCCACCTCCAGGCAACTTGCTCAATCAAGTGCCAGCTACAATATTGACGATGCTCTTATGATTCTGCAAAGGGCTGAGGCGCTTGCTGTTTTTAGTGACAGCGGCTTCAGTCAAAATATTCCAGTTGATCAACACAGACAGTTCCTGTTCTCACCTCCCCCACTTCAAGGACCCCGCCCACCGATCTATGTGGGCCGTTTGTTGGGAGCAGGTTTAAGCACAAGAGGAGCCAGAAAGCCGATAGCTCTTGCACTTATAAAGGCCTTGGCAGATCCAGTCAATCAGGAAAAAATAACTTCCGGAATAGCCCTGAGCCATGGACTATTTGCTGTCAACAGCAGGGTAAGCATTCCAAGCGAGTATGCCCGCACCGCAACCCGGATGCTCGCTATTGCCGGGCGGATACTTCCTGCAGAGCTCCGCTGGGCAGCAGAACCAGACAGAGAATCGCTGAATGATACGCTGAATGAGTATCTGCTGCCCTAAGGCAGCAGATACAACAAACTGTTATCTACCGCGTGAACAATACAGCTGCTGCCACTAAAGTTATGGCAACAGCAACTATCTGCTCTCTCAGTTAAAAACTGATTCACTATTAATCAACTACTGGCAACATACGAGCATACTCAATCTTATCGGAAAGCCAACCGACAACTGGCAGGTTTTCTCCAGCAGCCACGTATTGATTGATCATAGTTCGATGAAACTGTTCAATTCCTGGACGAGGAATATTGTACGTAGGCACTGCTGTGATTTCCCAATTTCCCGTATATTGATCATTCTGATCAGAGCCGTCATAGAGTATATTCTCGATGTTGGTTCTTTCATTTGCAGCCACAGGATACGCCAATCGCATGGAATTCCTTGTGCCAATGTAAGAGTCAGAGCTATAGCTAATATATGGAATACCATCTATAACATGCATATTTGTCCTGGTACCCACCGAGAACTGTGAATCTACCTGTACACTTGTTGTAGATTTATCGCTCCAATCAACAGCAGCAAATCGCAAAGAGGTTTCCGCTGCATCATGGTAAGCAACATACAGATAAGTATCATCTCCTTGCTGACTCACTGCTGCAGACACATGTGATCCTGTCAGGGCACTGTCATCGAGAACTATAGTATTCCAGTCACCGCCTCCACTAAGATTGTTAACGTTCCATGCATTACTGGAGTATGCAAGTTTTAGTGCACCTGCATTTCCATCAAAATAAATGACAGCAATATCTGTACCATTTACCTTTACCATATCATAGTACTCACTGCTCGCATTAGCAGTGCCTGGTATAACCTGTACCTGAGTTGCTCTGCCAGCGTCGTTTGCTGGTTCCGTAAGATTGCTGTCGGTAGCATTGCTTGCACGGAAAGATACAAACGATAGATTCCGTTCATCCGGATGTGCATCGTAGTATGTTATGTAGATGTTAGTATTATTAGCTGGCCCATCTACATGCAGCTTGGGAAATTTCACTCTGTTCAACTGACGACTTCTAAAATCCAGACCAAGAATTTCAAAGTGGTTGGTATTTGTTCGTGGATTACCACCTATTAAAGCAGCCTGCTGTCTATCACGATTTAGATATAAATAGCCAATGCCACCTGCAAATGCATCCTGTACCGAAAGTATCCAGTTCACACCATCTGTTCTCGCTATCGCAGAATGCCGTTCATACCACTGCCCCGAACGCCAAGCTGAAACATTGTCCCCAGTGGTCCGGTAAGTATAACCATTGTTGTCATTTGTATAGCTAAACAGAGGCTGATTTCCATCCATGATCATGGATGGGTAGTAGTAGGTCTGAGTGTCGGTGCCCGACATAACCTCGGTAACATCCCATACTCGTAAAAATCTGTCATCATTCCATCGAACAGAACGTGGGTTGCCAAATTGTTCTTCCTGGTTATAGTCAGCGTCATTATTATTCAGATTATTTAGACTAGCTATGCCATTCACAAAAACTGTTAAATACCCTGAGCCTGCCAGATTCCGGTCTATATCCAGTGCCGAGCCATTCTCTGTTGAATTGAGTGCGTCACCCACCGACGGTTCAATCCCAATTGCAGCACTGGTAAGATACGCATTTCCACTTGAAAGATTAAAACCATCTATCCGGAATATTTGCCCTGCTCTATTATCAATACTATATATACCGGTCGCTGAGCGTAATACAACCTCGCTTATTCCAAACTGCCCAGCAGGGTTTATAATACCAGAGATATATGGGACTACATCGACATCAGTACTATTATTCGAGACATTACCATCATCAGGTCCAAAGTCTACGGCTTCAAATTCTATGTTGACATTGGCACGTGCCACACCATTTATGCGTGCAGAATTCCAGGCAAAACGCCAGTTCAGAACGTGACCGTCGGCTTCTGTTATGAATTCGCTGCCTCCAATAACTTCAAAGCCCCAGTCAGCTGTTCCTGCAGCAACATCAGCGATAGAGTCTCCGTTAGTTATCAGACCAGTACCATCCCATGTTGCGATAGTAAACGGCTGCCCAACTCCTTCACCACCATCATACTCTGCTATTCTGACAGAAATAGCTTGAATCCGCTGATTATCCTCAGCCCTTCCAGTGATAATAACTTTTCCGCTGATATCAGCACGTGCATTACTACTGTGTTCAGCATACTGCACATATCCGTGGCGAACTACATTACTGCCACTACCAGTAGTCACAATGTTCTCATTGTAGTTATCCGCCGCTTCAAGAACCTTGCTACCGTCGGTCTGGGAGATCGTAAAACGCTGACCAAATGGTGCAACTTCAATACTCGGTGGTATGTTGTCTACATTATCAATGTTCATGCGGACCTCCTGTGAGGTCTGCATTTCCAGACTATCTGTGACCGTGACACGGAACTGTGCATCGTTCGGATCCCATGCCCCTGCGCCAATGGTATCAGCAATGGAACTGAAGTCGGTAATATCAATTGTTGCATCTGTTCCAGTGTATAACTCAAGCCATGCAACACCGTCGTAATATTCAACAGTGAAGTTCAGCGGGGTATTGGCGTCTGCAGCGTCCTGAGTGAGAATAGTAAACTGCAGGAGTTCATTGCGTACAGTGAAATCTGTTGCGGTATAGGCAGAGACAAATGATTCGGTAACATTTACACTGCCTGCGCCAGTCAGGTCGGTTCCGAGGGTTATAGACATAATCTCCGGCCGTTTATTGGCTACAAATGCATCTTCGCTATATGAAGTATGATTACCGCCAATATCACGAACAGCATAATTAATCTCGATAGCACCATCATCGATCTCGGTACTATCAAAAATCATATACCACTCATACCCACCTGCAGAGAGCCGCAGGTTTTCCCGAATTCCGTCCTGATTACCCTTACCGATTACATTGTCATCACCTTCTTCATTGAATTGATCAATTACTGCAAAGTAATTCTCCGGTGCCAACAAGCCGGTTCCACTGCCGGATCCTGTTGCTTCGAACACAACACCGACTTCATTTCGTGCTGCGCCAATTTCTGTAAAATCGGTATCACCTAATTCAACAATCACATAAGTTATTCCGCTGGACGCTGCAGCTGCGCTTATCAGATCTGCTGAATATTCACCACTTCCATCGGCACTTTTGCTGACATAGGCATAATCATTCCAACGCAGATCATACACCCTGTCACCGCGACGCAGCCACACAACTACAGCTTCAACACCGGACACAGTTCCACTATCATTCGCGGTTCCCTGCAGTACATAGGCTGAATTACTGATCCGCACATAATCTTCACCAGCAACACTTATCTCTTCAATGAATGGATCGAGAACACCACCTGGAGGATTATTATCGACCTGCAGAGTAAAGAATGACTGTGAGGTAAACTGTCCATCGTCGGCTTCAATGTTAAATGACCACAGACCAGACTGACCGGATCCAAAATGCGCCAGTGAGTCCAGCGGAACATTAAAGTCAAATTCCCTACCCGAATCTACCTCAGTGACCCAGTCAGGTTGCTGAATGACCCCGTTGTTGATGAGAATAATATTGTTCGCTACTCCACCACCGCTGGCTCGTACCCGCAAAAAGTCTATTTGCGAAGTATCACGCGCAGTACCAGACAGTACAATCTGTCCTCCAACAGTGTCACCGTTAGCATAGTTCAGGTTCTCGATACTCGGAACGTTAGGGTCAATTATTACAGTAATAATCTCGGCAGTACCTGCAATTCCTGGTGAGTTGCCATCTTTGGTATCAATTGCTCGTACTTTTATACGAATAGTCCGCAATTCACCTTCATCGGGATTGAATTCCCCGTATTTGTTCAGGTCAACTGACCAGTTCGACCAGGTTCCAGATGTTGTGTTGTCGTTTACCAAATACCACTGTGTGGTATTTGCATCTGCAATAACATCGGACGCCACTGGTTCTTCACCCATTGGCCAACCACCATCAGGTTCTGGCCAGATATCATCGGGGTGACTGAAGGTTCCGTCGTTGTTCATATCAAAGGCTATTTCAACCCGGTATACCGCATCGTCATCTTCAGCTGAACCGCTGACACGTATTCGCCCGCCTACTGTCTCATTATTTGTAGGTTGTAAAATTACAGCTTCAGGATTGTCTCCATCAGGATCGACTGTCAGATAATAATCCTGTGAACCATCTCCAATTCCACCGACTACTGTCTCGTTTCCAGCAGGGTCAAACGTCCGGATATATATCGGGAGCTGCCATACATTAGAGCCAGGTGCAGTTTCAACGGCATCGGTGCTATTGGCAAAGGCATTGATGTTCAGGAATACATGTTCCCAGTTAAATCGATTGACAAAAGGAACCCATTCCGCAGTTGGATTGTTTCCAATTCGCAGCTCAGTCAGATCAATCCCGCTGTCATCTGTTGATGCGCCGCGCAAGGTGACACGGCCGTTCACATTCACACCGTTGTCCGGAGTAAGAATCGAAATTACCGGTGGGGTAATGTCGTAGGTAAAAGATCTGGTGGTCTGCTGGGTTTTTTCAGCTCCATCGGTTGCTTCAACAAGAATATTGTGAACACCTTCAGATAGCCCCGCACCACCACTGACCGGAAGCTCAACTGTGTAGCTGAACTCGGTTGGAGAAATCTCAGTGAGTACAGCATCCACCCAATCACCAAAACCATCGATACGGGCACGAAGCAGTGTAATGCCGTTGGCATCTGTGGCTGTGCCTGTCACGCTTACTGTGTCATTCCAGAAGCTGTTGCTGGCTGGAGTTGCAATACTGACCGACGGTGGCAGGGTATCCAGACGAAACTCGATTGGATCTGTCTCCGTAAGGCTTTCAATTCCTCCAATTGTATCCTGCGCTCTCACCTGAATGCTATGCAGACCGTCAGGCAGGCTGTAGGACAGTGAGATTGTTTCAGTGCTGTTTCCTCCAAGTGCAATCTGATTCCAGCCTCCGCCATTAAAGCGATATTCAATAAAATCCACACCATCATCATCAGTAACAGAGATAGCTATCGGCGTTGCAGAACCAAAGAGCTGACTCCCATCTGTAGCCATATTAGTAAAACTGATTACTGGAAGGTTGGTGGTCTGATCAATACGCAGAACGATGTCTTCGCTCGCAGTGTTACCTGCATTGTCAATCGCAATTGCGCGCAGAGTAAGATCCCACACACCACGATAATCACCATCGGCTGGGTCAACTTCTACTGCATAATCAGCATTGTCATACAAGGTAGTATCTATATCTGCTGACCAACTCGTTGTTCCGCTTACCGAGGTAATTTCATGAAGATTTGTATCAGGACGAACAACGTACAGTTCTACAGACTCAATACCACTATAGGGATCACTGCTTGTTCCGGATAAACCTATGGTCCTGTTAATTGTGATATTGTCGGTGTCCGCAGGATTTTTGTCGACTGGCAAACTGATACTGAGCGATGGATCGGAAATATCATATGTGAAAGATCGTGAAGCAGTATCTGTGCGCCCTGCAATATCTGTTGCACGCACCTGAATTGTTACATTATTATTCCCGAATGCCGGGCTGGCGGCAATCAGGTCAACCTCATCTACCGTCCAGGCCCACTCAGTTCCGCTGTTAAAAGTCAGTGTATCAACTTCGAACCAGCTACCGTCATTTATTCGATACTCAACCGTCGTAATCGGATTAATATCATCTGCAGTTCCACTGAGAGAGAAGTTACTGTTGAAAGCAGCCCCGGATGCAGGAGACTGGATTGCAGCAGTTGGTGCAATCGTATCCACTCTGAACTCTATAGGTCCAGCCGTCAGGGTACCCATCGGGAAGCCAGCAGTATCAATAACCTCAAACTCTATCTCATGCAAACCATCACTTAATCCAGCCAGGGGAATCTGTACTGTTACAGGACTGGAACCACCAATAGATATTGTATTCCAGCTGTCGCCGTTAAAACGATACCGGACATCTTCAACACCATCATCATCTGTTACCCGAAGGTTAAAGTTCCCGGTCGAGGTAAAAACTGTAGAACCATCTGCTGCTATACCTGATTCTGCATATACTATTACCGGAGTATCAGTAGACTGATCAACGCTAACAGTGCGTTCTGCAACTGCTGAATTACCAGCTGCGTCAAATACGGTTGCCCGCAGTATATAGTTCGAAAGATCATCAAGATCGTTTACGGTATTAATGCTCCGTGACCAGTTAAAGCTTCCGGTATCCGCATAGCTTGCCACAACGACACTGTCACTCTGACGAATTAGCTCAAGCTGCACACGATCCACTGAATTGTCATCACCAGCTATACCACTGACAGTCAAATTACCATTCACGATTGCAGCATTTGATGGAGTTGTAAAACTGATGGTCGGAGCAGTCTTGTCAATGCGAATTTCTCGTACTGCCGTACCGGTCTGTCCATTGTCAGCAGTGGCTCGAATACTTAATCTCAGAACACCTTCGTTCTGATCAACGGGAATTGGAATGTTTTCACTCCAGGAGACAACATCACCGAGATTACCGGACGTAATCTCGGTCCATGTGCCACTGGTTCCCAGTCGGTATTCAATGAGGGTAATTTCAGCATCAACCAGACTCGTATCAATCGTTGCAGTGCCGGAAGCAGCTATATCGCTGTCTCCATTATAGAAATCTCCGGTGGCCGGTGCTGATATTTCTACCTCAGGACTGCCTGTACTGATTGTAAACGTCGGAGAACTCACTTCATTTTCAAAATATATGGTCTCACCTTTGCGGTCCTCGGCACGGAGTTCAAATGTCCGGTTGGCACCATCCTGAATAGCATCAATATTAATCGACCAGCTGTAGCTTGTCGGCCAGTTGTCAGTCCACTGTTGTACGGTGGTCCATTCAGCCTCACCAGGGAAGCGGCGCTGCAGCAATGCAAGTCCATCAACATCCTGGACTGTACCCGTAGCATTCATATTGTTCCGATCTGTATAGACGGTTAAACCATTGGAGTCAGGTGTTGTAAAGGTGAAAATGGGTCGGTCACTTTCCTGGTCTACGATGAAGGCACGTGACGCAATCGCAGTGTTTCCGGCCTGATCACGTGATGCGAAATACAGTACATAGTCACCATCGTCATAGCCGTCCACTGCATCATTTGTATCCACTGTTGCTGAATACGGAGCAGCACCAAAACTGGTGAAGCCTGCTGTATCCCAAACAGGTGCGGGGTCTGCAGAAGGTAGGATCCACCAGCGTACAGGATTGCTTATCAAACCACTCCCGCCGGTATTGTCACTGACGTTAGTTGCTGTAAATGAGATTATACCATTTACAAAATCATCATTATCGATTTCTACAATTGGAGTCAGGCCGCCAATTTCTACATTCGGAGGAGTCACATCTACCTGGACTGTTCGTGTGAGCGAACTGCTGCGACCAGCGATATCAATAACGCGTATATGATACTGGAAGGTACCATCTTCGACCAGCACATTGGCTGGGTCGGTCGGGTCTGCTGCTCCCGTATCACGAGGCAGGTCTCCTATGTTCCAGCTGTCGTTATCTCCATTCAGTTCTATTGTCGCTACCAGAGTACCTTCTGCCCCACCCTGACGGATTTCCACTCGATCAAGCTCATTGCTGTCACTTGCTGTTCCACCCAAAGAGAAACTCGTATTGCTGTATTGCGTTGCACTGCTTCCAATAACATTTTCTTCAACTGTCGGATCTGCCTGATCCACAATAAAGGTCCGGACTGCTACATCCTCACTCCAGTTTCCGGCTGTATCACGCGCAACTACATGCAGAGTCTGTCGACCTTCAGGTATCTGACCGATACCTCCACCCAGGGTCACGGCCTGTGACCATTCAGCCTGACCGTTTCCTGTTTTAGTGGCTGCAGTGGCTATCCAGTCTTCGTATGACGCAGGAGGCTCGGTTCCTTCGAATCCGATCCAGAAACGCACTTCGCTTATATCACTTACAAACTCCACGTCAGCAACTGTACCACTGATCGTAGTACTGTCTCCGGATCGATATCCGGATGCAGGAGGTGCTGTAATGCTCACCTCAGGTCCAACCAGATCCACTGTAACCGTTCGTGTAATCTGCGCTGTCTTCCCGGCTATATCTGTTACAGTTGCCCGGTAGATATAAATACCATCACCATCTGTCAGCACTCCCGCAGTATTGGCGAAAACTGATGACGGATCAACTGGATCTGCTGCCGCAGGATCACGCGGCAAGCTACCCAGAGTCCAGTCTGCAGACGTACCAGCAAGCCCACTGTTGTCATAAATAACTATCTCTTCGCCTTCACCCCGCTGCTGGGTAACTACTATAGACGACAGCTCATTACTGTCGCTCACACTGCCGCTCAACTCAAATACATTTCCGCTTGCCGATACCGGCGCAGCTATTCCTGTCTCTGTTATCCCGGGATTATTCTGATCCACACCGAACTCGACATACGATACATCACCGATATTTCCAGCTGCATCTACTGCCCGCACTTCAAGTGTTCGTATTCCTTCACCGATTGCACCAAGATTCAGGCTGGTATTCCAGGCAAAGCTGGTTCCATCAAAGCCACCCAGCGCACTGGCCCATTCTGCATCGTCTCCAGAATTATAGCTGCCGGAATATATACGGTACTTCACCTGGGCTACACCACTGGCAGGACTTCCGGTATCAACTGCTGTTCCGGATGCTGTGGCAGCTGAACCTGTAAGCCAGGTAGACGGATCTCCCTCAAGTGCTTCATCTGGAATGCTTATTTCATCGATTACCGGCAGCGCTGTATCTATGAGAACACTGCGCTGCGCAGATGCTGTCTTTCCAAAACGATCAACGGTACGGACCTGTATGGTCCGGTTTCCATCTGCAAGTCCATCAGCGCCAACCAGGACGGTATACTCCCAGGTGACCTCTTCAGTCTGTGGATTTCCGCTAATAATCGCATTTTCCCAACCACTACCGGTATTCACCTGTACCCAGGAGCCAGCTACTGGATCATTTGAACCATCAACATGAAGTCCCAGACCGTTCGCATCCACTGCGATGCCGGAAATGGTGAAATCACTGTTACGCGCCGCACCGCTGCCAGGATTATTGATTTCTATTGTTGGAGGTGCAAAGTCAATCGCAAACCAGATCGGTCCAATTTCCTGTGTAACAGCTGCCACATCCAGAGCTCCATCCTTCTGGATTTTCTCGGATGCAAGATCGCTGAAACGAATACTGAACGAATGGATTCCCTCATCAAGGGCATCAAGATTATGAGTGAAGCTTACATTCCGGCTATTAGCGCCAACACTTGTCGGACTCACCCAGGCCCCGCCATTTATTGAAAGCTCTATACTGGCGGCAGCAACCCGGTCATCATCACTTACTGTACCGCGTATCCGGGCATTGAAATCCAGTAGATTCTGGCCATCCAGGCCTGCAGCTGCTTCACTGTCCACACCCGCATCCAGGTCGGTAAAGCTGACCGTGGGAATATCCGAATCCTGATCAACTATTACTACTCTACTGACTCTGGTTTCATTCCCTGCACGATCGCGCACAAGTATCCACAAGGTGTATTCCGTATTGTCATCAAGGTCACGGGTATCGATTTTTGCCGAATATGGAGTTGCAGCAAAGGTACCTCCGGTCTCATTCCCTTCAGGGAATGCATCTGTGAACTCCGGATCATCAGAATCACTACGCAGCATATACCAGCGCACTGCACCGGATCCCAGACCATTCTCGTCACTGGCTGCTACACTGAATTCAACGATATTGTTTACGCGTGTCTCACCACCTGCAAGCTCTATTGTAGGCCGCAGATTGGTAATTTCCACATCTGGGTCAATAGTGTCATACACTATACTTCGACTTATAGTGGTCGAACGACCGGCATTGTCTGTTGCAACTATGGAATAGGTATTCGTTCCTTCCTGTGGATCATTATCGGTAAAGGTCCATGTGGCAAAGTCATTAGTACTTGTCACTGGCATACCATCGACTGTGACACTGGCAATACCATTAAAATCAGTAGCAGTACCACTGAAGCTGATCAGGCTGTTGCTATACACCAGTCCACTATCGTAGTTGTTTTCTACCAATACCGGCGGGGCTGTATCGACTTTCAGTCCATTAATCTCCAGTGCTGTACTTTGATTCCCGATAACATCTCGTGCACGAAGGCTAATGCTCTGATTCAGACCCTGCTGCAGTCCACGATCAGCTGTAAGATTGATTGACCAACTGCTTGCGCTCAGACTGTCTCCGGCCTCTTTATCGACTGGCTGCCACTCGTCGTCGTCATTGATCCTGAAGTCTATTCCGGCTAAGCCTCCACTTGTTCCACTGCCGCCCATGTCAGTCCAGGTACCGTTCAGGGTAAAGGGAGTACTCGATATAAGAGCGTCATCAACGAGATTGCTCACAGTGACTACTGGAGGTGTTGCATCGAAGCGCATGCTGATGCTTCTGTCGGTTACCTTTCCGTATGCATCTACTGCACGGACAATAATATTACGCAGTCCATCCATGGAGCCATCGGAAGGAACTACAATAGTATGTTCCCACTGAACCGGGGTGATATCGACGCTCTCACCTTCTTCCGGGCTATCGCTCATCAGCTCGAAACTACTGCCGCCATCAAGACTGATGGAAAGCGACTGTATTCCACTCGCATCGCTGGCATGTCCACTGAGTACAACATTGTCATTAACCGCAGTACCCGCAATCCAGGAAGCCGCTGCTCCACCATTAATTAAATCTATAACGAGATCTGGATTTGCCTTGTCCAGCCCGAAGGTGATGCTGTTGGTAACCGCACTATTTCCTGCACGGTCAGTTGCCCTGAACTGGATCTGCAATCCAGGGCCTTCTTCGAGTCCCTCGACCGTGTATCTCCAGCTCTGGGTACCGCTTACCAGTGCCCAATCAGAGAATCCTGAACCGGAATCAATCCGGTATTCCACTGACTGAACACCGGAGAAATCCAGTGCGGTTCCACGAATCTCGAAAGTTTCGGATTCAATTGCATCCCCGTCTTCCAGATTCAGCACCTCAATAATCGGAGGAGATGCATCCCAGGTAAGTACATGGCTCAGGCTGCGGCTGCGGCCTGCCATATCATAAGCTGTTACCTCAATAGTGTACAAATTCTCTTCGGTAGGCTCTACTTGCACTGTCCAGTCTCTCGAGAGATCTCCGGGTAAACCTGTTTCCACAAGCTCAATTGTACCGACTGTACCGGAAGAATCTCCGACAGCCTGAACTTCAATTCGATCAATTCCAACAGCACTGTCTGCTGTCCCGCGAAGACTAAAGCCTGTGGCATTACTCTTGTAAACCGTGCCTGACCAATCAGAACTCCAACTTTCGCTGCCGTCTTCAAGCTTATGTTCATAAATCAAGCCGGGAAGAGAAAGACTGACATTGAAATTCCGGCTTATTACAGTGCTGTTACCGGCATTATCTGTTACGCGGACCTCAAGCTGCTGATTTAATCCGTTTTCCAGGTTGCTCAATTCAATTTCGCCGAAATTACCGGTGTCAGCTGTCTGGAACTCTGTCCATTCACCTATTGATGATGTACGCAGTCGATATTCAAAGCGAGCTATTCCACTGCCAGGATCGGCAGCAGGAACCGTAAAAGAATATGAGCTGTTATGAATTACCTGGTTGTTAGCCATACCCGGAATACTTGATACAACCGGAGGGGTATTATCTACCCGCACCGCCAGGGTAGCCTGAGCCTGCCCCTCGTCCTCACTCATCCGGGCGGAAACTATAAAGGTATGTGAACCATCATTCAGCTCGTTGGTATCTACCTCAAAACTCCACTGTGAACCTTCTTCAATTTCGCCGAGTAATACGGATCCTGAGGAGGTCTGCCTGTGTAGAAATACTGATGGAGCGCCATCTTCATGGCTTGCTGTTCCACTAATAGTGAATGTATTTCTGACAACCTCACTCTGCCCTGGACTGCTGATCTCAAGCAGAGGTGCTCCAGTGAAAATAAGGGAATAATAGACCTGCATGCGTTGTGCACCACCAGTATCCCTGACGAGAAAATACACCCTCTGATTCCCGCTGATTCTCCGTTCTTCAATTTCGGCCGGAATCGGCCAACTGAACTGACGCTGAGCCGGAGTACGGTCATCAGGTTCCGCGAGCTGAATCCAGCCTTCATTTTCCAGATCGTCAATTGTGCTGCTGGCAGATGGCTCCGGCAGACGATCATCATTTTTGTCCTGTATGAAAATCAGAGGAAAACCGATGGCTATACCATCGTCATCCTGTGCGCTACCGATGAGATTGTTGCCAGCTGCAATCCGATAGGGATCATCAACACTTTCGTTCCCGATTTCTGTCCGCCCAATATCGAAGGTAACAATCTGTACCCAAGGGATATCCAGCTTCTCGTTAAAATGCAGGACCATTGGATCTGCAGCAGCCGAACGGGATTTCAGGTTTGTAAGTCCACCGGACTTCAAACGAGATGCAAGCTGGGTTACGGTCTGAATTGTTCGATCACTTTCATTACTTAATTTTCGAATGTCATCAATATGGTAGTAGCTGGTACTGCGGTTTCCCGCTTCATCCCTGGCAAAGAAATGAAAATTGAAATCTTCACTGTCATCACCAGACGAGCGGTAAAAATCCCGGGAATTAAAAATAAAAGTCCAGGGAGAAGCTACGCCTTTCTGAATCAGTGCCTTTTTTCCATTTAGTGAGATCACTTCGAAACTGCTATTACCCGCAAGTTGTGTGTGATCGTCGCGGACCAGGCTGTTTCCATCGGAATCAAGAATCTGTACACCTATGTATTCAAGGGGGTGTACATCTGCAACGGCAACATCAATAGCCACAAAGGTATTATAACCTTCACCACGGGAAGGATCCCGGAAAAAATCACGGGGACTGGTAAGCAGAACAACGGGTGGAGTATTATCAACACTGAATGTCAGATCAGAAAGGAGAGCCTGTTTGCCGGCGGTATCGGTGGCACGGACATTCAGACGCAGACGTCCATCTGCCAGCCCGCGGGTATCTATATTAATTTTCCATTCGTTATCTGAAAACTCGTCAACCTGAGTCCATTCGCTGAATGAAGTGTCATCTTGTGCCCGAATCTGATACTCAACTCGTGCTACTGCCTGGTCATCCGTTGCCTGGCCACTGAACTCAACCTGACCTCTCAGGTAGCTGTCGATTCCAGGCGTCTCCAGAACAAGCCGCGGTGGCTCGAGGTCAACTGCCGATCCGAGACCTACCTCAAAAAGGTTTTTACAGCCTGTAGCTGAGATTACTACCAGTAACGCAGCGAGACCGAACATGGCCACGCGATTCCGACTCTTCATATGTTCCTCCGTCTTATTACATCTCACCTTACATGCATCGGCTAGGTTTCACTAATTGCTGAGACCTGATCTCCTATAAATTAACATACATTTTTCATTATGACAAATTCAATCAATATTTGGCCCTTCACACAATAAATTTTTTGGATATCATAAAGCAAACCAGACTATATCTGTGCAGAAATTCACATGCTTGCTATACTTTCAAACACTGGAACATTCAGGGGCAGAATCAGGAGGCTATCATGAATAACAGAACGGTACTCATCATTAGAATAACAACGGTGCTTATGGTCATGATGGCTGTAGTTACAATAATCCACTTCCAATCACCTCAAGTGATAAGACTACATGTGCATCACGATCTGACTAATACTGAGATAGCTCATCAAATAGAAATAATATTACAGGAATACTCAGATGAAAAACAAACAAATATCCATATAGATTTTTCGATGTTTGGAACAAACGAAAATATTAATCCTGATGTGCACATCCTCCGTCAATTTCCGGAAAACCCTTCAGGTTACACTGAGACTCCAATTGCATGGAGTGGTCGATTATGGATGCTGGGTATTCATACAGATGCACTGCAAATATTAGGAAGTGAATCCCCACAACTTTCGAGTAAATTACAACAGGGAGACATAAATCTTGCAGAATTCGAAACAGCAATGCAGATTCTATTCTCGAAGGATATCACACCTATAACACTCGGCAACAGCCATGGATGGCCATATGTGCTGTGGTTGCAGTTTGTTACCGCCTCAATGCATGGAGGATTCGCAGCCCAAACATTCCCGTTTGTTGAATCACTCCCTGAATCCGTTATAGCTGCAAAAGACAAACTTACTTCCTGGCGTGAACTGGGGTATTTCAATCAAGATGTATGGACGAGGGGCTGGGCAGCTGGACTTGCTCCATTGACCGATGGTTCTGCAGCATTGACAATACTGAATGAAACAATGCTTACTGCGCTCCCACCTCAGCATAGAGCGGAGATTGTGTTCGTGCCATTCCCAAATGAATCTTCAATTCCCTGGACAATAGGAAGCGCTCATTATCTTGGGGTGCTGAGATCCTCCAGAAACAAACGGCAGGCACAAAGTCTTGTCACACACCTTACCAGTCCGGAGATCACTGCCCGGCTCAGCCGCATTACCGGGCGGCCCTTCTTTGCCTGGCAAGCACAGGACACCTCTACGAATGTCCTGGACGCCTGGATCGACCGGGCCAACACGCCGGAGCTGAATGCTCTGGCGCGCTGGGCGGTTGATTAATACTCGGACTCCAGAAAAAATATCGGAGGCTCGGCAAGGCCGGTGTATCTGTCAATGCGATAGATATCGCTCCAGTTGCCGGCCCGATCACGCATGGCAAAGTACATACGGTTGCCACCTCCCCAAGGATTACCACCGGTTTCGAATGTTGCCGGTGCACCATCGTAGTAATCAACACTCTCTGTAATTGAGGTGAGGAGGTGGTCGGTAAACCCGATCCACTCGTTCGGATTGGCACCAGGAGGATTGCTGCCATCAGCCGGTCTTGTCACATAACGGAAGCCATAGATGAATACATCATCCGATCCGGTAACATCCACCCGACCCTGGGCGTTGTTGGTAGCATCTGCAGAAATAACCGTTGGCTTTGTCCGGTCCACAAAGTACCTGAACGGCTGCTCACCGGCACCCGGACGCGTAGTCACTCCACCAAGGGAGTCAACTGCACGGATCTGCAGTCCGTATTCACCCTCGGGGACTTCACCGTCGATTGTCACCGTAAAGCTCCAGTCGGTCGTGGTGTTCGCAGGGATTGTGCCGCTTGCGCCGTCCCAGGTACTGGGAACATATTCCCACGCTGTCCATGGCTGCCCCACCTCCTGGGTACGGAACTGCATGAAGGTATTGTCAGAACTCGATGTCACATTTCCATTCACCGTGAAGTCGCCACGATATGCCTTGCGGTTATTCGCGCTCCACATCGTACCTGTTCCGCCACCAAGATCCGGATCCCATACCGTTATCTCTGGCGGGTTGGCTGCAATAAAGAACTTGACCGACCCGATCTCCTGCCAGTTGTAGTTGTCTGCCGCATAGTTGTCCGGATCCATTACGTCGACAAGGTTTACGGCCATGGTATCCAGGACGCGGAAGCCCATCTCATAGACCCCGTCCGGCAAATCGAAGTTGTACGACCAATTGACAAAGAAGGCATCATCCACGGTCGGCAGAATCTCCCATGCCGGCCAGGTTTCCTCACCGGCCTCCCGGATGCGGATCTGCATTGAGTTCCCGGCAACCCGATCGTCGTCGGTCACATAGCCGCTGATGATCGGGCTGGACAGGGTATTCTGCCCTGCAGACGGTTCAGCCGTGTTGGTGAGGTTGGAAAGATTGATTTCCGGTCGATCAGCTTCCTGGTTTAAATCAAGCAGCAGGCCAACCGGGTCTGACAGGTTGCCTGCCCGGTCACGCGTTCGGGCAACCAGGCGGTACCATCCCTGCGGATCTTCAACAGTGGTATCAAAATCATAGTACCATGAGTAGCTGCCGGTTACCTCGCGATCCCAGTCGCTCATGTCAGTCGGAGCCTCGGGTAAATTCTCAAGATCTTCGACCTCTCCAATCCAGAGATATGTCTTTTCAAGGGGGTTTTCCTCCTCGACAAGTCCCCGTACGCGTACCGTACGGTAGACCTCGGAACTGTCGGTGATAAACTCTGTTTCCGGTGCCTTGGTGTCCACTACAACAGAGATAAATCTTGCGGTTGTCTTGCCGGAATTATCCCGGGCGCGATAATGGATAGTTCTGTCGCCGTCGAGATCACCACCTATAATGCCATCAATTGTGGCCCGGTAAAGCCCGACAAACTCGCCCTCTGTTTCCAGCACGGCAGGGATCCACGCATCCTCGTCGATACGTATCTGTACAAATTCCAGTCCACTGTCGTCACTGGCATCCAGATAAAGGGTCAAATCGTTGTTGACAAACCGGCCGTTGAAACTGCTCGTAAAGACCCGGTCATCCTCTCCGACATACCGCGCATCAATCACCATTCGTGCAATATCGATACTGGGCGGATCAACATCGATGGCAAACTCAACCGGGGTTGATTCATAGAAATTGAACGGGGTATCTGTATCATTCACCCAATTACTGTCACGGATCCGCATCTGCATGGTGTAGGAGCCGTCGCTGAATTCCGACAGATCATGTTCGAAGAAGACATTACGGCCGGACACGCTGGCCGGACTGTCGACCGGAACATAATCACCATCCGTTATCGAGCCCCATGCGGATGTCTCGGCAATTCTGATCTCGATACTGCTCAGACCATCATCATCATATACCGATCCGATTGCCTTGGCACCTTGTCCCAGTAGCTCGTCATCATCAGGCGTACTGAGTGACAGGACCGGTCGATCACTGGCCTGATTGATCGTAAACGACAGGCTTTCAGTCGCACTGACGTTTCCGGCGGCATCAACCGCAACGACATACAGGTTGTAAGTATAATCACTCGCCAGGTCATGGACCGTGCGGGTATCCAGCTGAGCATTCCAGTTGTATACACCAGCGGCCTCCGACCAGCCGATGAAATCAGTATCTGGTGGACCGGGATCTGCTTCTTCGAAGCGGTAATACACTTTCTCTACCTGGACATTGTCGGTAGCTGTCCCGCGGTAGGTCACCAGACCGTTATAGGCACCACTGGCGGTATCAGGATTTTCTGATTGTGTTTCTATGGCCGCAGCCGGCGCTTCACTGTCGACAAGAATGGTATACGAGCGGGTCGAGAACCGACCATGAAGGTCTGTGCTGCGAATCTCTATAGTTACTGATGACAGTCCGGAAAGATTCAGCTCGGATTTCTCCCATTCCCAGGTAGCAAATGGAGGATCTTCACCAGAGATATCAATTACTTCCTCGAATACATCATGCCCGGCTATACCAACAAGGCGGGCCTCTACCGTATCAATACCTACACCGTCTGTGGCAGTACCCTCAATCCTGAAATAGTCGGAGACATATACCCCCTGCAGTGTTGTAGCGGTACGGATGCCATTGCTGATTTCCGTAATCGCGGAGTCCGGCAGTGAATCATTCTTCCGGATGTTGATCACATTCGACGTGCCGGTTACCGGATCAATAGTATGTACACCACTGCTATCATCGCCGATATCGTTCACCCGAACCTGTACTTCATATGGATCAAACCGTTCCGGCAATCCAGGAGCTGTAGAGATAACATGAGACCAGTTCACGAAAAATCCGCCGGTCCCGGGATGGGAGACGGGGCGCCAGGTACTGCCGCCATCAAAGCTGATTTCCATGGTTCCGGAATTTATACCATCGTCATCGGTAGCAGTCCCGGAAATAACTCCGGTATTATCCAGCAACTGCCCATCAGGGTTGTTGATGGTAACCACCGGCAGGTTGGTGGTCTGGTCAACTGTCAGCGTTACGCTGTTCGGTTCACTCCAGTTCCCGGCTGAGTCCCGGGCAGCCACATGCAGGGTATAATCCTGCGGATCTTCGGAATCATGATCCTCCAGGCTGTTCCAGTAGTATTCCCAGCTATAGGCACCACCGAAGGCCGTCCAGCCGGTCAGATCGTCAGTCGGATCCGGTGGTACAACGCTGCTCTCGGCGATGTAGTAATAGGTAGCAGCAACGGTAAAGTCGTCATTGGTGGTTCCTCGCAATCGCACTACACCGTTCACCGTCGCCCCGATGCCGGGTTCGTTTATAGTGGTTTCAGGCGGGGTAGTATCTACCGTCACCTGACGCTCTACCGTTGTATTCTTGTCAAAGGCGTCGAAGGCACGTACCTGGATGGCAACAATATCATCTTCAGCCACGGTTGCCTGATATGACCAGGTTTTATAGGCCGGTTCCTCAGCCCCGCTGGTGTCAACTGCAGAGCCCCATGTTGCTCCGCCATCAAGGGATACCCGAACCCGGTCAATGCCGCTGGCATCGGATGCCGTACCGGTCACGGTAAAGCTGTTGCCCTGATAACTGTTCACACCCGGTGCAGTGATTGCCAGAGTGGGATTTTGCGTATCAATCACGAAGTAGACCGGCCCCACAGTTGTCGTGCGTACAAGGGGATCCGTGCCAAGCTTGACATTGGCATCGTCACTGAAACGCAGATAGAAGAAATGCACCCCGTCGCCTAATCCGGCGACGTCGATCAGGTTATGCGAGAAGGTTACGCTGCGCCCTGACGACCCACGGGTACTGACCAGATCGAAATCTGCATCCTGCGGACTCTCGACATTCAGGGCAATCTCGATCGTATCACGATCAATCCGGTCGTCATCCGAAATAGTACCACGTATACGGGCGTTGAGCTCCAGCAGATTATCCTGATCGCCTCCATCCAGTGCGGTTTGCAGTTCTCCGGCGGTTGAGATTCCAGGGTTTACATCGGTAAAGCTAACCGTCGGCCAGTCCGAGGATTGATCGACCAGGAATTCCTGTTCGACCTTGGTCTCGTTGCCGGCCCGGTCCCGGGCGATGATGTACAGGGTGTATTCGGTTTCATCCTGCATTGCATCGCCATCAGAATCTGTACCTGAGTCGGTATTGAACAGAGCCTTGTATGGTGATGTAATAAATGCGGCCCCCCGTACATCGGACCAATCGACCGGTTCTCCGGAGGCGGCATCACTGCGAATAATCCACCACTTCACACCATTGCTGACCAGTCCGCCGGAATCACCAGCAGCTACCGAGAACTCTATGGTGCCGTTAACCCGATCCAGAAAATCGCCTTCCAACACCGGACGCAGGTTGGTAATCTCGACATCCGGTGCTGTGGTATCCACAATCACCGTGCGGTTCAGAGTAGCCGTACGGTTGGCAATATCCTCTACGACAATGCTGTATGTATAATCACCTTCATCCAGTTCGGAATCAGGCTGATTCTGGGTCACCAGGATAGTGTCTGCGGTTACTCCCTCGGTATAGTCCTCAGTGAACACAGTAACGGTTCCAGCATCTCCGGTTCGGGTCACTGTTACACTCTTGAGTCCCTGGGTATCGGAGGCATTAAAACTGAATCCGAACTCGTCCCTGGCATAGTTTTGACTGCCGACAGTATTAATTCCACTAAAGACAAAATCACTGATTTCCGGCGGATTCAAATCGACCCGAAAATTGATGATAATAGCATCCGACTGGTTGCCGGCCAGGTCGCTGGAGCGCAGCCGAATCGAGTTTTCCAGACTTTCTTCCAGGCCTTCCAAAGCTACTGACCAACGGGTAGTCCCCGCGGCTTCTGCCCAGGTCGCCCCGCTGTCAAGACTGTACTCAATCGTTGCAACACCGCTGCCGCTTCCGTCGCTGGCGGTACCGTTGATCGTGAAATCCTCGGTAGAAATAAGATCGTTCTCGCTCAGATTGCCCACCGTAATAGTCGGTGCCTCGGTGTCTACATAAACCGATCGTGAAATCGATGTGGAACGTCCGAGTCGGTCAGTTGCGGTTATGACTACTATATAGTCGCCATCGGCAAGCTGCTCCGGTTCTCCGCGAGCTACCGGGAATTCTGTGTCCCAGGCACTCGTACCATTTACTTCCAGACTGATCAGGTCATCCGGATTATTATCCGGATAGAACGATGCCCTTACCTCGTACACCCCTATGCTATCGGATGCCGTTCCGCTAAAAGCAGCATCGTCCCCTATAAAAGTAGTGCCGGCAGATGCCAGACCGCTGACAATATCCAGCTGAGGGTTAGCGGTGTTAATCGCAAACGAAATCGGCCCGATAGTGTTCCAGTTAAAGTTTTCGCTTAGAGGGCGTTCGCTGTCGTAGCGGATATCACGGACACGGAACTCGATCTCGTGCACCCCGTCACCCAGCAATGCTACCGGCTGTGACCAGGTTGCATTGGTGCGAGTACCGGTAAAGGTATTGGCAACCGGTTCCCAGTCATCCTCATCTGTTGCCGACCATGCGCCGAACGCACCGGCGCCTTCATCAGCATTCCAATCCCAGCTGCGAGTTCTGTAGGCGATTCCCCCACCGGTGACTCCGTCATCATCCTGTACGCTGCCGGTAATCAGGGCATCGCTGCCAAAAAGATTACCCGGTGTGGTTCCGAGTGGATCCGGCATGCCGCTTGCCGTCAGATCAAGGTTTGAGATCTCAAGACTCGGTCGGTCTGATTCCTGATCCACCTGCAGCGTCAGCGTTGCAATTTCACCCCAGTTGGCGGCGGTATCACGAGCTCGTACATGGAAATCATATCCGGCAGGATCAAAATTCCCCTGGATATTGTTCTGGTAGGCATAGGTATCCCAGGTATATTCCCAGCTGTAGCGGTTCGGAAACAAATTCCACTCGCCAATGTCGTCCGGCGGAGTATCGCCCTCGGGGGTAATATACCAGTACACCGAATGCACCTGCATATTGTCATTGGCCGATCCCTGGATCAGCACACCGGCATTCACGGTCTGACCATCTTCCGGACGGATAAACTCTATCGTCGGTGGGGTTGTATCTATAGTAACGGTAATATTCTCGGTTGCCTCGGAACCGGAGAGGTCACGGGCGCGTAGACGAATGTTATAGGTTCCGTCCTGAACATTTCCCTCGTCGCCAACCGTTACCAGGTAATTAATGGGAACAACAGTTTCAGGGTCGGAGTCGTCGTTCTCGTACTTATAAAGCGGTTCTTCCTCATAGCTGTCACCACCATCAAAACTGATCTGAATGAGCTCGATTCCGAATCCGTCGGTTGCCTGACCGATTATCGAGAAATCATTATTCGTGACAAAACTGCTGGACGGTGAGGCAATGGTTACCGTCGGGGCACCCTTGTCCACCGAGAAATTGAGCACCTTTCCGCTTTCCGGAGGCACTGGATCGTTGTCGGTGGGTACAATCCGGGTCAGCCCGATACCGTCAATATCTTCTATCCAGAGCTGCAGCAGATGGCTGCCATCACCCAGGAACTGGCCAGGATTATTGGGGTTCATGAGCGGAATATTAAAATCCAGTCGCGGGGTAGGCGAACGCTCACCGCTGCTATATACATACCTCCAGGCACTCCATTCATTATCTATAGTTCGCCAGACACGGTAGCGGAAGCTGTCGGGGTTTACCCCGTCATCATCCGAAACGCTGCCGATCAGGCGAGGATCTCCGGAGAGTACATTATCAAACCTGCCACCGTCCTCGTCCATGTTAGATATGCTCATAACCGGCAGGTCGCTGTCCTGATAGATTTCAAAGGCCCGGGTACTTTCATGCTGATTCCCAGCCCGGTCGGTTGCTCTGACGAAGAGCTCGAGCGGAGCATCCTCGAACTTCTCTGTATCGATTTTAAGCGTCCAGTTGGTAGCTGTACCACTGAACTCAAAGCCGTCTGCTGCCAGGCTGTAGGCGGATGTCGAAAAACCTGTCCAATCGACAAGTACATCGCTACCCCCACCCAGTGTGCCCTCAACACGCACATCAATACCGGCAACACCGGACAGGGCATCATTGGCAACCCCACGGAATTGCGCTATGCGATTCAGGAATGAACCTGCTTCGGGGTTATTTATGTCAATTTCAGGGGCAACTGTATCCTTAACCAGGTTGACCTGACGAGCATCAGAATCCTCTCCGATAAAGGCAATCGCTCGTACGGTAATGTTGCCGTCGCTGAGCTGTGAGAGGTCCAGTCCGGGAACCGAAGCAGTGTCAAATGTCCATTTCTGTGTGACCGGATCGAAATCTGCAGCATACGCCTGAATATCACCCCAGTCCAGACCAGACTGAGTACTGTCACGCAGTGCAATATTCACGCCCTCAAGCCCGACATCCTCAC
This sequence comes from Spirochaeta dissipatitropha, assembly GCF_054657935.1. Taxonomy (NCBI): domain Bacteria; kingdom Pseudomonadati; phylum Spirochaetota; class Spirochaetia; order Spirochaetales; family Spirochaetaceae; genus Spirochaeta; species Spirochaeta dissipatitropha. The sequence goes on along the minus strand of NZ_BAAHXT010000002.1, from coordinate 311,771 downwards.
TTGGAGGCGAAGCCTTTCCGGTCAGTACAAAGCGATCTGAAAAATTGATGTTTTCTGGCGAGTCAATCTCGACAGTGGGACTGCCGTCACTGATAATAAACAACTGATAATACGGCAGGCTTGGGGTGCCATCAATATCGACAACGTAGAGATGAGCCCTAAAGTACCCCTGCCCCATGCCCTCCGGCAGGCGATAATCCCAGGACACCGAACGTATATCCTGAGCAACCAGCTCCGGTCGACGCCACCCAAGACCATCAGGCACATCAAACCACTCAAGACTTTCAATATAATCGAATACTGCTGTTCCACCCTCTGCCCGTGCCTGTGTATACTCAGTAAATTTAAAATCCGGACTGCGCTGAATCTTTATCTCCGCAGAATCAATATCTATGCCGTCATCGTCACGAAATAGTCCTGCCAGCAACCCTCGCGAGCCTGTGCCAGGTATACCACCATCTTCTGCCGCAACAGGTGAAATCCATTCAATAACTGGTATGTCACCCAGCTCATCGAAAATCAAATCGAGCTTATTCTGTTTAGGAAAACTGGTAGCCCGTATAGCAGACGGACTTGGACTGGTTCCTGAGGCCAGTGCGTCCCGCAGCTGATCTGCAGTCCACGGACGGGATGATAGCTCGTTCAGCTTGTCTATATGATAAAATTGCGTACTGCGGTTCCGGGCTTCGTCTTCCGCCCATACAAAGAAACGGAACCATGCCTCAGGTTCTTCATCCGAGGTATAATTCCCTGATTCAAATATCTTGGTCCAGGTGGTGGATTGCTGGACTTCCTGTCTTTCGATTTCAGTCCATGTCGCACCTTCATCGGTGGATTTCTCTACTACCGAACCGAACTTACGAATAGCATGCACGTCCGCTGCAGATACAGTAAGCACAACCTGGGTGTTGAAAACCAACTGGGAATATCGCCTGGGTTCAGTGACCAGAACAACCGGAGGAGTATTATCCACACCATAGATTTGATCCAGAAGAAGTGAGCGTTTCCCTGCAATGTCGGTGACACGGAAATTCATCCGCAAACGCCCGTCAGGAAGCTCTCTGGTGTTCAGCTGCAATGTCCAGACGTCATTCTCCAGGGCGTCTACCGGTTTCCACTCGGAAAAGCTGCTATCCACTGCAGACATATACTGGTACTCAACAATTTCTACCCCGGTATCGTCTGTTGCCCTACCGCGGAATTCGACGGAGCCGCGTAAAAAGTCGTTCACTGCAGGCTGAGACAAACTGATTTCAGGCGGCTCGAGATCCACTGAAGCCCCGAGACCAACCTGGAATAGATTCTTGCATCCTGTAGCTGAGAATATTATCAGTACTGCTACGAGACCGAACAAGGCCACGTGATTTCGACTCTTCATCTGTTTACTCCGTCTTATTACTTCTCACCTTACATACATCGGCAGAACCACACTATATAGTGAGATCCAGATTATTATAATTTACCATACATTAAGAACCATGAGAAATTCAGCTGTCTTTTTACCTTATCTTTCGCTTGGACCTTAGCAGAAATACTGCTATACTTGGTTCAGATGATCGAACTCAGTCAAAACGCACCGGAAGGTGCAATTCTTGTCGCAAGTTGCGGCAGTTCCAGGAACAGCAGGTCCCAGATAGAATATGAATCAGTATTTGCCCGCAGCCAGGCAGAAGCGGAAGATCTACTCCATGAACTGGCAGAACTCTGCCGCTCCATAGACCTTGAACCGAAGGATTCCATATTAGTTTCACTCAAAAATCCACAACCCCGCTACTACATAGGCAGCGGAAAGCTTGCAGAAATCAAGCAGCTTGCCGAGGATCATGAATGCAGCTGTATTGTCTTCGATGACGAACTCAGCCCTTCTCAGCAGAGAAATCTGGAAAAGGAAACCGGCCTGGCAGTAATCGATCGCCGCGAAGTCATCCTGGAGATTTTCAAGCAGCGCGCCACCAGCCAGGAAGCTACGCTGCAGGTACAGCTTGCTTCCCTCGAATATTCCCTGCCCCGGCTAACCCGTCAGTGGACACACCTGAACCGCCAGCGCGGTGGAGCAAAGGGTACCCGAGGTGAGGGAGAGAAGCAGCTTGAGGTCGACCGTCGTCTTGTTCAGCGAAGAATTACCGCAGTCAAGCGGGAACTGGAACACGTCGAGGAACACCGGGCCACCATGCGCAAGCGCCGTGAAAGCATTCCTATGCCGACGGGTGCAATTGTCGGATATACCAATGCCGGAAAATCAACACTCCTGGAATACCTCTCCGGAGCAGAACTCGGCAGCGAGGACAAACTCTTCGCCACCCTGGACCCAAGCACAAAGCGGATAGAACTTCCCAGAATCGGCCCGGTTCTCCTTACGGATACGGTAGGTTTTGTGCGCAATCTACCACATGAACTGGTGGACGCTTTTCATTCAACCCTGGAAGAAACGCTGCATGCCTCCTTCCTGATTCACGTCATAGATGCATCTGCAGAAAACGCCAGGGAACAGGCTGAGGCCGTAGATCGGGTTTTAAGAGAGCTCAAAGCCGATGCTTACCCATGCATTATCGTCCTGAACAAGGCAGACCTTGTAGAATCAGATCAGCTCTATCGCCCGCAAACCTCGGGTCCGATAATCGAGATCTCTGCTAAAACCGGACAGGGAATGGATCGCCTCATTGGAACGATCGAGAGTCTCATAGAGCAGCATATGCATACCGCGGTCTACCATCTGCCGGCACACCGGAGCGACCTGGCTGCCATGTTGCATCGCAACGGCCGGGTTATTTCTGAGGACTACGAGGATGACTTCATTGTACTGAAAGCAATCGTGCCGCAAAGAATCAGCGGGAAGCTGAAAGAATATATACATACCTGATCAGACAGGAGTTTTACTGTGATCTACGCTGGAATTGACGGAGGCGGCACGGGCTGCAGAATCCGCATTGTATCTGAAAACGGTTCTATCCTCGGAGAAGCAAAAGGAAAACCTGCGAATCTGCTTCTCGGCCCCTCAATGGTTGCCGAGCGTGTACTCGAGGTATTCGCAGATGCAGCCGATGCTGCCGGCCTGAAACCTGAATCCTACAGGGAATGTCATTTGGGACTGGCTCTTGCCAGCGCTGAAATGCAGTCGGCAGCAGCTGATTTCATGGACCGTAACTGGCCATTCGCATCAGTTGTTCTGGATACAGATGCATTCGGTGCGCTCATGGGAGCCTTCAGGGGCGAGGACGGTTCAATTCAGATTGTCGGGACAGGATCCTGCGGTTTCCTCATGCACGAGGGAAAAAGCACCCAGATCGGAGGACACGAGTTTCCAATCTCTGATCAGGCAGGCGGGGCCTGGTGGGGTCTCAGGTCGGTGCAGACCGCTCTCTGGGCTTTAGATGAGATTGTAAAACCGACCGCCTTCACTGAGTCGGTTCTTGAAAAATTCCGGGAACTCAGCGGCACTCTAAACCTGCAGGGACGTGAGCTCATAGACTATATTATTACCTGGTCAAAAACGGCTATACCCGGAGATTATGGAAGATTCGCCCGTCTGGCTTTTGATTCAGCGGAAAACGGGGATCCCTACGCCGAAAAAATCCTGCAGGAAGCGCTGGATGATCTGGTCACCATACTCCGGGCTCATGTCCGGCTTGGAAGCACAAGAATAGCTATGATGGGAAGCATTGGTATACGGATTGCAGCAAAACTGCCGGCTGATCTGCGGAACATGATACAGGAACCTGAATCAGATGCAATCGATGGAGCAATTCTTATGGCAAGGCAGTCAAAGGGAAGATATAGCTATTTTACACCGAAGTAATGAGTTACTCATCAGCCTGTCCCGCGAATTACCAGGCGCGGTGGAAAAACCCTGATCACCGGATTCCCGGATGGATTCTTGATTATCTCACCAATGGATTCGATCAGGGTATAGCCCAGTTTTTCGGTCGGTTGACTGACCGAACTTAATGGTGGATTCACCAGCACTGAGACTTCAAGATCATCATAGCCGATCACCGCTATATCATCCGGCATTTTGAGCCCGAGATCGTTAGCAGCCTTCATTATACCGAAGGCTACCATATCACCAGCAGCGCAGAAGACTGCATCAATTTCGGTATTCCGTTCATTCAGAACATGCAGGGCATGTTCCCCGAATTCGAAGTAGTACTCGTCAATTTCACAAATAAGATTGTCATTGAATTCAATACCATGATCAGAGAGAGCCCGGGAATAGCCGTCGAGCCGTTCCTTTGGACTGACCCCGCCTTCATCCGTATTTACAATGCCGTTTACCAGGGCAATGTGCCTGCGCCCCTGCTTGATCAGATGATCAACAGCGGCATAAGCCCCTGCATGTCCGTCCATCTTGAAGACATGCACATCGGGAGCCTCATGCTCGACAAGAATAATCGGCACATTATGCTGAAGGTATTTCGCCCTGATGTCTTCAGGCAGCGGAAGGTTCACAAGGATTACGGCATCAGCCCGTTTTCCATGAAGTATTTCCCGCAGAAGCTTATCCTTCCGTTCAGGGTTCTGGTAGGTAGAAAAAAGATTGATGGAATGAGAAATCAGGTCCTCTGATACAGCCTTCTCCATACCTCTCAAAAAAGTCATTTCGAAGGCCGTAGAAAAAGTAGAGGCTACCACAGCTATTACATCGGTTTTTCCGCGGACCAGACTCCTGGCCTGAATATTGGGATGATAGTCCAGCGCACGGATTGACTTCCACACCTTTTCCTTGGTTTCAGTTGTAATTCTGGGATCATCATGAATGACCCAGGAAACGGTGGTATGGCTCACGCCGGCATGCCTGGCAACATCAGTTATTGTAACACCCATGATGTACTTCTCCCGTCAACACATTATGCAGATTCTCCAAGGATCACCAGCACTGTATGCAGCTTTCCGTCTTCAAAGACCGGCAGCAATGATCCGGCAATTTCCTGACCGTCAACACACATAGACTTGACGCCTTGCATGCAGGAATCCGGATTCCGGACAGTTATGCTGTAGTCAGCTCCCCTGAATCTCCTGACAATCGAGAATTCTTTCCATTCCGGATCGATACAGGGGTTTACTCGTAATCCGTCAAAATCCGGCTGCAGACCGAGTATGTGCTCAATCAAGGATTGATGCATGGTCGGGGCAGTTCCGGTCAGCCAAGTATGCCCCCCGCGGCCGAAGCTGTCTATCCCCTTCCCTCTTACATACTCAGGATAGACATAGGGTTCGGATTTATATCGATCCTGATCCGAACTGAGGTTTTCAGGCAGTATCCTCTTATATAACTCACATGCCTTTTTTCCCTGACCGGTCATACAGTAAGCCTGAATCAACCAGGCGTTGACATGCATGAAAATACCACCGTTTTCCTTCATTGCCGGTGGCTCTTTCTCTATGTTCCAGCTCCGCTGCGGCAAGGTATCATGCTCAGAAAGATCAGTAAACACCGGCCAGCACAGCATGGCCCCATAATCAGTATCCAGGTATTTCTCCACAGCCTGCAGACATACAGTTGCCTGGTCTGAATCCGCAACACCGCTGAGAATACCAAAAACCTGGGGTTCGAGGAAGATTCTTCCATAGGTATTCGAACTGCTCCCGAGATCTTCCTGCTCCGGATCCAGAAACAAAACCCGCTTGTAGTAACCCTCGACATCCAGTGCGTGAGCAGCGATGGCTGCATGAAGCCTGTCCGCACGTTCCCTGAATTCAGCCGATTTTTCCGGTAGTTTTCCTGCGGCCTCGAACAATGCGGCGGTGTCCAGCAGGACCCGGTAATACTGCAGAGCCGCCATTACCGACTCCATACTGCGGTTCGGCTGCCCCTGTATCCGCTGAATATTCAGGTCGTCATTCCAGTCACAGTCTTTCAAAAAGGGCAAATGACGCTCACTGCAATCAGCTTCGACTCTATCCAGTGCAGCACAGCAGTGTTCAAGAATGCTGCCCTGTACTCCGGCTGTTCCCTCATGAACCTCTGCGTAGTCCGTCAGCTCATCGAGTATGGAAAAATCACCGGTCTCCTTGCAGTATTTCTCAATAGCATTCGGAAACCAGATTGGATCATCACATGCCTCAACAGCCTTGTTCCCCGGCTGATCAATGAAGAAATTATGATAGCAGATACCGCTGCTGAACATCTGGGTGCTTATATGCAGCAAGGCAGCGCGCACACTCCCGGGATCATATGCCAGGTAAAAAAGCACATCCTGCAGAATATCCCGAAAACCCCAGCCATATTCATAGCCGGTGTGATAGCGCGATTTCATACGATTCAGAACATATACAATTTCACACTGGTACTGCAGCCACTTGAAGCCGCGGTTGATCTGAACATCAGGAGTCCTGATTTCAAGAAGCCCGAGATGCTCCTCCCAATACTGGCTGACATTCTGCTGCATCTTCTTTCTCGCGCCAGCATCCCGGACCCAGTCCAGAATGCGCCGCATTTCACTTTTGCCGTTCAGGTAATAATCCTGGGTGCTGCCTGCAACAAAAGCTACCGCGAATTCCAGTTCTTCACCCGGCTGAAGCTCAATCTCGTGCTGAAACACACCGCAGGTCCGTCTCAAATAAGGAGTATCGGTTTTCGACAAGCTCCCTGACTGAATGGAAGCCGGGTTACTCTGATCATGAAATCTGTCACCATAAAAAGCTTCCAGACTGGTTTCATAGCTGGTTTGCGCTGTATTCAGAGTCGAATAAAACAGAGCTACATTGCCGAGCATACCGTTTATCTTTTCGGGATCATCCCTGAGCGGAGCGCCATGATGTCTTCGAAATACAATACCCTGCAGGTCCTGATCCCAGGCAGCACCTCCGAAAAAGCCGTCATTATCTCCTGCAAGAAGCCGTGCCAGGGCATCGCCCATATGTACCGGTACAAATGGATACAAACCAAGTCTTCGCACCCGGTTTGTCGTATTGCGGATGACGATATTCTGAATCCAGCCATCGAAATCCTTCGGAACTATCATGGTCAGAAGCGATTCAATTCCTGCACATGATGAATCAAATACCATGCTGCCGAATCCCAGCGTTGTTTTCATTATCTGATCAGGATTCCGCACCGGCTGCCAGCTGCTTGACCACAGCTCGTCAGTATCTCTATCATGCACATAGACATAGCGGCCCATATCGTCCTTGTCATTCAGGTGCAGCTGTGTGTCTACGAAGGTATTCTCATGCGTTCCTTTTACATCAAAACCACCACCGGCATAGCTTACCCCGCTGCAGAAGGTCTCCGTCCCCGGCTGTCCTGGACGAATAAGGTAATGCAGCCATGGTTCAGGTGTGTCCGGCCGATTGATTTCAAATTGATCCTGTTCGTTGAATTTTCCATATGTATTCATTCATGACTCCTTGTTGCTGAAGGTTTTATAAGACCGGAATCCAGTACCACCCTGCGCTCCTTCCTCATGCCATATACAAGCGCCATAAGATCGGAATCAGCAGCCGGGGAACCGGTATCCTGTTCTATTATTTCATGCAGTTCTGCGATAGAAAGCTGCCCTCTGAGCGAGAGCCCGGACATAAGAAGCTGTTCCCAACGGTACTCCTGGCGCTCTGTATTTTTCAGAACCGACTGATGATATTCGGAGACCCTTTCGGCTATAAACCGCAGTTCATCAGCAAGCCGCCGGGGTCCCTGCGCATAGACAGCTGTTTTCTCCTCCGTTCCGGAATTGCGACAAAAAACTGCGGCAGAGACAAGGCCATCGGTTTCCAGCACTGCATACAGCATATGTGCATCCTCTTTTTCAGGAAAATGGATCCTGCTGTTCTTCAGCCCTGGATCTCTCTGTTTGAGTCTCTCGAGGCCATCCTCAATCAGCTTGACATCCTTTTTCCAGACAGTGCTGTCCCGGTAAAAACGTGAGCGGTCTGAGAGATACGTATATGCAGTATAAGTAAAACCAGGTTCAAAGGGCTCGATTATTTCAGGGATAGTCAAATTGCCTGCATGAACAGCATACAGAGTCATGAGAGCCGTCAGCATTCCATTTCCGGATGCGAGATACTTCTTTTTGCCGTGTATATCTACCAGCGGAAGAGGCATAATAATGTGTCCTGAAGCTTCAAGACCAATCAACAGTGATTCAGGCGGATAGGCAGCTATCCACTTATCTCCTACACTGCTGGTTTCAGTCCGTAATCCCAGGGTTCTGGCGGCATGATACGAGGTCATAAGATCCGACTCGACGGTACAGACAAAAGTCGAGTCCGATGTTTTCTCCAGGTAAGCAGCAAGCAGATAGCCGCAGCGGTCTCCGTTCAGAACGTAGACCCTGTCATCTGTTCCGCAGTACAGCAGAACAAAAGCTCTGTCACCATCACCGTCAAGGACTATTCCCCAACAGTTCCCTTCTGACCTGCCGATGTCGAAGACCCGCTGAACTACTGCTATGGATCTGGTATAATCCTCTGCAGTGAAAAAATCAGTACCTTCAATTTCTGCAACCCCGCAGGCTTCATTAATATTTCCGCCATCAGCTCTGCCGTTGACAGTAGTGCTGTGTAGCTGAAAGTGCTCGGTTATCTTCCCGGCCAACTCTTCGTATGCACCATTAGCGTTATCCAGGACTATCCTGCAGTCACCGAGCACCACTCCCAGATCATGCGGTAAGGAATCAATCATAAACTCCAGGGCTTCCTGCCCGGCTGAATGCAGACACTCATATTCTGCAGCCGGGAACTGTAGCTTGTCCCTGTAACAGCGGTACATCCAGGCAGAAAGACTGTATTCGCCCACTACACCCTCTGGTAGAAGTTTATTCCCTCCAACAAAGAATTTTATACCATTCTGATTCGATGGATTATGGCTGGCAGTCAAAACCGCGCCTCCGGGCAATCCTCGCTTCAGCACCTGATACGGAACAAAGGGACTTGGCATGATCCCCTGATCCAGCACTTTCATTCCCCCGGCATTGAAACCCCTATGCATTGCTTTAACCAGCAAGCCACCCACAGCCCTGTCTCTGCCGTCATTGCCAACACAGATCTGATCACCCTCGGAAGCAGTCCCGGCGGCAATCAGCATCCGTGAAAATGCTGCGCTCATGAGCTCTACCAGTCCTGGAGAAAATAGATTCTCTTCGAGATACTCCGCAAACACCGACTTCGCGGATGAGTTATTCCCCACCCGCCCCCGCATTCCATCAGTACCAAGAAAATTGATCCGGGAAAGCTTCAAAGCCTTCTCCGCATTCGAAACCGAACCAGCACCTGCCCGAACATAAAGCTCAATTGCTTTCGGAAAATCGACAAGCAGTGGAGCGGAACCGGATACAAGGAAATCCGAAACAAGCAGAGCATGTGTATAGACCAGCTGTTCACCTGTAAAAACCGTGGCGTTGTACTCCCTGTACTCAGGGTCATCGAGCTCGCCACCTTTTATCAGATCTGTCACCAGGAATACAGAGCGCTTCCTGAGACCTTCAATCTCCGTCGATATATTCTCAAGGAATGATTCATACTCAGCGATTTTCATTGACCTCACCCATTAGCACCTCAACCTGATGATCGCCGCCATCGCAGCAGGCTGCCGGAATAACCTGCCCCTTTACTGTTTTGCTGTGGACCGGCTGCCCGTCGACAAGAATGCTGACAACGCCTTTCTGGACTCCGTCAGGGTTTTTATAGGTAATCCTGAATCTTGTTCCGCGGTACAGACGCTCTGCCCTGAACTCCCTCCAGCTCTCGTGAACGCAGGGATCAATCAGCAAGCCATTATACACGCGCCGTATTCCAAAAATGTATTCAACAATCATTCCAAGCCGTGTCGGGGCTGTTCCTGTGAGCCAGGTATGCCCGGCTTTTCCATGATCGTTGCTGGCAGATCCACTGACATATTCCGGATACACGAATCTCTCAGCAGCATAATTGTAGGGATCATGACTACTCGCCACCGCCGGAAGCGTCTTCCGGCAAACTTCCCAGGCCTCATTCCCATAACCATTCAGACAGAGAGAAGCCATGTACCACGATTCCAGATGCCTGAACTGACCGCCATTTTCTTTTTTTCCGGGAGCATTGCGTTTCCAGGCAGAATAATCTAATGGCAGTGCCCCGTCTGCAAGTCCACGGTCACCCTGACAGAGGGATATTCCGTACTTGTCATCGAGATTATCTTCAACGGTTTTTTTCAGAACATCGAAGCGCTTCTTGTCTGCCAGGCCGCTGAAAGATGACCAGGCAATCGGCTCAAGAAAAACAAGCTTGTCAGTTCTGCTCGAGCCAAGATCCTGAGTTGCCGGATCGGGAGCCAGCGCTCGAATATAATGTCCCTCAGGATCAACACAGCGGGATTCAACGCTATTGCGGACAGTCTCTGCCCTCTGCCGGTATCCATTCAGTAAATCAGCATGCGTATCTACTACCTCGAAAAGCTGAATCATTTCATTCAATGCCTTGAACAACATCTGGGCAGCCATTACCGAGCGGTGTTGCGGGTATGACGAAAGATCATCATTCCAGTCAGCATCCATCATCAGCGGTAATCCATTGTCAGAATTCTTCCAGACACGCTCCACGGCAGCAATACAGTGCTCCATTATAGTCCCTGAACGTGCAGGCAATCCTTCCTTGCTGTCTGCAAAGTCATGTACTTCATCCAGAAAAGCTGTATCTCCGGTTTCCTTGACGTATTCACATACCGCATATATGAGCCACAAGGGATCATCACAAGCCTGGAAATCCCGGTTGCCTTTAGCAGATACAAAGAAATTATGATATACAGATCCATCAGAGAACATCTGGCAGGCAGTAAAGGCAATCAGATCCCGGGCTGGAACCGGGTTCGTCGGGAGCAAGGCGAGCAGATCCTGCAGAATATCCCGGAATCCATATCCGTATTCAAAACCAGAATGATACCGCGATTTCATCCGGTTCAGAATTGCAACCATTGCACACTGATACTGCAGCCATTTAAAGGAATCATTAAACAGATTATCTTCGGGAACATGCAGTTTCAGCCGGGCAATATCCTCTTCCCAATCCTTGCGTACGGCAGCATACATCGCCTTCACTCGTTCCGGGTCCCGGATAGCTTCAAGGTGTTTTTTAAGTTCCTTCTTCCCGTTGCGGTAATAATCCTCGGTACTGGATGCCAGGAGGGCCACCACAATCTCTTTCTCCTCACCCGGGGCAAGGCAAACTTCATTCTGAAGCGCAGATAAGGCACTTGTCAGCTCTTCTGCATCTCGATCCGGCAAAGGTCCTTCAAACAAAGCCGCAGGACAGGCCAGACTGTCACTGAAATGCCCGACGAATTCTTCGTATCTGCTTGAGAAGCTGCAACCACTCAGCGATGAGACATGAACTGCAAGTTTCCCGAACATGCCCTTGACGGTATCGGGATTATCGGCAAAAGGGATTCCAAAGCTGTTCCGCCATACAAGTGCATCAATTTCCCTGTCGATCCGGGCACCTCCCATCATGAGAGTATTGAATCCGGAAAACTGTATGTCACGCGCATCACCGATATTGATCGGGTTAATCGAATACATTCTGAATTTTTGTCCGGTTTCAGATTCATTCTTCAGTTTTATTATCTGAACAAGGGCATCAAACTCATTGGGTATAAAACAACTGGTTTCGACACGAAGATCCTTATATGAAGTTCTGTATACTACAGATCCGAAATTAAATTCGGTTTCCAGTTTCTGATCTTCATGCATAACCGGATACCAGGTGTTGGTGAAATAATTATCATTTGAATCGACAAAATAGGTATATGGCCCCAGCAATCTTGCCTTGTAAGGATCTTCATGAACAAAGCCGTTCAGAATGTCACCCTCCTGTGTTCCGATACGGGCAAATGTTGTTCCGCTGTTTGTCAGCCCCCAGCATAAGGTGCTGGTCGGTTTCTGATTTCTTCTGGCAAGCAGCATGAGCCAGGGTTCCCGGGTTTTGTCCTGACTACACTCTCGAATTCGAACACTGGATTCTTCACTGAAGCAGAATTGTCCATTGCTTTTTGTGCGCCTGTTCTTTTCTGTTGATGATTTCATTCTATGCTCCCTTGTTGTAACAATTTTTGTCGACAGTTATTGCAGACATTAATTGATGACTGATTATTAATGCTTCTAATTTTCACGTGAAAATGAATAAAAGTCAAGGGAATAATGCACCATCGACATACAGAAACGCGACAGTCTTTCCGATATACTATTCAGTATGATGCTGCATCCACGTTTTGCCATAGTTCTGATTCTACTCATTGCACTGCCAGGCTCCCGCTTGTTTGCACAATCAACAAGACCCGATCTACAGCAGCGAATACAGTCTCACGCAGAACCTGAAGAAATCCCTCCTCCCGGCACAGCTGCAATACAGCGTGGTGTTATCTCGATATTTGCGGGGGCAGCCCTAACTTCAGGCGGAGTATGGGCATCTCTCCAGGGCATGGAGATGTACCGCGAGGCAGATGATCTGTACAATGTCTACATGCAGCTTGATCAGACATCAAGCATCCAGGACTTCGCTTCTGCCCACACAGCCTATGCTGATATGCAGCAGCAAAGCATCTATTACCGAATAGGCGGTGCAGCTGGAATCGGACTGGGTATTTCAGGAATCACCTACGGAATGCTTCAAATAAGGTCAGCGGCCAGGCAGTCACGAATGCTTGCTGAAGAAAATCAGTTTGAACTCTCAGGAAACAGGAGCACAGGTCTCTCAGGAGGCCGACTCATTATAGAACCGCGCGGGGTATCACTATTATGGAACTATTAAAGGACAAGCGGATCACCTCTCTGACAGCAAAAAATGGCAGACTGATATTGATTTTCAGCATTATCAGCCTGAGCATCGGCGCATGCGGCATACCCGGCCTCAGTGTCATGGACAGAAGCAATCCTTTCGACCCTATCCTTACTCCTTTTGTAGTTGGCATGTATGAAGCAAGCAGTTATACAGAAGGAAGTCCCATTAAGCTCGAAAACCGGCAGCAGATCAGCAGCCTCGATGAGGCCCTTCTCGTAGTATTTTCTGCGGCCATGGACCAGGACACGGTAACCGATGAACTTATTCTGCAGGATCCAGAAAACGATACCGTGCATCCTATCAATCTTCAGTTTGACTGGCCCGAGCTCCACCAGCTGAGGATAAGCCCGCCGGGAGCTGGATGGCCACAGGATGCCACAATCCGTATTATTATTCCGGAGACAGCCAGGAACATCGGAGAGAATCCTCTTGATGCTCCCTTCACCTCTTCCTTCACTACAGCTGAATAAGGTATGCTTGCTGCATGCAGCAGCGATATATCTATTACAATATTATCGACACCCCCCTCGGATCACTCTATTTATCCGTCGATAAGAGTGGTCATCTGCTGCATATAGGTCTTAATACACCGCCGCCATTTATTGAAACAGCAGAACGCAATAAATACGCCTGTGGTGAAGCAGAACAGCAGATCAAGGAGTATTTCTCCGGAGCCAGAATCTGTTTCGATCTACCGGTAAAACTGAAGGGCACCGACTTCCAGAGGGCGGTGTGGTCACGGTTGCAGAAACAACCCTACGGGACGACGATCAGCTATGCAGAACTTGCTCTCAAGATCGGCAACCGGCATGCTGCACGAGCAGTTGGTGGTGCATTGGCCAGGAATCCCGTCCCTATCATAATACCATGCCATCGCGTAATACTTTCCTCAGGGGAGATAGGTTCATATGCACTTCGGAGCAAGCCCGATGGAAGCGGAAAAGAACAGAAACAATATCTGATCGAACTGGAGCAGAAATTCAGAATTGAAGATGATTCCTGCTCAGCTTGAAGACTTTACAAACATCTGCAGAAGCTGAACGAAATAATACATTCTGGTGTATATATCCTTTAACCTGGCATCTATCGGCTCTTCAGAGGCATTTTCAACCTCACGCCAGTTCAATATAAGAGGATCATTCTTGTTACCGTAGTCTTCAAGAACACCCTTTACACCTTTACCCATCTGTATAAGATTCTGGGCGGCATTATTGATATATGTTTGAGCTGTCTTGTTGATCTCATCCAGCAGCTGTCGGAGCAGCTTTGCAGTAGAGGGATCCTTTTCAACCACCTTTCCGCTCGCTTTCTTGAGCTTCATTCCAAGCTCACCTTCCTCGGATAGCGATTCATCGAACTGAACAACCTTCTGACTCAAATCCATGAGCTCATGAAAAGCAGCAGAAAGCTGATTAGACATAATCTGTGAAGACCATTGCCCACGGATGACCAGAATATCATGCACTTCCCGGACATCCTTCTTGAAAAAATCTATCAGAAACGCTTTGAGATAATTGAATGCTGCCGTGTGTGTGAATCCACCCATCATCCGCTTGGAGAACATCACATTTGCTTTCTCCGTATAATGCTTGGAGCGTGCCACAACCGAGGTACCAAAAACCTTCTTGACCAGCTGGGCCACTTTACTGTTGCGTTGTTCCTGTAGAATCTTCTGGATAGTGATCTCGGTCTGGGACTTCATTTTGCTCAGATAAGGCTCTACTATTTTTTCCACACTGGCTTTCTTCAGGGGGGTGAAGTCAGGGTCTCTCGACGCATGCTGAACTATCTGTTCCAGAATACCTGATTTTTTTATACCCTGCAGCTGCGAAAGCAGCTTCTTCCATTTCCCACGGTCAACAAGCTCTATCCCGCGATAGGCAGTCAGGATATCAAAAACCTTGTCCCAATCACCATCCTGAGGAACCATCTGAAGAATATCAACAAAATTTTTCAGATCATCAACAATATACTCTGCATTGATTGATTCGAATTTCGGCTGGTACGTAAGATTATATTCCTGAATACTGGAATCAAATTTCTTGAGCATGAAATAGTAGTCATACCGAACAAGATCGATGAAGACTGAAACAAGAAAGTATGCCTGTTGGATGTCCCGGACGGTCCCGCCGTCAAATGCCCCGAAAAAGGCAATCATGTCATCTTTCATGAGCGAGGCAACCTTCTTGGTATCATGAGCTTCACAGAGTTTGCGGATATGATCCTCGCTGAAATGTTCCTGCAGCTCCAGCAGATCATTGCCCAGAAATGATTCAATGGTAATTGCCTTGATTGCCTGTGAACTCTCTGCACCCTGAAGAATCTGCTGCGCCTGGGCAAGCAGTTTGTATATCTCGAAAAACAGCTTTGCAAGCCCGGACTGTGCCTCGGAATTACGCACTTTGTAGAATTTATATTTCTGTTTTCCCAGAATTTTCCCGAGTTGCTTTAAACGCCGCTTCCTGGCGCGTTCGGGATCGTTTTCTCCGCCAAAAAAAGCGAGTATTTTATCAAGGAAGCCTACAACTTCATCAGCGGGAGAAGTGCTTTCTGCCATAAGAAAAACCTACGTCATATTCCTGCTGTTGTCAATTCATAGCTGTGGAATACACATGCGCTATGCTTGTAAAAGCAGCCGCACTCGGATATGCTGTAGCACGGAGGGTATTTAGACGTGCAGCCAGCAGAGCAGTTAAATCAGCGACTTGAAGGTACCGTTATCAGAAGCATGCTTTCCCGATTGGGAGAGGCAATGTTTTTCCCGAAAGGAATTGTGGCACAGGCAGCAGAAGCCGCAGCCAGAGCACACAGATTTGATGCCACTGTAGGCATGGCTTACAGTAAAGGCGAACCTATTATGCTCAGAAGCATTCATGCCGCTGTGCCCGGCGTCAGCCCGAAAGATACTGTAGGCTACAGCCCTACCCCCGGAAACCGGAAACTCCGCGAGCGGTGGAAGCAGGAAATGCTCATAAAAAACCCTTCCCTTGCTGCAGCTGCAACAAGCCTGCCGATGGTTACACCAGGACTGACAAATGGACTCAGCCAGATTGCTGATCTTTTTTGTGACCCGGGAGATGTATTGATATTGCCGGATCTTTTCTGGGGAAACTACAAGCTTCTGTTTGCAGTCCGGCATGGTGTTAATATAGTAACCTACCCATTCTTCAACAGCCGCAATCAGTTCAATATCGACGGCCTCCGCTCCTGCATCGAGCAGCATAAAAATGCGCGTGGTGTCCGCATACTGCTGAACTTTCCCAACAATCCCACCGGATACAGCCCGGATACCAATGAATCAGCGGAAATAATCCGTTCCCTGACAGAAGCAGCGGCATCCACGGATATTATGCTGATTTGCGATGATGCCTATTTCGGCCTTTTCTACAATGAGCAGACGGATACACAATCTCTTTTTGCACATGCAGCCGCAGCTCATCATAGACTACTTGCAGTCAAGATTGACGGTGCCACCAAGGAAGATTATGTCTGGGGATTTCGAATAGGTTTCATTACCGTCGCAGCCAGAGGTTTGAGCGAGGATCATTTTGCCGCCTGGGATGATAAACTGACCGGTTCAATACGATCGAACGTATCCAACGGTAATACTCTCGGTCAAAGCCTGCTTCTCAAGGCTATGGAAGACAGCAGTTATCACGCGGAGAAAGCAGAAATAGCAACCCTACTTCAGCATCGTTATGAAATAGTACGTCAAATCATTAGTGAGAAGCCGTTTTCTGATCCCACATTCCCGCTTCAGGTTCTGCCCTTCAATTCAGGCTATTTCATGGCATTCCACAGTCCTGAGGGCAAGGCAGAGGAAATACGGAACAAGCTTCTTGATCAGGGAATCGGAGTGATTGCATTCGGCACCAGTCTCCTGAGGGTAGCATATGCCGGAGTAGATCCTGAAAGTCTGACCGAACTATACAGTGCCGTTGCCGATGCCGCTCTATCATGATACAAACAGAGCATGATTCAGAAACGACGATTATGGCTGTTGGCAGCACTGCTCGTGCTGACTGCAGCCCTGTTGATCACAGTCCTTCCAGGAAGGCCTGAGACAGAAACGATCCTGAGAGTGCATACATCGGAAGCGGTTATGCACATATATGCTGAATATTTCAATGCCAGTCAAAGCCGTATTCAGCTAAGAGTGGTAACCCTTCCCGATCCTGCTGCTTACCGGAACTCCTCAGATCCCGCACCGGATTTAATCATACAACAAAACCCTGCAGGGGCTTACAGAAAGAACTGGTTTTCCGCACTTGAACTGGATGTTCCCGACGGGATGTACAGTCAGCTAAAGGAAATCTATCTTGATGAATCCGGCAGAACAATGCTGCCGGTCGCTTTTTCACTGCCTGTCATGGTTTGGCATGGCCAGAAATGGAACAGAGAACCGCCGCTGACAATCGGACTGAATCAGCTTGCTGAACTGAACCGTCTTGAATACGAAACGGTTGCCAACGAACGGCGTTTGACCCGGACAGGGTTTTCTCCGCTGTGGAACAGGAACTTCCCCCTGTGGTACATGCGTTCACAGCTTATAAAGCTGGCTTTCTCCGCGCCTCGCAGCCCCGCATGGCATTCGGATGAAGTGATCGATTCTATTATCGAACTCAGGGACTGGATAGAGCAGTCCGGTTCAGAGATACGTGAACTGAACAGATTCCGCGACACCTATATGTACCCTCCATACTATGCCCTGCTACGACAGGGGCGCATCGACTATTATCCTGTAGACCTGCGTGAATACCAGCGGCTTCCCGGGGATCTCAAACAGGATCTGGATTTTGCCTGGTTCGGCAACCAGGGAAAAATTCCAGTACTACCGAATATGATCTATGCAGCCATACCAGCTGAAAGCAGGCAGAAGAAGGCTGCTGAAGCCTTTCTGAAATGGCTGTCGCTTGAAGACAGTCAGCGTGCCCTTATAGAACACACGATCAGCCAGGGCTTACCGCTCTTCGGTTTGTTCGGTGGCTTATCGGCCATCGTCAAGACAAATGAACAGGCAATTCCTCACTACTTTCCGGAGATGTATGGCAAGGCACCGGTCGCTTCACGTCTGATTTTCCCTCCCTTACTGCCGTCCTACTGGAGAGATCTCGAGAATAATGTACTCGCACCTGCCATAAGGGAAATGCTTGAATCACCACAGGAACCCCGGCAGGAACTTCTCGAATCCCGTATTCAGTCCTGGATCGACGCCCGCGGAGAAGATGAGTAAAAAGCAGTAAATTGAATTTGACAGATCATTGAATCCAGCGTAACATGAGCACATAATATAATCCCTAGATAGGAGGTTTCTATGGCCACAGTTGAGCTCATAAATCTAACAAAGGTCTATGATGGCGGTGTAAAAGCCGTTAAGGAATCGAATTTCATTATTAATGATAAGGAATTCGTCGTATTGGTTGGTCCTTCAGGATGTGGTAAAACCACAACCCTGCGCATGATTGCCGGACTGGAAGAAATTACCGGAGGAGAACTCCGGATCGATGGCGAGCTTGTTAACGAAAAGCCCCCGAAAGACCGGGACATCGCAATGGTTTTCCAGAACTACGCTCTGTATCCACACATGACTGTGTATGACAACATGGCGTTTGGTCTGAAAATCCGCAAATACAACAAGGAAGAAATCAAGAAGCGTGTTGATGAAGCAGCCCGTATTCTGGATATCGGTGAGTTGCTCGAGCGTAAGCCGAAAGCTCTTTCCGGTGGTCAGAGACAGCGTGTTGCTGTTGGCCGTGCAATTGTTCGTAAGCCAAAGGTTTTCCTTTTTGATGAGCCCCTTTCAAACCTTGATGCCAAGCTCCGGGTTCAGATGCGTGCTGAAGTAAGTGCACTGCACACACGTCTTCAGGCTACCATGATCTACGTTACCCACGACCAGGTTGAAGCTATGACCATGGGCGACAAAATCGTTGTTATGAAAGACGGATACATTCAGCAGATTGGTGACCCACTCACACTGTACAACAAGCCGGTTAACCGCTTCGTTGCTGGTTTCATCGGATCTCCTCCAATGAACTTCATGACTGTAAAGGTTACTGAAGACGGTGGAAAGATCAAACTGACAGAAGGCAACTTCTCGGTTATTCTCAAAGGTGAAAAATCAGACCTGGCAAAACCATATGTTGGACAGGATCTCATTATGGGTATTCGTCCTGAAGACCTTGAGTACAATGCTCAGGCTCCAGATGGCGACTGTATCCGTGCAAACGTTGAGGTTATTGAGCCTCTTGGTGCCGAAACACATGTATATGTTAATACCGGCAACCACACAATTATTGCACGTACTGCCCCTACCCTTAAATACGATATTGGTGACGAGCTTCGCTTTGTTCCGAACATGGAGCGAATGGCTCTCTTCGATATCACTACAGAAGAATCACTGGATTACAAGGCAAAATAAAGCCTGGTATGCATTTAAGACCGCCTTTCAGGCGGTCTTTTTTTTGCTCTGCTGCTAAACTAAAAACAGCTTTTTAGAACAGTGTATCCCTCAATCAGACAACACCGTATTGTGTATGAATCAACTGAGCATAATGCCCACCGGTTTCCATGAGTTCATCATGAGACCCGGATTCGTGAATTACCCCTTTATCAATAACCAGAATTTTATCAGCATCACGAATAGTCGACAGGCGATGAGCTATGACAAAAGAAGTTCGCCCCATACAAAGACGCTTCATTGCAGCCTGTACAAGCTCCTCGCTTCGTGAATCCAGATATGCGCTGGCTTCATCGAGAATAAGAATGGAAGGATTTCGTATCAAAGCTCTGGCAAATGCAAGCAGCTGCCTCTGCCCCAGGGAAAGCAGTGCTCCGCGTTCACCTATATCCGTATCATAGCCTTGCGGCATGCCTAATACCATTTCGTGAAAACCTATCTCCTTGACGACCTTCTCGATTTCTTCTCTGGTGGCATCCGGTTTCCCGTAACGTATAGCGTTGCTGATCGTTCCGGAGAACATTCCGGCATCCTGCATTACCAGGGCAATACGGCTGCGGTAGCTTTCCTGTGAGTATTCACGGATATCACAGCCATCCACGAGAATTGCACCATGACCAGGGTCATAAAACCTTGAAAGCAGACTGATAATGGTTGTTTTACCCGATCCGGTTGGGCCAACTACCGCCAGAGTCTGCCCTGCATCGACACAGAACGAGATATCTCTGAGTACTGTCTCTTCCCGGTTATAGGAGAACCATAAATTTCTGAAGACAACATCGCCTCGGAGTTCCTCTACATGTATACTATCAGGAAGATCATTAACCTCCGGTGCAATATCCATCAATTCAAAAACTCTCTCGGCAGATGCCATGGCACGGCTCATCTGATTCAGCATATTGCTCAACTTCTGCATGGGCTGAAAAAATCTGTTGATATAGGAAAGAAAGGCTGCTATGACCCCTATTGTAATTGCCTCATAGTACAGAAGCACACCTCCCCCTCCCAGAACCAGCGCTTTGCCGATCACATTCAGACTCGCGACACTTTGCCAGAAAAAGGCCAACAGCGGATAAAAGCGTTTGGTTTCTGTGAAATAATTCTCATTCACCACGGCGAATGCCTGAATGTTTTCCTCTTCCCTGGAAAATGAACGGATAACCTTGATTCCGGAAATCGATTCATTCAGAAATGCATTCACCAGTGACAATGTCCGTTGTATACCACGGCCGGCATCTATAATCCTGCTTCGAAGAACAAAAACAACCAGGACCAATGCCGGTACGGTAAAAAACAGGATCAGACTCAATCTGGGATCCAGAGAGAACATGGCTACTGTTATACCGAGAATAATCAGAACATCTACCACAATTGTATCCAGTCCGCCCTGAAGCAGTTCCTCCAGAACCTGAACATCGTTGGTCAACCTGCTCATTATCTGGCCGGCTTTATTGGTATCAAAATATTTGAAGGACATATATTGCAGGTGCCGGAACAGGTCTGCCCGTAAGTCGTAAAGGACCCTGTAGCCAATTTTCATCATCAAACGTCCCTGTATGCGCGCACCGACAAACAACAGAAACACAAGAACCGAGAGGATAATTGAAGTCCTCAGCAGGCCCGGCCAGTCCCCTACTGCTATATGATCATCAATACCGATTTTTACAAGAACCGGTATCATCAGACCACAGAGCACATTCACAGCAGCGAAGCTGTACATAACAGCCAATCTAAGCTTATATGGCCTGAGATAAGCCAGGAGACGCTTCAGGAGTGACCAATCGAACTGTGCAGTCTCTTTCTCCTGTGCAATAGCAAGAGCTGCCCGCTTGTTGCCTATACTCATATCGCACTCCCCCTGAAAACAGTCTGTGATTCAAAAATCGACCTGTAAAGCTCGTTATTTTTAAGCAGACCATCGTGAGAATCGATGGCTTTCACTGCTCCGTTATCAAGAACGATGATCCTGTCAGCAAGTGCCAGGGTCGAGATCCTCTGTGCTATAATAATTGTCGTTCTGCCCTGCATGAGCAGTCTGAGCTGCTGCTGGATCTTCCGCTCGGTTAGAGCATCAAGGCTGGAAGTACAGTCATCGAGAATCAATAGTTTCGGATCCTGCAGGAGGGTTCTGGCAATCGCAATCCGCTGCTTCTGACCTCCCGATAAACCGGCCCCGTATTCACCGATCATCGTATCATAGCCTTCCGGCAGTGATTCAATAAAATCATGTATCTGAGCATGCTTTGCGACTTCCTGGATCTCACTCATACTCGCTCCAGGTTTGCCGAAGGCGATATTTTCCGACACAGAGGCTGAAAAAAGAAAAGTCTCCTGCAGCACTGTTCCAATCCGGGAACGGAGATAATGCATGTCCCAGTCTTCGATAGGAGCGTTGTCCAGCTGTATACTGCCGCTATCAGGCATATAGAACCGGGGGATCAGCGAAATCAGGGTACTTTTTCCTGCTCCGGTCAAGCCGAACAAGGCAACATGCTCTCCTGGTTCGATGGTAAATGATACATCACGGAGAATCGGACTCCCGTCTGTATAACTGAATGAAACCTTGTCAAAGCTCAGACGGCCTTCTATGTCTGCAGCAAGTGAGCCGCAGTTAAAACGCTGCTGATCAGGAGAATTCAAAATTTCCAGTATTCTGACAGCAGCGCCCTTCGCCTGGTTTATAAGCGATGTATTGAATGAGAGCAGAAGTACAGGCATGGAAATTACACTCAGATAACCAAAGAAAGCCAAGAGAACACCCAGCGACATTGTGCCTTCGATTACCATATACCCACCGAAGAGTAGAATAAGAAGGGATCCAATCCCATCTGTCAGCAACAGAATAGAGTTCAGATTCACCTGCAAAAGGGCTACAGCTGAATCCTTCTGCAGCATGAGAGAATTCTCGCGGTCAAAGTACTGTATCTCCTGCTTCTCCATAGCAAAGGATTTCACCACCCGGATACCAGCAATATTCTCCTGCAAACGGGTATTCAGGTTTCCCATCTGTTTCTGACGCTGTTTTACAGCCTGTTTCATTACCGCACTGAAATACAGTACAAGCGCGAACATCACCGGCAGTATTCCATACACAAGCAGGGCAAGACGCCAATCCTGCCAGAGCATGAACGCCAGTACAGTTACGGTTACGAGTACGATTCTGATTCGATGTTCAATCCCGAATGCAAAAAAGTTGCGTACGAGCTGCAGATCATAGGTTGCACGGGACATGAGATCGCCGACCTGGGCGGTATCATAAAAGGAAATATCCAGATGCTGAAACTTTTCATACATAGCGTTCCGAATGTTCTTGACTGTACCTTCAGCTGACCTCCAGAAATTCCGGATCATAACATGAGCTACCGCACCGCGGAACACACCAGCAAGAAGAATAATCAGGGTGATCCAGAAGAGCTGTAACAGCATGCCTTCATCACGGATATTCGGAAATATATGATCAGTGGCATAGGCAATTCCAATCGGTATGAGATACATAACCGAATCAAGAAAAAGCATCGATAGAGAGGCAATCATCAGATTAGCTCTGTATTCACGAGAAAACGGCCAGAATTTTTTCAGAATTGAAAACACGATACCCTCTTTGTAAATATTGATCAGGATCATGCCAGCATATATGAAAGAACCTGTAGATTAAACCGGTATTCCTGAAAAAATTCAGATATGGAGAAACCGGATTTGAAGAAATCCTTTTACTGCACATAGGATTTTTCATTTTAATAAACTATACTGTAAGAATATATCATTATATTTTCCATGTAACAGCAGCAGGAGGCGGTATGAAGGTTCACTCTCTATCTCTGAACGGCACAGGCTGGAGCTTACAGAGCCCGGCTTTATCCCAAACCATTAATGCAGCAGTACCGGGATCACTATTCACAGCCGTCCTGGATGCCGGAATACTTCCTGATCCTTTTTATGGAAAGAATGATCTTCAATATGCAGAACTTGCCGAACAGGGATGCTCCTTTACCAGAAAATTCAACTATGATCTTCCAGAGACTCAGAAACACACTGACCTGAATCATTTTCTTGTGCTGTCTTCTGTCGATACCATCTGCCGCGTGATTCTTAACGGTCAGGAATGTGCAGCTTTGAGCAACATGCACCGGGAACACCGAATAGATATCACCAGGGTGCTGAAAAATGGAGCAAATACCCTCGAACTTCATTTTTCCTCAGCAAGTGACTTCTATCGAAAGAAAAACAGTGAATCTCCCTTGTGGAATGCCCATCACAGCCTCCAGGGTGTTGGCCATCTGAGAAAATCATATTTCATGTCCGGATGGGACTGGGGCCCAACACTGCCTGATATGGGCCCGGCAGGATCAATTGAAATCGAGACCTGTGCCGGTGCAGCGCTGCAGGACGTGCACCTTCGTCAGGTACACAGCAAGGACACAGCAGTACTTCATTTTGATTTCACAATGGACCGCAATACTTTCTCTGACGATCAGATAATAATAACTGTCTATAAGCCGGGCGGAAAAAAGCTGCAGACTATCGAGCAGAGAATCCACACTGATCGAGGGCGATTATCTTTCCTTGTCATGAATCCCCGGCTTTGGTGGCCTAACGGTATGGGAGAACAGGTTTTATACCGAGCAGAAATTGAACACAGAAACAGCTTCGGCAGCAGCCGCATGGAGATGAAATTTGGTATCCGCACCATATCTCTGGTTACTGAACCTGATAAGTGGGGCAGCAGCTTTTATTTTCGGATTAACGGCAGGGATATATTCGCCAGAGGGGGAAACTACGTTCCCCAGGACAATCTCATTACAAGAATAAACGGAGACAGGATAACAGAACTACTCGAGGACTGCCGCAGAGCAAATCATAATATGATCAGAATATGGGGAGGCGGCATTTACCTGGATGACTTTTTCTACGAGGAATGCACCCGCCTTGGACTGCTCGTCTGGCAGGATTTCATGCTTGCCTGTTCTGCTCATGAACTAACTGAAGAATTCACGTTTGAGTTCCTGAAGGAGACCGAGTACCAGGTCCGAAGACTCAGAAATCATAGTTCACTTGCTCTCTGGTGTGGAAACAATGAGATGGAGGCTGCATATGATCACTGGGATATCCCAAAAACCGAGAAACTCACACAGCATTATCTGAGCTTGTTTGAAATAAGGATTCCTGAAATCGTTCATGCTCTGGATCCGGACAGACAGTACTGGCCATCCTCTCCTTCATCCTACGGAGGGATTATCCAGGCACAGAGCCCCAACCACGGCGATGTTCACGACTGGCAGGTATGGCATGGACGTCAGCCCTTCAGCTGGTTTTCTACACAGTTCCATCGTTTTCTGTCAGAATTCGGAATGCAGTCATTTCCATCTATGGATACGGTACGAAAATTTGCCGACATTACAGAACAGCAACTCCACTCAGATGTAATGGATCACCATCAGAAAAACGATGCCGGCAACGAATTAATCCAGCATTATACCAGAGAATACATCGGTGAACCCGGCCAATTCCCCCACCTTGTATATGCATCTCAACTTATGCAGGCAGAAGGTATCGGGGAAGCTATAAGACATTTTCGCATGAACTCACCTCGCTGCATGGGAACCATTTACTGGCAGCTGAATGATTCATGGCCGGGACCATCATGGTCAGGAATAGATTATTACGGACTATGGAAACCTCTGCATTATGCGACACGTTCAATCTTTGCTCCTGTTATTCTTGACTGCAGTATTTCCGGTAGAAAAATCAATACAGTATTACTCAGCGACTCTGCTGTTAAAGATATGTATTCTGTAGTCCTGTCCTGCATACACAGCAGCGGAAAGCTGCTTGAAAGCTTTGAATTCAAAGGCCTCGAAATTGACGGTAGTGGAATGAATACAATCAGGCTGCAGGCGGTTAAGCTGCCCAAGGGATTCAATATCGATAACAGCTGTATTCATATGCAGCTGTTCAGAAAAGGAAAGCTCGAGTGGTCATCCAGCAAATTCTTCTGCAACCCACGACAGTTCAAGTGGGAGACACCACGCTATGAACTGAAAATCAACAGGAACCTCAAGGGTATTCCTCAGCTATCAGTCAAGGCACAGAACCTTATCTGCAGAGCATGGATCGAAATAGACGGAAAGCCGCTGCCGAATGGAGAAGCGAATTTTGAAACCCTGAGTCCGATCCATGAAATTACAGCTTTGATGCCGGAACAGACAGATGAGAAATCAAGAATTCAGCTGCTATCACTGAATGATCTTGTTCTACAGTCTACGGGGCATTGAACAATGCAGGTGTTTTTCAGGCCACGAGCTGCTGTATTGATTGTCCGGCGCTTAGTTTGTACAATTCAGATATAATACAGGAGAATAGAGATGCTCAGCAGCAGGCAGACACAGAACAAACTGAATCTAGCACGGATTCTCCATCTGATCTGGAAAGAGCAGGCTATCAGCCGCACGGAAATAGCACGATGCCTGCAGCTGGATAAATCCACAATAACCAATGCCAGTAATAAACTTCTTGATCTTGGCCTGATAGAAGAATGGAAACAGGGAAATTCAGCACCAGGCGCAGGAAGAAAGCCAACCTTGATCAGAATAAAAACAGGATTCGGCAGTATTCTAGGTATTGAGTTCAGACCGGAATCATATCAGGCTGTTTTCACAAATCTCCGTGGTGAAATACTACATTCCCAAAGCGGCAAACATCATATAAGCAGAGAGAATCTGCTGCCTGAGCTTTCAGAACTGATAGGAAAACTCTGCAGAGAAGTCAAAGAGGTGTCTGTACCTGTTGCAGCAGTTGGAGTAGGTCTTTCGGGTATTATTGATACCCGGAAGGGCAGCATACGGTATTCCATTCCTCTCCAGATTCACTCAGAGCTGAATCTAACAGACAGTCTAATAAAGACCCATGGCATCCCGGTTATTGTTGAAAACGATGCTAATGCCTGTGCCTGGGCAGAACTCAACAATGCACAGGAAGGAAACACCGGTAATTTCATGGCTGTTCTCGGCGAAACCCCGGGTGTTCAGATTGGTCAGACTCCCCCTGTGGTAGATGCTTTCTCCGTGGGTATAGGACTTGCGCTTCAGGGACAGATATACCATGGACCGGATTATTTTGCCGGGGAGTTCCGCAGTATATTCTGGAATGGTGAACCAGATGCCCAGTTCTCTGTTCACAAAAAGGATCTGCAGGATTTCCACAGCAACAAGGAGATTCGAACCAGGACCTTTACCGAACTTTCACGGCAGATATCCTTGATTATCAATACTTTCAATGTAAATGGTCTGTATATCTGCGGAGGACTGGAAGGATTTTCGGAAGAAATTATTCCGGTGCTTCGGCATTGCATAGAAGAAAACTGGTCATATCAACCGCAGATTCCCCGGAAAGTAAGTATAAGCAATTCAAGTTATGCAGAAAAAGCAGTAGCAGTCGGTGCTGCCAACCTTGTGCTTCACTCCTTGTTCGGAGTTCCTGATTATCTACATGCAGACGGAGGATTGATCGGGAAAATAAGGGATCGTCTTCTGGAACACATGGCTCACCTGACCAATACATAAGGACCAATACATAAAACGGGATTTCACAAACCGTGAAATCCCGCAGTTATCTATAGATATTGATAGCTATCGTTGGCAGCTGTTACCGGCAACCTTCAGATCAGGATTATCTAACCCTTAACGGCACCTGCCACAACACCTTGTGTTATTTTGCTATGAAAAGAGAAATACACAACCATAACAGGAAGTGCGGCGATCACCAGGGCAGCCAACTGCCAGCCAAGCTGTGCACTTGTCTGACTCGAGAAAGAATACACCCCGACGGGAAGAGAGACGGTTGCGCTCGAACTTGCGAGCACCAGTACCAGCAGAAACTCATTCCAGATACCGAGAGCACTGATTATCGAGACCGTAACTATTACCGGGGTAGTCATTGGAACTACGATTCCAAGAAACATTCGCCAGACAGTAGCACCATCCATATAGGCAGACTCAATGAGGCTGTCAGGTATTCCTTTAATAAACTGGCTGCACAACATCACCGCCAGCGGGAGTCCGAAGGCTGTATAGACCATAATAATCCCGAGATGCGTATCAGTTAAGCCTATAGATGACAGCATCAAAAACAGGGGAATAATCACCGAGTTTATACTGATCAGATATCCCAGACCGATAAGCACCGCAACCAAAGTACTCAGTTTTTTCAGCCCGAGCTTGGTAATTGCAAAACCTATCATAAGGCTGAACAACACAATCAGGAACGTGGATCCCGCTGAATAAATAATACTATTCAGAAACTTCTGCCCCATTGTTCCCCGCTGCCAGGCATTTATATAGTTATAGAAAAACATACGGAAACGGATATTCCGCTGCATGTGCCCCGGCAGATCCTGAACAAGAAGAGTATCGCCCGGCTGCATGGATGCCAGATGTGGAGGTAGTTCTTCCTTTAAAAGGAAAAACACCAGCAGCCTGCGGGCCGGAGCGATACTCGTGGATTCAATTATCAAGCGCTCCCTTGTATCAACATTCGGGTTGTACGGGAGTCTTACATTCAGACTGCGCTCAATAGCAACAAATTCATGTTCACCGGAACTTACGAGCACATTGGGGAGCTTGAACATGTCTCTTGTGAGTTCCTCGTTTGTCTTGAAGGAAGAATATCCCATCCAGAGGAGCGGAAGTATGGTTATTAACGCCCATCCAATAAAGACTGCATATGAAGCAGTTTGTGCAAGCATATCTAAAAAAGTCTGTGCAGGTTTTTTTGCTTCAACTACTGTTGTTTTCATTTAAAATTCCTCTCCTGCCCTGAATTTCTTGTTAACAAGATTACTGATTAGAATCAGAGCAATACTGATTACAACTATTGCATTCGAGATCGCTGACCCGTATGCAAACCTCATTGTGTTCGTGTAATCCTGGAAGGCAGTCTGGTACATATAAATCGGCAGTACCATTGCATTATTTCGCTGCAGACCCTGAGTAGTCAGGGAGAAGATCAGCTCGAAGCCTTTAAGGGAACCAGCTATTGCAAGTATAGATGTGACAAGCAGAGTTCCTGATAATTGAGGCACAATTACCTTGGTGAAGATCTGCGGCTCACTGGCCCCGTCGATCATTGCAGCTTCAACCATACCAACATCGAGCTTCTGAAGATTTGCCATAAAAATCACCAGGTAAAAACCGGTGTAGACCCATATAAGGGCAAAACCTATGGGAATCATTACTGTCTCGGCACGGAGCATCATTGTAAACTGAGCTCTTGGATCCCCGGAAAAGAACTGAAGAAGTCCTGCTACAGGACCATTTGCCATAAACATCCGCCGCCAGAGCAGTCCGATGACTATCATTGACAGAAAATGCGGCAGGAACACCATTGACTGGAAAAAATTCCGGGCTTTTACTTTTTCCCGGTACAATATATAAGCCAGAATAAAACCAATCGGAATCTGACCGAAAACTGACACAGCAACTACAAACATATTGTTGCGGAAAGCATGCCAGAACATTGGATCAACCAGCATGCGCCGGTAATGCATGAGTCCTACGAAATTCCATTCACCGCCTCGATTTGGATTGTAATCACTTAGGCTCAGCCAGATGGAGTGTATTATGGGGTAAGCGACAATCAGCAGGTACAGGGACAATCCAGGTACTACCAGCCAGAAAAACGCTGCCAGATTTCTTTTATTTTGTTGCACGTATTAACTCCTCAAAAAAAGCGGCAGGGAGAGCAAGCCCTCCCTGCCGCAACCAGGCAAATGCTTAGTTGTTCAACAGGTTCTGAACCTGCTCAGCAACCCGCGCTGGAGTCGATGCTCCGGACGCGATCTGCTGCATGCCTGCATTCAGTGCTTCGTTTGCAGCACCGGCAAGATATGCATCAATTACATCAGTTTCCATTGAGGCGTTCTGAGCCAGTTCAACCTTACGTCGGTTAATCTGGGAAAGCTCAGCAGGAACCTGAAAATCCTTGAGGATCGGGGCTACGATAGCTCCGTCAAGCAGTCTCTGGGTTGTTTCGGGATGGCTGTAGAAGTACTGGATAAAGCGTAATGCTGCATCGCGTACTGCTGGATCCTGTGATCCCTTTGCGGTAATACCATAGCCAACCTGGATTGCTGCAGCTACAGATTTTGCTGTAGCAGGGCTTTCACCAGGAAGAGCTGGAAGCGGCATAAGAACAGTATTGTTGGCAACAGCCGGGTTTGCAGAAGAAATATCGCCTGCAATCCACTGACCCTGGATCATTGCAAGAGCCTGTTCGTTGGTATACTTGGCCACATTTGCACCATAGTCTACCAGAACTGAATCAGAAGCAAGAACGCCATCCTTGATCATGCGGTCAACCCATGCAAGTGAATCAACAAATACCTTATCGGTAAACTTGTGCTCACCAGCAACAGCCTTGCTCACCCAGTTCGGATCACCGGAAAGTCGGGCGATAATAGTTGACATGAAACAGCTGCCCCATGCCCAACCATCAGCACCGTTGATAGAAATTACATCCAGACCCGCTGCTCGTGCAGCAGGAACTATAGCTACCCATTCCTCGTAAGTTGTTGGAACTTCATAGCCGAGTGATTTCACCAGGGCTTCATTGACATAGAGTACGGTTGTGATATTACCGGTTCCCAGAGGAATCTGAACAACTTCGCCGTTCGGACCCATCGGAGGAATCAGGCTCATATCATAGAAAGAATCATCGATCCATGCGCGGTGATCAACCTGCTGCCCTGCTTCCTGCCATGGCAGTCCCCAGCGTGCATCAGCTCCCATATACGCAAGATCCGGAACATTTCCAGCTGCCAGACGGGCTGTAACCTTCTGGTGATAAGCCTCATCATAAAGCAGTTCATACTGGATTTTCACATCGGGGTTTGCTGCTTCGAATTCTTCTACTATCCGAACCCAGTTTACGCCTTCTGCATTTGAGTTGTCACCATAAGCCATAGTATCAACTACAACCCGGCCAGATGCAGACTCCTGCCTTCCGCCGGCAAATGCCATACCGGCTACCAGCAACAGAACAATCGCAATTGATGCAATCCTTCTCATTTTCATATGTACCTCCTTACAGTACGTGGGGGTATGCAGGGGTTTTCAGTCTTGCATACCCACTTGCCTAACTCCAACCAAAACTGTAGACAGAATTGGTTGGAAATCGCAATTAATTAATCAACCTTTTAATTGGAACAATCAACTAATTGATCACTAATAAATACCACGCCTTTGGATTACTGTCAAACTATTTTTGTTGGAAAAATGAATTAATTTGATTTCAGTCATGAACAACAGGCTGCCTAGAACGGCAGCCGTCCATTATTTCGATCTGCATACAAGCGCATGATATACCGAAGCATATTCAGCCGCTCTGCGATCACCCTGGCATCAGAATCAAAATCAGCATAGAACTCCGAAGCGCCTTTAACTGAGTGAAGCATGGACGCCTCCTCCAGAATGTCGCGGAGTTCAACGGCACGGTAATATGTCCGTTCAAAGATTACCAGGTGCGCGGTCATCCGCATAAGCGGGCCGGCCAGAGCTGATTTCTGCCGCAGCTGATCTGCCATGCGGGACTGACGCCCTTGTTTGTCTTCCAGTATCCAGAGATCGATGATATCCTGGTGCTCCATCAAATCACGAAAGCGCTGATTGAATTCAGTCAAGCCGTCATAGTATCTTCCAGAAAAGAAATCAATCGCTGATTCGGGCTTTGCAAGCAGAACCTCAAGTCGCTGTTCCTTCCATCGACTGCGAAACTCGTCTTCATGTCCGCGCTCCACCTGTAAGGCCCTGAAACCATTGACTACAGTGAACTCTACTACCTGTCCCGGAACCGCGACAATACTTTGTCCGTCCTGACTGGTTACCTCCACTCTGCCAGTTAATGTACTGACCAGGTATTCGCCTTGTGCAGAGGTATCAACAGAAAAGGATGTTCCGCGGACCCCCATAACAGCACCAGCTGTGTGGACCGAGAACCCACGTCCCCGAGGCAGTCTGCTGATATCGAAACTGCTGCTGCCCCGCAGAATATGCACCGCGGATTCATGACTCCCGGCATCGAAAGCAAGGTAGAATTCGCTGGAAGGATGCACAGTCATTCTACCCTGTGCCTGAAGATCCGGAGACAGTTCCAGTTCAAGCAGAGAACTGCGATCTGTTCTGATAAGGTCCAGATTATACAAGTCCTGGCCGAACTCGATTTCACCCGCCACCTGCCTGCCTTCACGGACAAGCTGAGGGCTGCCCTCCAGAAACATTGTGGTGGCTACGGCTTTCTGAGCTGTTGAAGCTGGAAGCTGTGCAGTAAACACTGCAATCAGGACAGCTGCCAGCAATACAGTCCGGCACAATTGTCCGTCCAGTTTCCGGTAGATGCTCCCATTACAGTTTAATTGCGATTTATCCACGATCTAGCCTCCTGCCGATAAATATATCACGTAATGCAGGAATGTCATCCGGCAAGTACGAAAAAACCTTTTTCCAGACGGCCTGACTCTCCATGCACAGATACAAGGGGTAATCCGGAAACAGAATGTCAGCCACACTGCGGTATAACTCTACCCGCAGGGGCTGCAGATAGCGAAGTTTTCCATCCGCAGAAGGAACGAATTCATCATACAGATACGGACGGTCTGCGACCTGTTTACGGAGATTTGGTGTAAAACGGACACTCCCCAGACTGATCCAGGCGACGCTCTCCGGAGAAAAGCTACGTAAACTCAGTGCGAGATCTCGGTAGCAGGAGTGCCAGTCACCTTGCCGTATCATTGGGTCGAAGTGAAAGGCTACCCTGTATCCCGCTTCAACGGCCTTCCTTGCAGCTTTCAACCGCCGTTCAAGTGATACTGCATCGCCTTCTTCACTGCGGATAATCTCAGGAGGGTTTACTGAAAATCCAATCACCGCGTTGCCTTTCGGCTGTATGTCCAGGAGGTGATCAACAAAATCAGTCTTGGTCTTCATTTCAAAGTGCACATTTGGCAACTTGGCTGCGGCCTGAATATATGCATCTGAAATACCTGTCAGTGGATCGAGCTGCAGTGAATCACCTACCTCACCTGTACCAAGACGTAAAACCGGCATTCCGGAAGCAGCTGCCTGCATCGAGCGAATTCCCGGACCCGGATCAACCTGGACGACAAGTGGACTGAAATTTAGATAACTCTGCATTATGCAGTATGAGCATCCCAGACTGCACCCGATAAAAGCATCCAGGGTATGATAATTGCAGCACTCATGAACCCTGGTCCCGGGGCAGCTGGTCAATGGTTCTCCACGCACCGTCTGCAGCAGAAGTGACCTCTCATTCCGGAATTCTTCGGGGATATCCTGTGCTGAATTTACACAGCTCCAGGGAAGTCCTCCCAGCTGCTCGGCGACATTCCTGAATGCGGCAAAGTTCTCGGACTCCGGTGTGAAATAAATCCTGTCGATTATATGTTTATAATAAGTCGAGGTACTCATCCAAATTCTCCCGAAGAGCTGACAGAATACTGATTTGTTCTTCCAGCTCTTCTTTTGACCGAACCTGACAGCGAATGTTGACGCTATCGCCTTCCAGATTCTCCGGAAGCTCGATTTTCAGCCGTGATGACCCGGAATCCCTGTCCTGCAATTCTGCAGCTCTCTGTAATCGTGCCGTCAGTTCTGGATAGCGGATGATCTTCAACAATTCCTGAGGCTTTTCGGCAGACTGTATTTTATCAACCAGCAGGGCCGCCTCAGCAGAATCAACTGAATCCCTTTTAACAATCTCGGCCAGCCAGGTAAGCATGATTCTGCTGCTGCTGAAACCCGGATTTCTCTCCAGTACAGCCTGGATCAGTATTTCAGGCAGGTCTGCTGCAGCCTGCGCAGTACGAACATCGCACAAGCCGCTGTTCACAGCTTGTCTGAGCAGTTCAGGAAGTATCCGATAGCGGGATACATGTGAACGGAAACTGCCTTTCCGCTGCACTACAGGATCAAGCAGGGATTTTTCCTCTTCAGATAGATCATATTGATTGATCAGCTTGTCAAGACGATCCATTTCCACAAAACTGTATTGGTCACAGCGATTTTCATGCATAAGCAAA
This sequence comes from Spirochaeta dissipatitropha, assembly GCF_054657935.1. Classification (NCBI taxonomy): domain Bacteria; kingdom Pseudomonadati; phylum Spirochaetota; class Spirochaetia; order Spirochaetales; family Spirochaetaceae; genus Spirochaeta; species Spirochaeta dissipatitropha. The sequence goes on along the minus strand of NZ_BAAHXT010000002.1, from coordinate 278,475 downwards.
GCCCTGAACGTAGCAAACCAGCTGCAGCCCTCTAAATTATAGACTGGCAACAGGATATCCGGATCAATTCCGGCTGCTGTTTCTATGACATCAAATCCCCAGACAAGAATTTCATCACGGAAAAGCACGGGAGGATACACTCCGGTATCTGCATAATCACTGGTATTGTTGTGAGTAGTCCGCTCGAATATTCTGAACATTATGGACTTCCGGATGACAGCGTCGGAAGATAGTTCTCCTGCAGGACGCAGGCATAGTTGCAATGACATACATCTTTGTACGCGTCTCAGCCACGCATGTCAACTCTATTGACAGAGACCAGAAGCTGACATACGATGGCGCCATGAAATCCATACAGGTTACCATAGTAGGCGCCGGTACTGTCGGAGCCAATACAGCAAAAATACTGCTGTCTGAAGCTGAAAGCATTGCCCGCAGAATTGGCACTGAAGTGAAATTACGTGCTATTGCGTCTCTGGCATTTGATGTTGCAGACTCACTTGAACTGCCCAAAGAACTGTATACAACAGATACCCAGGCAGCACTTACGGACCCTGAAACGGATATTATTGTTGAACTTATCGGGGGAATTCACCCTGCCAAAGAATTTATAACTACTGCCCTGAAAGCAGGAAAACACGTTGTTACTGCAAATAAGGCTTTGCTGGCATATCACGGCCATGAGCTCATGGCGATCGCCAGAGAAAACAATGTTGCGCTTGCTTTCGAAGCCAGCTGTGCCGGCGGAGTCCCTATTGTTCAGGTAATGACCCAGGCCATGCTCGGAGAACAAATGGATGCCATTTACGGCATCCTGAACGGCACCTGTAACTACATACTGAGCCAAATGGGCACCTCATCCTATGATAAGGCTCTGAAGCAGGCTCAGAAGCTTGGTCTGGCCGAAGCTGACCCCACACTGGATGTGAGCGGTGAGGACACAGCACACAAGATTGCTATTCTTTCTACTATAGCTTTCGGCACCCGGGTTCCTATGGAATCAATTACGACCATCGGAATAGATAAACTGGACCCCAATGATATCCGCTATGCTAAAAGACTAGGCTATGTAGTAAAACTGCTGGCTATGGCCCAGCAGACCGACGAAGGCCCGCATGTCATGGTCAGTCCGGCGTTTATTCCAAAGGAACATCCCCTTGCCCGTGTAGATAACGCCTTCAATGCAATCAGCCTGTATTCAAACAATCTCGGACATACCCTGTATTACGGGCGCGGAGCCGGTGGACGTCCGACAGGTTCTGCGGTTGTAAGTGATATTATCGGTCTCGCGGCCGGCACATATCAAACCGCCTTCGCTGATTTCAGGATCTGGTCGGATCAGGCCGCACCGCTGGCCCAGACCCCGGCTGCTCTCATGGAATTCCGCTATTATCTGAGACTCGAACTGAATGACGTCGCAGGAGCATTGGCTGCTATAACCGCAGTATTTGCCAAACACGGAATCAGCATCGCCAGTATGCTGCAGGATGAACGCTGGGAGCATGATCAATCTGTTCCTGTTATTATTACTGTTCACCCAACTCCAGCATCTGCGATTCATGATGCAATCAGTGAAATAGAAGCACTGCCGGTTGTAAACCAGAAAGCTACGGTCTACAGCATGGTCGATGAACATCCCGAGACGCCGGGTCTCGGGTAAGGACTGTTATCTGCTATAGTATTGATTTCATGGGATCAATCCAGGCCAGCAGAATTGCTACCGCAATAGCTGGCAAATAATCACCGGTCTTGATTTTCACAATTCCGCTCAGGTTCAAGCCGATCATGAGTATCAGTGCGCCTCCGGTTCCCGTAAGTTCCGCCAGCATTAAATCATTCAGTAGCGGTGAAAGGACGCCGGCAAATAATGTCAGCCCACCCTGATAGATCAGAATAACAATCGCAGAAAGCGCAACACCTCCCCCCATGGCAGCAGCCAGGAGTATGGCAATGCTCCCATCCATTACCGACTTGGTCAGCAGTATTTCATATGATCCGGCTGCACCAGCCTGCAGCGAACCAAGAATTGCCATCGCCCCTACACAGAACAATACAGACGATGTGAGAAAACCCTCTGCGAAATGATCATGCCTGGAAATGCCTGAATCCTTGATGCGCTGACCAACTGCATACAGTCTGTCCTCGATTCTGAGTCCGTTTCCGATGATTCCACCGACAACCAGTGAAATGGCCATGTACAGAAAACGCTGTGAGGTCAATGCCATATCCATACCGATTATAATCGTAAAGACACCCACAGCCAGAAAAATGCGCTCATTAACCGAGGGCTTGATCCAGCGCTTCGCAAGAATACCTGCAAGAGAACCAAGTATGATTGCAGCTGCATTAATAATTGTTGCTATCATATTTCTGTACTGCCGGCTTCATGTTCCAGAAATGCCAGGCTGCTTCCATCAGAAATTACCTCACGGTAAAAACAGCTGACTCGTGCCTTACCGTTTGCACCACGGGTATGGCAGGCTCCTTCCCCTACCCTGCTGACGCAGTACACGATAGCATCCTGGTCACAATCAACCAGAATCTTCTCAATACTCAGATAGTCACCGGAAGTTTCACCTTTAACCCACAACCTGTTTCTACTTGTACTGAAAAAACAGGCACGGCGCTCTCGAAGACTGTATTCGAATGCCTCATGATTGGCGTAGCCGAGCATCAGTATCCTGCCGTCACTGACATCCTGTACAATGACCGGCAGTAGACCGCCTCTTTTATTGAACTGCAGCTGTGGCTTCAATCCCTCTTCAATAAAATCGATATCTTTTTCCATAAGCTGTAGCTTACCGATACCGCAATTATATGACAACTATACATATTAAAAAGCTGGTCATTTCATGAATCAGTGTTTACACTAAGTGCATGGGTATTGTGCGACGAATATGGAATCCACAGTGTTTTCAGGGGGTCAGAAAAAAAAAGTCATATTTTGAAGGCTGGTACCATAAACAAGTCAGTGCCGCCGGAGGAATTTCCGTTTCGGTCATTTGCGGGCTGGCTTATGATGAACAAGGCCGCGGTGAGGCTTTCATTCAGTATATTCAGGGCAAGGTCACCCACTATATTCCGTATCCGGTACAGGATTTCCGATGGAGCAAAAAGGACTACGAGGTATTTATCGGACCGAACCGATTCAGTAAGGATGGAATCCTGCTGCATATTGACCGCGATGACTGCCAGATTGAGGCCGATCTAAGATATTCTTCACTTACAGACCTGGCAGACCGGAGATTGTTTTCCCCCGGAATCATGGGCTGGTACCGTTTTGTTCCCAAAATGGAATGCTATCATGGAGTGATCAGTCTTGATCATGATGTATTCGGAAGTATTAGCCTGAATGGCAATAGCATAGACATGAATGGAGGCAGGGGTTACATAGAAAAAGACTGGGGCAGTTCCATGCCGCAGTCATGGGTCTGGTTTCAGACAAACTCCTTCTCCAGCCCCGGACATTCGGTCATGTTTTCACTGGCACATATACCCTGGATGGGAAAGAGTTTCCCGGGTTTTCTGGCTGTCTGCCACACCCCGAAAACCCAGCAGCGATTTACAACATACAACAAATCCCGTATTACATCCTGCACCATAACAGAAAAAAAGGTTCAGCTGCAAATCAGAAACAGTGAGTATATCCTGAATATTGAGGCTGACCGCGAATCTGCAGGAACATTGATAGCACCTGTGCAGGGTTCCATGAGTAGACCCATCAGCGAAAGCATAGAAGCCAAAGCGAGGGTGAAGCTCACAACCCTCGACGGATATATTGTTTTCGAAGATATCGCAAAACCTGCCGGTCTGGAAATTGTAGGAGATACAGATATCCTGCTTACTGGACTGAAAAAATAAAGGCAGCACCGGTATCCGGAACTGCCTTATATGAGTGGAATATCAGAATCCCCAGTTCGTAATCAGGGAACAGATGAGCTTGCCGATGACGAACTGGCTGTCGAAGCAGTTCCCGCAGCCGTTTTAGAAGTGCTGCCTGAGGACGATTCTCCTGAGGAAGAACCGGCACCGTTCTTTGCGGATCTGTTGTCATTCACATAGAAACCGCTGCCTTTAAAGATAACCCCGAGACCACCACCTATAAGACGTTTCAGCGTGGATTCACCGCAGGACGGGCAGTCGGTAAGCAAAGGATCCGACATTGCCTGGAATTCCTCGAACTGATACCCGCAGGCTGTGCATTCATAATCATAGCTGGGCATTGTTTTCTCCTTGAGTGAACTAATGGCGATAATATATTGAGGAATTGCAAAAACGTCCAGTAGCCGTCTACAAATAGATTTCAGAAACGCTTTCAGGCTGGTTTATAGCGCAGCCTGAGAGGTAATCCATATGAAGTCAGTACAGCCTTGATATCCTGCACCCGGTAATCTCCGTAATGTACCATACTTGCAATCAATGCTGCATCTGCCTTTCCTGCATCAAGAACTTCGGCGAGATGCTCTGGGAGTCCCGCACCACCTGAGGCGACAACCGGAACCCGAACAGCCTCGGAAATCATCTTTGTAAGCTGGATTTCATATCCATTTTTCGTTCCGTCCGCATCTATCGAGTTCAATACTATTTCGCCAGCACCTAGTTCTTCTGCTTTCAGGGCCCACTGCAGGGCATCGAGTTTCGTAGGTGTACGCCCACCATCAATAACGACTCTATACCCGCTCGGCATCTCGGCGTCGCGAACGGCATCCATTCCAAGTACGATGCATTGACGGCCGAATTGTCCGGCTCCTTCGGAAATAATATCAGGATTCCTGACGGCCTGGGAATTCAGACTTACCTTCTCGGCTCCGGCCAGTAGGACTGCCCGCATATCCTGCAGACTCGACAATCCTCCACCAACACAGAAAGGCACAAAAATCTGTTCAGCAACCCGTTCTACTACATCTATCATAATTCCGCGCTTCTCAGCGGATGCGGTGATGTCATAAAAGACAAGCTCGTCTACACCATCCTCATAGTACTGCCGGGCCATCTCGACGGGATCGCCAATATCCACATTGGATTTGAATTTTACACCTTTGGTTGTCTTCCCCTCACGGACATCAAGGCAGACAATTATTCGCTTTTGCAGCATAGACATATCTCCTTTACAACACGAAAAACTAGACTGGTCTGAAACAGAAATTGGAGAGCATACGGATCCCGTACTCGCCGGATTTTTCAGGATGGAACTGTGCAGCCACGAGAGAATTCTTTTCCATGGCTGCACTGAAACGAAATCCATATTCCGAGGAGGCTATCTCATTGTTTTCTTCAAGCTTAGGATAATAAGAGTGAACGAAATAGAAGCTCACCCCGGATGGAATGCCTTCAAACAGCCAGTGACGTTCATCGTGCTGAACCTCGTTCCAACCCATATGAGGTACTTTAAGTCCAGAATTAACCGGAAACTCCATGGCACTTCCTGGTATAAGACCCAGGCAGCTGCCTGCAGCTTCCTCTGAAGATGATAGAATAATCTGGCATCCGAGACAGATTCCGAAAATCGGAATTCCAGCAGTGTAGGCCTCACGGAGTGCAGAGTCTATACCTTTGGCATGAAGGGTCTGCATTGCATGACCGGCATGGCCAACTCCCGGGAAAATAATTTTAACCGCTTTCCTGATCCGATCCGGATCGGAGCTGATTTCATAGGGCACATCAAGACGCTGCAGAGCTGTTTCTATGCTGCGTAAATTCCCGGCTTCATAATCGACAACAGTTATCTTCATAACGTTAATGTAGCTGTATTAGAGAATATCCTCAAGCATAGAACGTATCCACCCTTCCGCAATGTCGGATTCTATACGCAAATCTTCCAGATACACAGATCTGCCTTCACGATATATGTCCGGTCTGCTTTGTGTCTGAAGTAATTGAGGCAGTAATGCCCGCAGACTTGTATTAAGAACCCTGGCGGTCATTTCACTGCCGGCAAGCAGAGAACCTTCCAGACTGACACTGCCTTCTGGATGAACATAGAAATCGAAACTTCCTTCCGCATCGAAACTGCTGCGGAACAGAGGTGGAATAATTGACATGGCCTCAGAACCAATAAGCGACTCTGTATCCTTCCACCAGATTCTGCCGAAGTCCTGGTCCGCTGCAAGTTCCGGAAAAGACCGCAGTTCTGAAGGCACCAGGGCCCGGTTCAATGCGGCCTCGAGCTCAACACTACTGAAATCCCCTGCAAGAACATACAGGTATCCGGAGTCGACCAGCATGACGGCAATCCTGTCATGCAGATAAAAGCGTTGCCCGTTCTCAAGCCGCATTCGCTGCCATCCCCTGCGCGAACTCAAGCCCCAGAATAGCATTGTAGAGTTGTACCTACCTTCCAGAACCATGTGTATCTGCTCCACAACAACGACCGGTCTACGGGCAATGGTAATACGTGCAGCCCTGTTCATGACAGCAGACATATCACCCTGGTATAATTCAGGCATCAACCGTTCTACACCTTCCCGCTGGGCACTTGCGGGAAGACTGAAGACAAGCACTGAATCGGGCGGCAGCAATGCAAGCGGATCAGCATCTTCACTGATCCGGGGAACGCTGGCACAGGAGTACAGGAACAGCAGAAAGACTGCGGTGCCAAGCATCCGCAGCATTAGCCTTTTCATCAGCCTGCCTTCCGTATGGTCAGACAGGCCGTCATCTCACCAACCCCGACTTTTACACCATCGAGACTGCTCTTCCATTCAATGCCGGTACAGAGCGTCTCGTCCAGCAGGAATTCCTCAAAATCCTGTACGGCTTTTGCAAGCATCTCATCGTTCTGTAAACTGATGATGATCCTGTCAGTTACATCAAAGCCGCTTTCTTTTCTGAGATTCTGAATACCCCTGACAAGATCTCTGACGATACCTTCCCGGCTGAGTTCCTCGGTAATTTCCGGGTCAAGCGCGATGGTGAGAGATCCCTCATTCAAGACCTTCAGGTTTTCTTTTTCAAGACGCTGTACTTCAATGCTTTCGATAGTTATATCAATACTCCGCTTCCCGATATCGAGGTTAAGAACATTACCTTCCATAAGGCTTACAATTTCACGTCCGGTAAAAGCCTGGATCTTGGAGGCAGCCAGCTTCATATCCTTACCAAGCTGGCTTCCCAGCACACGGTAATTTGGCTTGGCCTGATATTCTACCAGATCTTCCTCGTTGTCCCTGAATACAACGTCCTTGACGTTCAACTCCTCACGGATGATATCCTCCATTTCACGCAGGATATTCTTTTCCTCTTTGTTCAAAGTCACCAGATGTACTGCTTTCAGCGGCTGACGGACCTTAAGATTATACATGCTGCGGATCGCCCGCCCCATGCTGACGGCTTGCTGGGTGGCTGCCATTTTCTGTTCCAGCGCAGTATTTCTGGGATTTTTCCCTACCGCCGGATAATCACAGAGATGAATGGATTCAGGCATATGATCCTGCCTGAGATTCTGATATATCTCTTCAGTTATAAACGGAATAAAAGGAGCCGCAAGTGTAATAAGCTTCATGAGAACGGCATATAATGTGCTGTAGGCCTGGTCCTTGTCCTGATCATTCTCACTCTTCCAGAAACGGCGTCGCGAGCGGCGTATATACCAGTTATTAAGCTGATCAATAAATTTCACCAGCGGTGCTGCTGCTTTCTGCAGATCATAATTATCCAGGTGACTGGTCATTTCCTCTGCGAGACCTTCAACATAGGATAGGATCCATTGGTCCAGGGGATTGTCCGGATTTCGCGGGGCTTCTACTGGATTAACTCCGTCTATGTTTGCATATGTAACGAAGAAACTATAGGAATTCCAGAGTGGGATTATAATGTTCTTGAGAACGTCCTTGACACCATCATCACTGTATTTAAGATCTTCAGCACGTACAACCGCAGAATTAATCAGGAAAAGCCGCAAGGCATCAGCACCGAAACGATTGAGTACTTCCTCAGGATTCGTGTAATTACGGAGGCTTTTGCTCATTTTCTTGCCGTCTTCAGCGAGCACAAGACCATTTACAACAACATTTTTGAATGCGGGCTTTTCGAAAAGAGCCGCGGCAAGAACCGTCAAGGTATAGAACCATCCCCTGGTCTGGTCCAGTCCCTCAGCAATAAACTGGGCCGGAAAATTCTGCTCGAAATGTTCCCGGTTTTCGAATGGATAGTGACTCTGGGCATATGGCATGGCGCCTGATTCAAACCAGCAGTCAAGTACAGCCGGGACGCGGCGCATCACGCCTTTCCCATCCGGGTCGCTGGGGTCAGGCCAGGTAAGATCATCAACAAAATGCTTGTGAAGATCGCTCACCTTCGTGCCGCTTTTTTCCTCAAGCTCTGCGATACTGCCAATGCATTCGCTGTAACCCGTCGTGTCGCTGACCCATACAGGAATAGGGTTACCCCAGTAGCGGTTCCGGCTTATCGCCCAGTCACGAGCACCCTCAAGCCACTTGCCGAAGCGGCCATCACGCAGGTGTTCAGGCATCCAGTGAACACCGCTGTTGCATTCCAGCATTAATTCCTTGATCCGCTCGACACGAACATACCAGGATGAAATAGCCCGGTAAATTAGCGGCTTACCACTTCTATAGCAATGTGGATAACTGTGAAGGTAATTCTCACGCCTGATCAGAGAGCCCTGATCCTTCAAATGACGGATGATTTCCTTGTCAGCGTCTTTCACATACATGCCGGCAAAATCACTGACTTCATCTGTAAACCTTGCATCTGCATCAATCGGCACAATGACAGGAAGCCCACTGTCCTTCAGTGTGTCATAGTCGTCTTCACCAAAACCCGGAGCAAGATGGACAATTCCGGTTCCATTCTCGGTAGTTACAAAGTCACCTGCAAATACCTTGAAGGCCCCAAGCTCCGTATTTTCAGCAAAATATGGAAACAAGGGTCGATATGATCTACCAATCAGTTCATGACCACTGTGACGGGCAACTATTTCGGGCATTTCATCTTCACTGTAGTAGTGACTCAGTCTGCTCTCGGCAAGAATATAACGTTTGCCCTTGTCTTCAACCTCCACATATGAGATATCAGAACCAACTGCAAGAGCCAGATTCGAAGGTAGTGTCCATGGAGTTGTGGTCCATGCAAGTAAATAGGTATTTTTATGCTCTGTATCCTCAAATGCAACCGTAATTGCAGGATCAGTGACATCCTTATAGCCCCCAAGATTCACCTCAAAATTGGAGAGTGCTGTTGTCAAAGCAGGGCTATAAGGCAGGATATAGTAACCTTCATAAATAAGATCCTTCTCCCAGAGTTGCTTGAACACCCACCAGATAGACTCCATATACGAGGGATCCATGGTTTTATAATCATTTTCGAAATCAACCCAGCGTCCCAGCCGGGTAACAATGCGCTCCCATTCTTTTGTATATCTCAGTACAATACCGCGGCAGTCCTCATTGAATCTGGCTACACCATATTCCTCAATTTCCCGCTTTCCTGAAAGCCCGAGCGATTTCTCCATTTCATATTCTACAGGAAGACCGTGACAATCCCAGCCGAATCTTCTGTCTACATATTTCCCGCGCATTGTCTGATATCTGGGAATAATATCCTTGATTGTACCAGGCACAAAATGCCCGAAGTGAGGCAGTCCAGTGGCAAAAGGAGGTCCATCATAGAACACAAATTCCTCGGCACCTTCCCGCTGTTCCAGAGAACGCTCGAATATCCGTTTTTTCTTCCAAAATTCCAGTACATTTTCTTCCATTCCGGGAAAACTGACCTTTGGGTCTACAGCCTTGTACACTCTATCCTCCTGCTCTATTACAAATCAAGTTCTGCTTCTTCAGTGCTGCTTTCATCATCCGCACTGCTTTCATCATCCGGAAATTTCTTCCGCAGCATTTCTTCAAGACTCTCACCATCCTCAAGTATCACCTCAGGCAGAGACCGGTACTGTGAGATTTCTTCCAGCATTGCATTAAAATTAATATATAAATCCGGCAGCTGAATCAGTTGGTCAGCGTCACTATCGTAGAAAAATGCTACTCGTGTATCACCGGATGAATTGAGTATTCCTGCATCACTCATTGAATCATAGGACATCCGGACCATTTTTCCCGAAGGCGTCCTGCCGGATATTCCTTCATCATGAACATTAAAATAACTATCAATCATGTCCCTGTATACCCGATGAACCTTCAAAATGAGAAAAGCAGCTACAATAAAAACGGGTATAGAAACTATAGGCTGTGCGGTAAACACAACAACAGAGGCTGCTGCTCCAAGAACAAGCAGACCGAGTTTCAGTGTTAACAGTCTCGGATTTCGACTCTTATCATAGCGATAAATCATTCCTTGTCTCCTTGCAGTGATGTCTGAAGCTGATCGAGAACATCAGCATGATACCTTAGCAACCACTCATTCAAGCGAATAATTGCAGTTGCTCCCAGCATCAGTTGTTCGGAGCGGCGCATATCCTTGCGCTGCAGATCAAACAATGGCTCACAGGCTTCATAAAATGCAGCCCGATATAATACATTTCCATGACGGGGCTGGACCCAGGTCTCAACGGCATCCCGTACCATAACGAAATTATCAACCAGTCTGTCGCGAAGATGACGGTTCAGAATTTCAAACTCGAGCTCCGGCTGCTCATCAACCAGCATGATCAGTGAGTACTGACGCTCCTGCAGATGAATCATATAACCGCGGAGCTCATGATACAGACGTGCGACATCCTTTGCAACATCGCCATAAATGCCCTGCGGGCGTCCACCACCATGAAGCAGTACCATGCGGGAAGATCTCCAGCCGCACAGGATATTTTCAAGGGACATTCGTCCATGAATGCAGTGCAAACGCGTTGGAACCAGGCGCTCCCGGATATCAGCACGCTGCTTCAACAGAGACAAAGCAGGGAGCAGGCCAACCATCGTCTGTCCGTTGATCTTCGGAGTTTCCGAGCGCAGCAGCTTTCCTACGGACTTGTTGGCGGCAATACTTCTAATTTCTTTCTGAATGGGCTCAAAAAGCTCCTTCTCGAGATAATCAGCAGGTACCTCCAGCGAATTCTGATCCCCATACAAAGTCTCGGAGAGTCCGTGAAATAGTATATTCCACCTCTTCCTGAGGTAAAAACTGGCATTCATGTTCTTCCTGAGGATGACAGACATGCTCGGATGCGGATAATACTGAATATCATAATAGGCATTTCCGAACTCTACCGAAGCATCCAGTAATCTGGGAACAAAATGATACAGGTCGCTTTTACGGAATCGCTCTATCCATTCCATCTCATGCCGAATTGTCTCCATATCGTTACCCTGACTGCGGTATCTTACCCGCCGCCGGCCATGATAGCCGGAAACAGAACTGGGAGACGGGCGATGGAATATATAGAAGCTGAAGGTTCTACCCATAATTTCGGTAAAACGCTTCAGACCGTAGCTGAGCAGATTCCGCATATTGATCAGCCTCCCAGTGCTGTTATGTATTCAGTAATCTTCGCCAGCTTGTTCTCGAACTCACTCTGCTTTTCACGCTCTTTCTGCACCGCCTCCGGAGCTGCCTTATTCACAAAAGCTTCGTTGGAAAGCTTTTTGACAGTTCCTTCAAGCTGCTTGCTCAGTTTGTCCGCATTCTTGTGGAGTTTCTTCAGCTCTGCATCCACATCAATCTGATCACGGACATATACCAAGCACTGGTAGCCGGTACCTACAAGGCAAACAGCCCCATCGGCAATGCCAGCAGGAGCGCTGCCTGCGGCATGAATCTTCAGAGATTCAGACTTCGTGAGAAGCTCGATAATATCAGCGTTGTTTACCAGGAAATCCATATCACTGAAACTGTCGTCAACAAGTACAGAAAAGCGAATCCTTACACCAGGAGGAATGGTAAACTCGCTCCTCAGGGTTCTGACCAGCCGAACCAGTTCCTGTACACTAGTAAACAGGCCAGCCTCAAGAGGGAACTCGCGATCATTACATGCTTTCGGGAAAGGTAATTCCATCAGAAGTTTTCCGGGTTCTGATCCGTCTGCAGGCTTGAGCTCCGGTAGTTTCGAGTAGATCTCCTCGCTTATAAAACTCATGAACGGATGCAGAAGTCGCATGCTTTCCTCGAGAACATACATAAGAAGACTGACTGCACGATCCTTCTCGAGATCATCTTCACCAAAAAGGCTGAGCTTGCTGGCCTCGATGTACCAGTCACAGAAGTCATTCCAGAAATACTCATATACAGCCTGACAGGCATCGTTAAATCGATAGACAGTCATTGCTTTGGCCACAGAGGCAGCTGTTTCATTCAATCGATGATACAACCATTTATCCACTGCCTTCAGCTCGATCTCCGGAAAGGGTATAATCTGCCTTCCTTCCAGATTCATGAGCAAATACCGGGCTGCGTTCCAGATCTTGTTGGCAAAGCGGCTGCCGAGTCCAAAGCTTTCCTTGTCGATCAGAATATCCTGCCCCTGTGCACAAAGGAATGCTAATGTGAACTTCAAGGAATCCGCGCCAAATTCGTCTACGATTTCCAGTGGATCTATTCCATTTCCGAGACTCTTGGACATTTTCCGGCCTTTAATATCACGTACCAGGCTGGTTATATAAATATCCCTGAAGGGCACTTCACCCAGAAAATGACTTGATGCCATTATCATTCTGGCCACCCAGAAAAATATAATGTCATAGCCTGTTACCAATGCTGAGGTAGGAAAAAAGCTTTCAAGATCTTCGGTCTTCTCAGGCCAGCCAAGGGTGGAAAACGGCCAGAGCCAGGAACTGAACCAGGTGTCCAGAACGTCCTCATCCTGCCGGAGCAACTTGCCGCCCCGGCTTGCCACCATCTCCGGTGAGTTCAGATCAGTCGTTGATGCAAATGCTTCGCCTGTTTCATCATCATACCAGACAGGAATACGATGTCCCCACCACAGCTGACGGCTGATACACCAGTCACGTATGTTTTCGAGCCAACGCGTATATGTATTCTCGTACTTTTTCGGGTAAAAACGGATCTTGTCATCGGTCAATGCCTTCATTGCTTTATCTGCGAGAGGACGCATGCGCACAAACCACTGCTCCGAGAGATACGGTTCAATAACTACATCCGTTCTATAGCAATGTCCCACCTGATGCTTATGAGGCTCGTCATGACTGAAAAAGCCAAGCTCATCCAGATCACGGACAACGGCTTTTCGGGCATCAATAACATTCATACCCCGATAGGCTTCCGGCACATTGGAATTCAGTGTCCCGTCAGGATTCAGAATATTGATTTTCTCGAGATTATGGCGCTCGCCTATCTCGTAGTCGTTCTGGTCATGAGCAGGAGTGATTTTGACCATACCGGTTCCGAATTCGCGATCAACATATTCATCTGCAATAATTGGAATCCGACGTCCAGTCAGAGGAAGTTCAACCTCCTGGCCCACCAGATGAGCAAAGCGCTCATCCTCGGGATGCACAGCAACAGCCGTATCTCCCAGCATGGTCTCTGGACGGGTTGTAGCTACCGTCACACTGTTGCCGTCCGGCAGTGGATACCTGAGATGATACAGTTTCCCCTGAACTTCCCTGTATTCAACCTCGTCATCCGATAGAGCCGTCTGCAATCCGCTTGACCAGTTTACGAGATAGGTTCCCCGGTAGATCAGTCCTTCATTATAGAGACGAACAAACACCTCTGTGACAGCCTTGCTCAGACCATCGTCCATGGTAAAACGTTCTCTACTCCAGTCACACGAAGATCCGATTTTCTGCAGCTGACGGGTAATGGTAGCATGATGATCCCGTTTGACTTCCCAGGTGCGCTCGATGAATTTTTCCCTGCCGAGTTCCTGCCGACTGGTCCCTTCCTTATGCAGCATCCTTTCCACAACGTTCTGTGTTGCGATGCCGGCATGATCAGTACCAGGAACCCATAAGGTGCGCCTTCCGGTCATGCGATGATAGCGAACCAGAATATCCTGAAGTGTATTGTTCAATCCATGACCGAGATGCAGTACACCGGTAACATTTGGAGGTGGAATAACAACCACGAAAGGTGTTTCATCAGCTCCATACCGGGCTTCATCAGCCGGAGCAAATGCACCGGATTCCATCCAGCGCTTGTAGACTTCATCTTCAAATTCTCTGGGGTTAAAGGCTTTCGCCAGATCAACAGCTTGCATAGGTACTCCTCATTGTAAATATCAGCGCTTGTCCCATAACAGATAACAGGCTTCCCATGGCTTCAGTTCAATACCGGCCAGCGAGAACTCTACCGCCCGCGGCAACTCCCGCAAATCATGGACAGATGACAAGAGCATTCTCGGATTTACACGTGCTATAATATCCTGCCATTCATCCGGCAGGGATTTCACTTCGACATCGAGACTGATGCCTGTATTTTCAGGGTTCGCCATGACAAGCAGTAACTGGTCATTACAGATCCGCGCATAGACGAAGGCATATGGATGATCTTCATTCATTGCTATCCAGTTTCCTGAAAGAACCGGCAGCTCCTTGCGGTGTGCAATAAGACGCTGATACAAGGACCACACTGAATTTGAATCATCCACCTGCTGAAGAGCATTTACCTCTTCAACATCAGGATTCACAGCTATCCAGGGATGAGGAAAAGCCGATTCCATATCCGGCTGCCACTGCATCGGCGTGCGGGCATGGTCACGGCTATGAACCAGAAGCCTGCGAAGAGCCTCCTGTTTACTCATTCCATAATCATTCAGCATAGCCTTGTATGCATTCAGGGCTTCAATATCTCTGAACTCTTCAATGGAGGTGAAGGGATAATTTCTCATCCCGAGTTCCTCCCCTTGATATACATAAGGCGTACCACGCAGACCATGAAGCACCATAGCCCATAACTTTGCAGATTCCTTGCGGTATTCCTGATCATTCCCATAACGGGATAAATGTCTCGGCTGATCATGATTACTCAGATACAGGCTGTTCCACCCCTCAGCCGCAACCTCTTTCTGCCAGGTATACAGGACTTCCCTGAGCTTCCCGGGATCAAAATCAACAGGATCATACTTACCCAGCGGTCCATAATCAACCATGACATGTTCAAAGGTAAAAATCATATTCAAACGATTCAGATCGGATTTCGTCAGCTCGAGTGCCCGGTCTTTTGTACCGTCTATCATCTCCCCAACGGTGAGTGTGTCATACCTGCTGAGAACTTCCCTGTTCATCTCATCCATGAACTCAAGGAAGCGCGGTCCATTTACATAATGCTCTTTTCCAACCAGCAATCCATTTCCCTCAGCACCATCCGGTAGCCCGGGAGTCTTGGAAATCAGATTGATTACATCCATTCTGAAACCATCAACCCCGCGGTCAAGCCACCAGCGCATCATTTCGTAAACACGTTCCCTGAGCTTCGGATTTTCCCAGTTCAGGTCCGGCTGCTTTCTGGAGAAAAGGTGAAGATAGTATTGTCCGGAAGCCTGATCAAGCTCCCAGGCTGAACCGGAGAAAAAACTTGTCCAGTTATTTGGAGGGCCACCATCAGGAGCTGGATCACGCCAGATGTAGTAATCTCTGGTTGGAGAATCCTTACCTTCACGAGCCATGGTAAACCAGCTGTGTTCATCTGAACTATGATTTACGACAAGATCCATAACCAAGCGGATACCATACTGATGCATGGTGCTAAGCATCCTGTCAAAATCACTCATGGTGCCGAATTCAGGATGGATATCCTGATAATCAGAAATGTCATAGCCATTGTCATCCATCGGGCTGCGGTACACAGGACTCAGCCAGACGACATCCACACCAAGTTCAGCCAGATATGGTATCTTTTCGATGATTCCGGGGATATCACCAATTCCATCATGGTTTCCATCTGCAAAACTGCGAGGATAGATCTGATATACCGTACTGTTTTTCCACCAACCCATTTGCTGCTCCTTGGCGTATAGTGTGATTGCCCCACTATAACGCAAGTGCAGTTTTAAGAAAAGCGTCAGGCTGACTTCGTTTATGCCAGTTGGTACAGCTGCAGGAGTTCAGGGCTGCCCTCTCTCCATGGAGCCCCATCAAAATCACCAAAACACTTCTTCAGCACCAGGCCTTGTGCTGCGAACACACGAGCCAAGCCTTCTCCACTATGCAGATGCAATTCATTCCTCAGGTGCAGCAGCTCGTCCTGCGCATCCTGTTCATAATACCAGTCAAATACCAGACGATTATTTTCCGGGAACCACTGGGTCCTCTCATAGAGATCAATTATCACACCTGCTGCATCACTGAACTGCTCAAGGTGTCGGAGCTCTGAATCAGCAGAACATAAATCGTCGTCTGGCTGCAACAATGACACTATACATTTCCCGTCAGAGTTCATATGAGATGCTATAGCGGCTGCCAGCTGCTCCAGGTCTTTTCCGGGTGAAATATGTCCTATCGAGTTGTAAGGGAAAATGACCGTGTCGAATTTCTCACCGAGGTCCAGCACCCGTATGTCCGATCTGATAAATCGAATTCGGTCTGCAAGCTCTTTTCTTGAAGCCAGAATCTCATTAGCATAAGCCAGCATATTCTCATCAATGTCGACACCGGTGAGCTGGTGCCCCGCAGCCGCAAGCGGGAAGCTCAGTCTTCCGGTTCCACAACCAAGCTCCAGCACCGAAGCGCCGCAAAAACCTTGGTAGAATTCGAGGTCCTCAAGCTGGTTTTTGTGTTGAGCAGCATATAATGCAGGGAACTTATAGGGAGACATCATGTTCGGATCAGGCCCTACCTGCTGCGACGCGCACTGCTGATACGTTCCATTTTCCGATAATATTTAGCCTGCTTCTCAAGCTCGGTGACATCAGAACAACGGATCTTTCCATCTGCAAGATTAAAGTACTGGCCTTTCAGAAGCTCCTGGACATGTACATAGCCGGTGTCCAGCGGTATTCCGGCCAGGTTCATAAGTTCCTTAGGACCGAATTCAAAGGTATGGCCAGCTCCTCTCCTCAATGGAACACGATCTTTTTCGAGCTGGATATACAATGCATCATACATCCGTCCGGCAGGACTCTCGATGAGAGTGTTAGCAAGACTCTTGTATATCAGCCATATCCGCTCGGAGAGAAGAGTGGTTAATCGGGCAATAATCTGTGGCTGTGAAGTAACCATGCGGCCAAAGTTTTCCTTGTTTACCGCCAGCATTGTACAGTTTTCGAAAGCTATTGCTGAAGCTGAACGCGGTTTATTTTCAAGCAGAGCCATTTCACCAAAGATATCTCCTGGTTTCAGCATAGCCAGAAGCACCTCATTATCGTTTATGATCTTTGAAATCTTAACCCGGCCCTGCTGGATAATATACAATTCCCGGCCTGGCATGGACTCGGCAAAAATCATGGTATCCTTCGGGTATGTCCGGTTAAACTGTTCGGTTTCTTCCTCAAGATATACAGGAGAGGCATAGGGCTTGATTTTTTCCAGCCGTTCCTTTGCCTTTACAGATTCCTGTCCGCCAGGAACCAGTTTGAGATACTGGTAATAGGCATAAAAGGCAAGATTGTACTGATTCTGCTTCAGATAATATTCACCTACATTAAACAGATGATTACTGTTCATCTCTGCAGATGCCTTGTATGTACGCTGGGCGAGGGCTTCATCCAGATATCTCATTCTTTTGGAGAAAGCCTCAATAATCTTCATCGCCACAGGCGTATTACGTTCAATAAGCAGAGGGTACTGCTCTCGCCTGACGGCGATCATAGAGACCTCGGTAACCGCCCGCGCAGTTTCAATATGACTGTGAGCGGACATAGTAGAGACGACGCCGAAAAAGTCACCGGGACCGAGAAGATTGCCCTTCTCTTCCTGAACAACTTCAACCTCTTTGCTTATCTGAACCTTACCGGAACGAATTATATAAAAGCAGTCAGCATTCGCCTTGCCCTCGACGATGATGTAGGCTCCCTGAGGAAATGATACAAATGCTAACTGAAGCGGATTTTCCTGTGCCATGTATGCTCAAGTATATTTCAAAAATCCGGAATTGTCATGCACTGTAGCGCAATACTGTAAAAATCATGAAGAAAAAAGCGGATAAGCCGCGCAGAATTCACGAACCTCTCCAGCGATTTTTTTCAGAGCTTGCTCATCACTACCGCTCTTGAGTGCTTTCAGAATAAAAGCGGCGACAACTGCCATTTCATCCTCTGCCATTCCCCGGGTTGTCAGAGCAGGAGTACCTATACGGATACCGGAAGTCACCAGTGGGCTACGGGTGTCATATGGTATTCCATTCTTGTTAACAGTAATTCCAGCTGCATCCAGCATATGCTCTGCATCTCTTCCACTGATACCGAGAGCAGTGAGATCCAGTAACATAAGATGGTTATCAGTTCCTCCGGAGACCAGACGCAGTCCTCCATCCGAAAGCCGCTCAGCCAGCACAGATGCGTTTTTCACGACCTGTTTCTGGTAGGTAGTAAAATCGGACTGAAGAGCTTGTTTAAAAGCCACAGCTTTTGCAGCAATTATATGCATAAGAGGTCCACCCTGAACGCCAGGCATGACAGTTGAATCGAGTAGCTCTGAGAAACGCCTGGTACGTCCGCTTTTGGGAGCAACAATTCCCATATCGTTTTCCTTGTCCCTTCCGATCAGTACCATGCCTCCACGTGGCCCCCTGAGGGTCTTGTGTGTAGTTGTGGTAACAAAATCAGAGTAAGGAACAGGGCTCGGATGCACACCAGCAGCTACAAGTCCGGCTATATGCGCCATATCTGTCATAAAATACGCACCGACTTCTGTAGCAATAGCCGCAAATCGTTCAAAATCGATTGTTCTGGGATATGCTGAAGCTCCTGCAATAATCAGCTTGGGCCGTTCCCGTCTCGCGGTTTCTGCAATCTCATCGTAATCCAGGGTTTCACTTTCCTTGCTTACCCCGTAGCTGACAGATCGATAGATTTTCCCGCTGAAACTTACAGAAGCACCATGTGTCAGGTGTCCGCCATGTGCCAGATCCATACCCATAATGGTATCTCCGGGCTGGAGGACTGTCATATATACCGACATATTGGCATTACTGCCTGAATGGGGCTGTACATTGACGTGATCGGCACCAAAAAGTTCCTTGGCGCGATTTCTGGCAAGATCCTCAGCAATATCCACATACTCACAACCGCCATAATAACGCTTGCCGGGATACCCTTCGGCATATTTATTTGTAAGCACAGTTCCTGCTGCTTCCAGCACGGCCTGACTGGTATAATTCTCCGAAGCAATCAACTCCAGTTTATGTTTCTGACGATCCTCTTCTTTTCTGATTACCTCTACCAGTTCCGGATCTGCTTCCATCAAGTACTGCATATTAACACCCCTTGTATTGCTGTGCGTATGAGCGAGGATATGAAAAATAAAAACGGCTGTCAATCGGCAGGGGTATTACTGTTTATATGTTGCAGGCTGGTGCAAATACTTCTACACTGTATATCATGTATATCAGCCGAAAAATTACCTGGATCCAGATTCTCTTTACAGTCTCATTTCTGGCTGCTGCAACTCTTCTGGCCGCTTCAGCTATAACAGACAGTCTGTATCGTCAAAAAACAGCCATGGCGCACGATGCAGGATCGGCTGTCAGGCGCTATACACTCAATCAAATAACCCGACAGCAGGGAATCCAGATGTCTGAACAGGACGCAGGCATACTCCGGGACCAGGCTATAGATCTTGCAGGAAAGGTGTGGACTGCATCCCCTTCCAGCAGCCAGGAACAAAGACTGGATATGTTCATACAAGAATTTGACAATCATTCATCTGTAGAAAACGGCAGGGCCTTGTTTTCCACTCTCAGGGATATCGAAAACGAGGCTGTTTCGAGGGGAGAAAAATATCAAACGATTCTGACAATCACAGCCTTGTTGATACTTCTATCTGGTACTATTTCCGGATTTCTATTCATTGTGTATGCATCCAGAAAAACCAGAAGCCGTATACGCCGTGTATACACTGATTTAAGCAGCTGTGTACAGCAGCCGAAAAGCCTAACCCTTCCACAGGGTAAGCTTGATGAACTGGATATGTTCATTCTGAAAATCAGTAAGAAACTGAATATTTTCAGACAGAAAGCCTACGAAAACAGACAAAGCCTGGACACGGTCGAGGCCTTGAACATAGAAATCGAGGATCTGAAAAATACATACAATGAATCGGCGGGTCATCTGGAGAAACTGAGCAACAGCTATCTGAAGGATCTCAGTGCGAACAGAATACTATTGAAATCTGCTGAAGATGCCTCGGGAGTGCTTCAGCTGAAATCCAGAAGGCTTATAGAGCAAACTGACACCAGAGCTTCCTTCATGAGTGATAACTCAGAACAGCTTGACTCTTCTGCCCGGAAACTACATCAACTGCTGGAAGAACAGACAAGGATAACCACTCTATGCTCCGGACTCGTTGACGATCTGCAGAGCAGTGAATCACTGGTTATTGAAGAAAATGATTATATAACGAGCATTGAACAGGACATAGCAAATGTCATGGAAATACTGAACAGTATTCACTCGATCAGTGAGCAGACAAGACAGCTGTCCTTGAATGCATATATAGAAAGTGCTCATGGAGGAGAAAGCAATAAAGGTTTCGAAACCGTAGCATCCGAAATCCGTCAACTTGCTGATTATACTTCTGAAAATACAGATACAATGTACAGCCTGATCCATAAGATCATTAATAACGTACGTGAAGCAGGCTTCTACTCTGATAAAGCATCACATAATTTCACCAGAGCCTTAAAAACTGCTGACAAAGCAGCAAAGGTCCTGAATACTATCAATTCCGCTCTTCAGACCAGCAAAAATACAAGTAGCAGGTTTCATGATCTCTATGAGGATAACAAAGCAGGAATGGCAGACTGCAGTGAGCTTTGCCGGCAGATAGCAGACAACACGAATGATTCATCAAACATGCTGAAGGAATTTCAGACAGGGGTCGAATCAAATCGAAATCAAATCGAAAAAATCCAGCACGCAATTGAAACTGAAAATCTGGTTTAGTACGATACACTGATGCGAGGAGGAAATTGCAGAATTAAGTGCAATTTCCTCTACATTATTGATTATGATGCCCGGCAAAAATTCGCATGGGATCATTCCAGTAGATGTCCATTGTAAGATTTTCAAGATGACCATAGGCAAGTTCCATAAAAGGAACCGGATTCCCATGTATATCCCGCTGATGACTGTATCTGTCATTCCTGGGTGGAAGAATTCCGGCATGATGCAGTGTTAACCTGTATGGATCCAGGTTTTCACGATAGTAAAGTGGATCCTCAGGAAAACCTTGTACCCAATCAAGCCCGGAGGCAACAGCATCAGCTACATATGGGTCCATGGGAAGCCAGCCGAAATCCAGAACATACCACTCTACCCAATGGTGATAGAACGTACTGTCTGTTTCCGGCGGGAACAGAATACCGGTGACAATTCGGGCAGGTATATCTCTGCTGCGCAGCAGGCTTGTAAGCTGCCGGG
The DNA here is from genome assembly GCF_054657935.1 of Spirochaeta dissipatitropha. NCBI lineage: Bacteria > Pseudomonadati > Spirochaetota > Spirochaetia > Spirochaetales > Spirochaetaceae > Spirochaeta > Spirochaeta dissipatitropha. Next base: position 257,033 of record NZ_BAAHXT010000002.1, on the reverse strand, counting down.
CGTACTCAGCTGAATCAACAGTATCATCGCCTGATATGCTCAATTCATTGCGCACAGCAGCGAAGAGATTTCTGGCTATGACAAGGGGATTGCTTCCTCTCCCCCCAAGACTCAAGGCTCTGTTCCGGGTCTCCTGATTAACTTCTATTCCAGGACTACTGCCAAGGAAATCACGATATAGTGGATGATCCGCTTGATAAGCTGCAACAACCCGGTCGGGTAGCAAAGTGGTTTCAACTGAATACCTTGTTAATGCGGTGTGAATCCTGATCAGCTCGGTTCGATCGTTCATTGATAACCTCGGAATAATATCCTGATCCGAGAATACAAACTTCATAGCATTGCTGCCGAAATATCTGGGTTCCGGATAAAGCCTCAAATTATCCACCGAACGCTGCTCCGGTCTTTCAGGTACTGCCGGCAACCATAAAACTACTTCATTACCTACACCGGATATCAATGATGCTTCAGTTTCAGAATCTTCAGATGCAACCTCCACATCAAACACGAAACCAGCGGCAATTTCATAGGGATTGCGGTATTGGTATGTGCCGACAGTATCCTGTAATTCAAAACGAAGAGCATCACTCCTGCCCTCCCTGGTTTCAATATACAATTGATCAGCAATAATTCCGTTTGGTGAATAGAAACGAATCGTGTCATTAGTCCATAAAATAATATGGGATTCAGGTACAATATAACGCTCCGGGAAATCCTGCAGTTCATCACCTCGCCCCTCATCAGGCTGTAACACAATACTGCCCAGGGTTCGGGTTACCCCGAAATCACGCCCGGAAATGGTTACTTCGCGGCCGGGAGGTACGACATTGGGTGAGACGGAAAAAACAAAGGGCTCGTATGCATGTACAGATGAACTGCCGGCTGCAGATTGTGGTAATCCATCTGTATTTGTAAACAGTACCGGATTACTGATGAGTCCATCAACTTCAACCGTGACAAGGCCGGAGTACGCAGGACCAGGCACCAGGAATCTTATTCTGCTATCCGCCCATTCCCTGATATTTGCCCGTGGAACAATGCGATCGCCGATGCGTATTCGGGTACTGCTACCGGAAAACCCCTGACCGAGTACAACGACTATCTCACCGGAAGAACCCCTGGTCGGGCTGATGGAGTCAATCTCTACTATAGGCTGCATGAATCTGGCAAATAGAATAATTACAGTAATCAGTACAGCCAGTGCAGCAAGAAGCAGCACCTGTCGTCGTTGAAGCATGTTGTTTGAAGTCCTTTTCAGTAAATTACTCGTTCTCAGCTGCAAAAATGATGGAGCTGAATTTTATCTCTATTTCAAGATTCATACCGTCACCACTTTCCTCAGCAAATTTATAGCCAAGAGGAAAAAACAACAAGGACTCATCGAGCACAAGCTCCAGACTTTTGAAGGCTGTCCGGTATCTGACGCCTTCATCTTCATCCACAGAAAGCCAGGTCTGCCCCTGGGCAACCAGAAAGACTGTATCCTCTTTAAGTTCATAGGGCGTAAACTGGGCAAGAATCACAATACTTTCGCCTTCAAGCCGAATGGAAATTGCTCTACCGGAAATAGTTTGCCTTGATATTTCCATGTCCCAGATTGCTTCACTTTCCTGATTAATAAGACGAGCAATAATATCGAATTCATATCCTGAATCACTCAATAAATCCAGGTGCTCTCCAGTCTGGACACTACCCTCCGGAACGGGAGGAATATCGTTTGTCTCTGACAGGACAATATTGGGTATAGACACCATCAAGCTGAATAGGAGAAGAACAGATTTCACCTGACACCCCGTGAGTTCACATCAGATGCCCGCATGAGGGCTGGCTCACCATATATACTGAACTGTGATTCCTGTGGAAGATTTATGGTTATATCTCTGACGACATTTTGTGCAGCTAATATTTCCAGCAATTGAGCAATGGAGTCAACCTGAACCCTCAACTGAAGATCCGATCCGATCTGATTATCCATTACAGGCCTGAAATTCGGAGAATTCAATCCCCCTGAGTCGAAGGAAACCGGTGAACCCGAAAAAAGTTCCGAGCTGCGCGCAAGGTCATAACCGGGGTCAGGACGTCCCGGACCTCGAAAGGCAAATACACCGAATGCAAATACTGTGATTACCACTGCGGCAGCCGCCGGAAGAGGGACAGAAACGGCTTTTTCCCACCAGTGAGCCGAAGTAAGTATACGCGGTTTGGCGGGGGTAATACGCTGCTGGAGCTGATTCCAGACACGATCCTGAGCACCCTGATAATCAATCGGCGATTCCGAATGCAGTTTCGTCTTCACTGATTTAAGCCGCTCGAAACCTGCCTGCCGTTCAGCACTGGATGCAATAAATCTATCCATTCGGCTTCGCCAGGGTTCAGGCACTTCGCCGTCAAGATGGGCAGACAGTAATTCCATATCACGGGATGTAGACATCGTCTTCCTCCATCAATTTCGCAATACGTTCGCGGGCACGGAACACACGAACCTTTACATTTCCTTCACGAATACCCATTATCGCACCGATTTCTCTATAGGACAAATCGCCATACTCCTTCAATATCAGTACCGTCCGAAGTTTTTCGGGCAGTTGCTGCAGTACGGCCTGAACCTGCGCCGCGGAATCCTGGCGAAGCAGTTCGGTCTCACCCGTCTCCTGCACCCGCTTCGGTTCGTAAAAAGCCTTTTCATAGGCCTTGTACTCACGCCCCTTCCGCTTTTGATAATTCAGAGCCATATTCTTTGATACCCGGATAAGCCAGTATTTCGATTGGGCAATATCAGGAAGCTTCTCGCGATGCTGGTGATATTTTATAAAGGCTTCCTGCACCAGCTCCTCAGCAATATCCTCGCTGTTCACAATACGCAGAACTACACGATAGATAATGGGAAACACATGCCTGTACACATCCTGGAATTCCGGGATTCCGTTTCTCTCTTCTTTCTGCATATTAAACAAGTCGCACCGTCGCCGGTTACAGGTCCTTTCAAGCAAGTTTATGTTCGCAAGCCTACCATAATCAACAAAAAATGACTATGATAACCCAGTGGACACGATATATTATTCTCAACTATCAGATCTGTATATCCCGAAAGAGTCAGGATCAATCCTGATAGATGCAGAAATGAAAGATTACACAAGTTTCAGAATCGGCGGTCCTGCTGATCTGCTTGCAATTCCGGAGACCGAAGAACAGTTGTCGTCATTAATAAACTGGGCCGCCGGTAAAAAAATTCCCTGGCTGGTCCTTGGCGCCGGCGCTAATATTCTGGTCAGCGACAAGGGAATCAGGGGTCTGACCATCCTCAGCAGCAAACTACAGAATTTCACTATTACAAGGAAACGCGAATATATCAGTCTGGAAATCGGTGCTGGTATGGATGTATCCAGGGCAGCCGAGCTCTGTGCCGATGAGGGTCTTGCCGGTCTCGACTTCCTCTATGGCATGCCGGGAAGCATCGGGGGTGCTGTCTGGATGAATGCACGTTGTTATGGATCGGAAATTTCAGGCATACTAAAAACGGTACGCTGTATATCCAGTTCAGAAGGAATACATACCTACCATTTTCATGAAGGTGACTGGGACTACAAGCTGTCTCCATTCCAGAAATCAGGTGTTGTGATACTGGCAGCCGAATTCCATCTTACAGAAGAGGACCCGGAGAATATCCGCAAACGTATGAAAGGCCATTATGAAGACAGAAACACAAAGGGACATTTTCGGCATCCTTCAGCAGGATCCACGTTCAAGAACAACTATGATTTCGGAAAACCAAGCGGACAGATAATTGACGAGCTCAACCTACGGGGAAAAAGCATTGGAGGGGCCCAGATTGCGCCATATCATGGGAACATATTCATTAATAAGGGAGATGCAACGGCAGCTGATATGAAGAAATTGATTGACGAGGTTCAGAAAACAGTTCAGGAAGCAACCGGACTGCGCCTGGATCCTGAAGTCCAGTTCATTGGCGATTGGAATTAGCCTTCTCCTGCGCGAATCCCCATTTCGTGACTTATCCCTCTTCTCAAGGAATTCCACATGATTTCGGTATGAACCAGAACAGAAGCTGTCTGAAAATGAAGCCGAAGTTGCTGCTCGAGACCAGGTATGCTGCTTTCCAGCCTGAGTGCATACTCCAGCCCGAAGAGTCCATATCGCAGGACAGCACGTAGGCCCTGCCGGGATCTGAAGTCACCAGGCTGTAAACTTCCGAATACAAGCAGATCGACTAAACCGTGCTTCAGCTTATGCTGGAACTGCAGCTGTCCTTCGACTACTGTTTCTGCGAGTGAATCCAGCTCCACGAAAGCCTGCAGCCACAAACTTTCAGAGAAAACAGGAATCTTCTGCTGGACTCTGATTTTCCAGCTGCAATCATCGAGTTCTGCCGAAAGCCGCAGTAAGACCATATGCTCTTTATTATCATTCTTCAACTGAATCCGGAAGGGAATCCTCAAGGGACGAAAGGTCCCCGTATGTCTGCTGTAAGCTCCCTGATCATAGCCGAGAGAAGCAGCAAAACTGTAATTACTCAAGCTGTAATGCAGGAATCCCCAGGTGCCATTCCGCCTTCCTGTCATAGGCAGGACTGCTGTAAACAGCCCTGCAGATAAAATCAGATTGCTGCTGGAATACCTGAGAATTCCATGAAGGTTGTGTCCTGTGCCAGCTGCGGGTATTTCCCCCGGAAGTATAAATGATGCCGTTGCCAGAGACGGTGGAATAACCAGACCCCGATCAGCTGCCAGTACAGCGCTCAGTCCGCCTGGATGACACACGGATACATGTGATGATACATTCCGGAATTCATCCATATTCACAGAAATACCACTATTAATAATAAGATGAAGGACATTGAAAACTGCAGCAGCATATGCTTCTGATACAGTATTACCGCTGGAAAAGGAGAGATCCCTGATTGCATGAATTCTGCCAGCATCCGATAACAAGGAAGAAAAAGCAGGCACTGATGGTCTATAGAGCCAGGACAGGCCACCGATCGGACCGATTGCCAACCGTACACCAGAACTGAAGTCCCGCCGTAATCCTAAAGCCTCCAGATGAGCGTCTTCCTGATAACTGAAATCCAGACGCACAAGTTGCAGCTCCGAGTCTATTTTAAGGCGGTGAAACGAGCCGGTATCAGAATGAAACTTGCTATACAATTGAGCAGCTTCTGCCGGAACTCCAAGTCCCAGCAGAATAACAAGGTATCCAAATATACTTCTCACATTCAGCTATACAGCAGAACTTGTCATCGAAAGGTATGTTCAATCAGAAAAAGTCAGATTCCAGGAATTCCTCACATAATTCCGACAGATATGCTGCTTCGGGCTTCCAGAGAATACTCAGCGCCCCTGACCTCAATCTTTATTTCTTCAGCACCATTCCATGAAAGCTGAAGTCCTTTACGGTTCAACTCAATTGCCAGAGAAGAACCTCTGTACTGCAGATTTGTCCTGATCGACTCCCATGCATCCGGGAGATGCGGATTAAAACTCAGTAAGCCTTCATAATCACGCAGTCCAATGAAGCCATAAATCATTGAAAGCCATGAACCTGCCATCGCCGCCGTATGTACTCCATCTTTCACATTGCCATTCACATCGTCGAGATCCATACGAACAGTCTTCATAAAATAATGATATGCCTTTTCAGTATTTCCGACCTCAGCTGCTACTATACTCTGCACACAGGCCGACAGACTTGAATCACCGGTAGTAAGAGGATCATAGTAATCAAAATTCAGTCTTTTCTCTTCGGGGCTGAAGTGCTGTCCCTGCAGAAAGAGTGCAAGCACAAGATCCGGCTGCTTCAGCACCTGGTAGCGATATATCGTCAGTGGATGATAGTAAAGCAGCAGTGGATAATTGCTTTTTGGTGTATTTTTAAAATCCCATACTGCCTTGTCGAAGAAGTTTTCATCCTGAGGATACAAGGACTTCTTTTCATCATAGGGGATGTACATCGATTTTGCAGCTTTCGCCCAATTGACTGATTCCCTCGGATGCAAAATCAGTCTGTCAACAATATCATCATAAAGAGCCGGGTGTTCACTTGACAACCACTTCTCCAGTTCTACCGCATACTGAAGATTCTGTCGTGCCATCATATTGGTAAATACATTATTATTTACGAGTGTTGTGTACTCATTTGGACCGGTCACTTCGTTAATGCAGAAGCCTTTTGATGGTATGAAATCGCCAAGATCATACCAGAAACGTGCAGTTTCAATTACAACTTCAGCGCCTCCCTGCAGTAGCAGATTCTCATCACCAGTTGCCAGAACATATTTCTTCATCGCAAAGACAATATCTGCATTGATATGATACTGGGCTGTGCCGGCGGGAAAATACGCTGATGCTTCATTCCCGTTTATAGTCCGCCAGGGATACAGAGCACCTTTATGATGCAGTTCCCTGGCACGTGCCCGAGCCTGATCGAGTGTATGAATACGGAATTCAAGCAGTTTTCTGGCTATATCTCTTTTGGTATAGGTAAAAAACGGAAGGGCATAGATCTCGGTATCCCAGAAATAGTGGCCTTCATACCCCTCACCTGTCAGTCCCTTGGCTCCAATATTGGTAAAGCCATCCTGTCCGGCCGCCTGCAGCAGATGAAACATGTTGAAACGCAGGCTTTGCTGAAGAGCTATGTCACCCTGGATTTCTACATCCGTATGCTTCCAGAAATCCTGGAGATAATCACGCTGCTCTTTGGCCAGACCCTCAAAGCCGAGACTGTATGCCTCGTTTCTCACGCGTTTTGCAGGGCGGTTCAGATCAGGACTGCGTTTATCCATACTTGTATGGTAGGTATAGATCTTATCGAGATGAACGATCTGGCCTGGTTCTGCTTCGACTCTGTAGCTATGCACAATTTCCTGAGGATATGTATGAGCTTCAGCTGAGTATTCCGCCTTGGTCCTCAAAATATTCCGCATTGTCACCAGTAATCCCAAGCCGGTATTTCTTGTTATGTGCTGCATTGAGCCTTCAAGATCATCAATCTTCTTCCCTTTCGGAATGAGAGCATTGCGTGAAAGTGAATGCGCAACACGAGGATCATCCGCTGAGCTGACTGCCCGCTGCTTCCCTTCCAGTTTGCTCATTATGGTGAGAACCGCTGATTCATTTTCCGGAATACATTCCCAGTCTATGGCGGCAACATGCTTGCGGCGAAAGGAGACAAGTCTGCGTACATTGAGGTTGATAATTTTTCCGCCCGGACTTTCCCAGCGGACATGCCGGGTGCTGATCCCTGAACGCATATCGAGACTTCGACGGTATTCGTGTACCGTGCCGGTAGACAGATCCAGAGGATCCTCATCCACATACAGCTCAATAATATTACCGTCAGTAATGTTGAGCATTTGCTGTTTCAGTTTGGGAAAACCGTATGCACTTTCACCGTACACAATAGGCTCGGTTTCATAGAAACCATTGATATAGGTCCCATTATGATAGATACAGCGTTGTTCCTCGAAGGTTCCCCGGATACCTATATGACCATTTGCAAGGGCAAATACAGTCTCGTCCGCAGCGACTTTTTCTGGATGGAATTCTGTTTCAGTAATTCTCCATCCATCTAGCTCATAAGGGTGTTCAGAATGCGACACACTGCGCTCCTCACGTTATCAGGATTTTCAGTTCCCACCTGGAGGAGCTGTGCTCTCCCGGATTACAAGATGGGAAGGTAATATGATTGTCCGGACAGCATCACCTTCTGATGGGTCTCTGTCCATACGCTCCAGCAATAGATCTACTGCTGTTCCGCCCATCCCGCCTGCCGGCAAAGCCATTGTGGTGAGCGGAGGATTCAGATAGCGTGAGAGAAAGTCATCATCGAAGCCTACTACCGATATCTGATCCGGTACGGTAATTTCGTTGTCACGAAATGCGCTGAGCACACCGTATGCAATCACATCATTCCCGGCAAAGATTGCCGTAGGTCGGTTTTCAAGTGCAATCAACCGAACAGCACAAGCATACCCACTCTCTTCAGTAAAGTCACCTATCTGCACGAGATTGTCATCATATTCAATACCGGCTTCTGACAAAGCCTCACGATAGCCTTGATACCGTAAACGAGAAGCAGTGAACTCCAGTTTGGCATGTGTAATCATTGCAATGCGTTTGTGTCCCAGATTTAAAAGGTGCTCTACCACCTCTTTGGCACCACCTTTATTATCTGTTGCTACCTGGTCAACCTGCAGAGTCTGGTGAACATCCAGTACCGCAGCAGGAAATCCGCTTTCAACGATTCGGCGAAGCTCTGCATCTTCAGCATGGGTATTCAGTAACAATACCCCTGACACATCATCCTCACGGGCTAACTGAAGGTAGTCGCTCCCAATCAGTGGAAGCTGATGAATAAGCAATCTGACCCTGTTCCGATTGACGGTCTGAGTCATACCCTCAATCAGACGAATAATAAAGGCGTCGGAGAATACCGACTTGGAGTGGCAGATGTAAAGACCGATTGACCTGTCCCTGGTAAGAGCCAGCCTGCGGGCAGCCTCGTTCGGAGTATACCCCAACTCAGCGGCTGCCCGCAGCACCCGCTGGCGGGTTTCTTCAGCAATACTTTTACCAGGTGTATTATTCAGCACAAATGAAACAGTCGTACGTGACACCCCGGCTCTTCTTCCTACATCTTCTGCTGAAACTCGTTTTGGCTTCACTACCTACTCCAATCAGATACGCTAATTGTCCGTCGGATATCAGCCCTTCACAGACCCTGCCATCATACCGCGAACGAAGTATCTCTGCAAACTGAAAAATACCACCAGAGGTACGGTCATTGATATGAAAGCACCTGCAGTAAGTAGATGCCAGTCCTGTCCCCTCGAACCAACCATTTCCGACAGATTGGTAGTAACAATTGCCACATCCGCCCGCGTTCCCAGAAATACCAGAGCTACCAGCAGGTCATTCCAGACCCAGAGGAACTGGAAGATTGCAAAAGAAGCTATTGCAGGTGTGGAAAGTGGCAGTACAAGCCTGGTAAACGTAAGCATGGGATCAGCCCCGTCGACTCTGGCCGCCTCGATCAGGTCACGCGGCAGTCCGGCAATATAGCCATAGAGCAGGTAGGTTGCCAATGGCAAACCGAAACCGGTATGAGCCAGCCAAATACCGAGAAAAGTTCCATTAAGCCCTGCCTGCTGATACAGGGTGAACAAGGGCAGAAGACTCATCTGAAGTGGCACAACCATAAGACCGACAAGTATGGTAAAGAACAGCTTCCTTCCGGGGAATTCCATCCAGGCAACAGCATATGCAGCGAAGGCTGCAATGGTAATAGGGATAACCGTAGCCGGAATAGTAACGAGAAGGCTGTTCATAAAGGCATTTCCCATGCCTCTCCCCACAAGAACACTGATATAATTGTCAATCGTCCACTGACCACTCAAAAAGGGGTTCACCAGAGCAGTCCACCAGCCAGAAGAAACCATCATGTTTCTGGGTCTGAAAGAACTGACGAGAATACCGAGCGTAGGAATGGTCCATATTGTAACAATTACAGTAACGGTTAAATTCACGAGCAGCTTGTTACCAAGTTCTTTTCGCTTACGCAACTTATACGCCTTGGAATGTGCGGCTGTTTCAACCTTGAATATAGCATCAGACATAAATTACCTCCTGCTTTCCAGACTGCGCATGTTGTAGATCATAACCGGAAGAACTGCCACGAACAGAAGAACTGCTGCAGCACTTCCACGGCCGAAGTTGCCCTGGACAAACATCTGCTGATACATGACATTCGCAATTACGTTTGTATCAAAATTACCACTGGTCATTACAAATACAATATCGAAAACCTTAAGGACCAGTATGGTTATGGTAGTAGTTACCGTCAGGATGGTTCCTGAAATATATGGAATTATTACCTGAAAGAAAATCCTGAATTCCCCAGCACCATCAATTCTGGCAGCCTCCATTAGCGAACTTGGCACACCTTTGACCGCCGAGGACAGAATAACCATAGCAAATCCTGTCTGCAGCCAGATCATGATCACGATAAGAAAAAGGTTATTCCATGGCTGCATTGCCAGGAACCCTACCGGTTCCATACCGAATAAATTGACCCTCAATGCATTCAGCAACCCAATCTGTTCGCCATAAGGAGCCCTGTAATATATGAACCTCCAGATAATACTGGCACCGACGAAAGAAATAGCCATTGGCAGGAAAATCAGGGATTTGGCAAACTTTTCCCATTTAATTCTGTCTACAAGCACGGCAACAATCAGACCGATTGAAACCGCAAAAAGCGGCACAAGAATCAGCCAGAGAAGATTGTTCCGGAAGGCTATCAATATATTCCGGTCCGAGAACAAGGTAGCATAATTCTGAAATCCGAAGGTTCCGGGTGTGGGCCCACCCTGACCACGCCGGTACGTGAAGAAGCTCACATATATTGTCTTCACCCCTGGATAAAGTAAATAGACCGAAAGAGCCACTGCCGCAGGGCCCATAAAAAGATACGGTCTGATAAAATCCCTGATCCTTGTCGGAAAGGTATCGATAAGATTATCAAACGATAAATATACGGCCCAGATACCGAGCACCCCTACCAGCAATGCAACCGTTGCAAGCATTGCACGCGGGGCATCCTGCTGCCGCATGAAATCAACACTTAACCCGAAAACAGCTATGAGAACAGCTATTATCAGAATTGAGGTTATCACTCTTACTGCTGGCTTCGATAAAAAAGTCAGCACTGGACCACCGTTAATTGTCATCACACTCATTCGGTAATTCTCCTCCTTAATGCGCGTTACTAACTCGATTATAGGGGGTATAAGCTGCATTCGCAAGGAAAAAATCATTTTTTTCCAAATTCCTGACTGTATTGACACCCCCAGCTTGCTTGCATCGGCCAATCGCTTTCCTGTACAGTACAGGAATGGAAATTTTGACTTTAAACTGTGGAAGCTCTTCCCTTAAGTACCAGCTATACAACTGGACAGAGGGTAAGGTAGTAGCTTCCGGAATCGTAGAACGAGTAACCCAGCCGGGATCTAAAATCGAGCATGCCAGCGCGGGAAAACCGGAAATGGTAAAAGAACGTGACTGTCCGACTCATGCGGAGGCTATCGAGCTGATTCTTGAAGCCCTGACCGATGCAGAATTCGGAGCAATCGAATCGATCAATGAGATCAAGGCGGTAGGGCACCGTGTCGTACATGGCGGTGAGCGCTTCAACAGGTCTGTCCTGGTAAACGATGAGATTATTCAGGCATTCCGTGAACTCTCACATCTTGCTCCATTGCATAATCCGGCAAATATCACCGGTATCGAAGCAGCCCGTCGGGTTCTCCCGGATGTGCCGCATGCAGCTGTAATGGACACGGCCTGGCATCAGACCATGCCCGAACAGGCTTACCTCTATGCATTACCTCACAACTGGTACAGTGAACACGGAGTGCGGCGCTATGGATTTCATGGCACATCATTTCTCTATACTGCCAAGCGTGCTGCGGTACTGCTGGAGAAAGACCCCTTCGAAACCAATGCCATTATTGCACACATCGGGAATGGCTCCTCAATATGTGCCGTAAAGAACGGGGTATCCATTGATACAAGCATGGGCATGACTCCTCTTGAGGGCTTGATTATGGGCACCCGCAGCGGGGATCATGATCCAGCAATCACTTTCTATATGATCAATGAAACCGGTATGACCTCAAAAGAAGTCGAGTCAGCCCTGAACAAACAGAGCGGCGTGCTCGGAATAACAGAAAAATATGTTGATCGACGCGATATCGAAATTGCTGCCGAAGAAGGCGATGAACGGGCTCAGCTTGCAATCGATATGGAAGCATACCGTATCCGCAAGTACATAGGATCCTATGCCGCTGCCCTCGGTAAAACAGATGCAATTGTCTTTACTGCAGGCGTCGGAGAACGAGGCCCTATTATCCGCCAGAAGGCACTGGAAGGCCTGGAATCAATGGGTATTAAAATAGATCGTGAACGGAACTTCGCGTCTATGACAAAAAATGCCGAAACCGAGATCAGCGCTCCAGACTCAGCAGTCAAGATTTTTGTAATACCAACAGACGAAGAACTGGTAATGACTGAAGATACCTATGCCCTGATCAACAATACGTATGCGGAGCACACAGAGTACACCTATCGTTTCCAGGATCCTGCCTATATTAATGCTGACAGGAAGGCGAAGCTGCCGAAGGATCTGAAAAAGTGGAATGGTCTGGACAGGATTCTGACCAGACCCTGGAAATAATCCGAGCAGGATTATATCGTATACTGCATATCAGTATACTACAAATCAGAAAAGTCTGTCTGAACTATGTTTCAGACAGACTTTTTTATATCAGGGTTGCAGAGTAGATGAGTGAACCCCATCGGCCGCTTCATCACCTGCCAGAATCCGGATTATTTCCCGGCTGAATTCCGCTGAGCTGCCTGCGGCTCTACTGCTTATAAGATTGCCGTCAACAACTACCCGATCCGTTGAGAATTCTCCTTCCTTCAGATTTTCCTCAAGACCGGGATAACAGGTATAGCGGCGATTTACCAGCAGGCCGAGCGGACCCAGAACTTTTGCCGGTGCAGCACAAATGGCAGCGATATAGCGCCCGGATGAAAACTGCTGTTCAAGCAGACTGCAGACCGCAGGATCAGAAGCAAGATTTACTACTCCCGGTCCTCCCGGCACAATAATCACCTCCGGAGTGGTGTCCAGTTCATCCAGCGTATAATCGGTAGTAATGCGTATACCATGTGAACCGACGACATCTCTGTCCTGAATGCCGACCATATGGGTAACAATACCAGCGCGACGCAGAAAATCAACAGGCGTTACAGCCTCGACTTCTTCAAACCCGTCTGCAAAAAGAACGACAGCTTGAGGTCTCTCTTTCATGATATCCTCCTGCTCCATATTATATCATCTCTCTGCTTTTTTGTCGGCGGGCTTTACAGAATCAAAGGCTGCCGCAAGCATATCATTTCGTGCCGCAGTTACGGCGTTGGGATGAATAGCAGAAATCGGAGCATGGTCACCCATGGCACCAGTCACAACGGATACGTGACGTGAGGGATAACTGCCCAGGGTTCCAGCAAACGGCTTGAACAAGCCATCGAAGTTGTCGATTATCCATGCACGGCGTGCATCATCTCCGGCGCTTTTAAGTGTCTTGAGCGTCTGCTTGAGTTCCGAATGTTCGGCTTTGGCAATGGCCTTCCAGGCGGCCATCCCGGTCTTTGCAGCAAGCAGCAGCCTGTCTGCTTCGGCTTCTGCCGGAGTTATTATTTCTGCCTTGTAACGGTTTCGAAGCATCTCGATATTCTGTTTTTCAGCTTCAATTTCTCCCCGGATTCCGGAAACACGAGCTCTTGCATTTGCACTCTCCTGCTCGATGCCAACCTTCCGCCGCTGATGCTGCTCCGCAAGTTTTACCCTGACGTCAGCCTTCAGACGCTCGAGTTCATTCTTGAGATTCTGAACCTCTGTTTCAGCCCTCCGCTCATGGGATTGCTCTGCTGCTGAAGCGCGTGCTTCAGCCTGAGCCTGCCGAGCCTTTGTTTCAGCATTTGCGGATTGAACCCGCTTGAGCAATGCCATATACAGATCTGGCTCTTCAACCCCCGGGAGGCGGTGATCATCCACATCCGCTATATTCATGGTTGTAATTTCAAGCCCGATATTCTCAAGATCCAGCTTACAGACATTGATCATTTTGGCTACGAGAGTATCCTTGTCCTTCATGACCTGCTCCGGGGTCATGCTGGCAATAGAATCCCTGAGGTGACCTTCAATGATGTCATTAGCAACCCGCTGAAGATTCTCGCGGTTTCTTGCAAGACTGAGAATTCTGGTAACGGCATGACTTCTACCAGCTTCGTTGGCGGCGATAGCAAACGATACCGTAGCTTTGACATTCAAGGGTACTATGCCTGCCGCGATCGCTGAATCAACAACAACCTCGATAGTGACCGGAGTCAGATCAAACTTGCTGAATTTCTGAAGCAACGTGATTATAAATGCACGCCCACCGGAAAATGTTCTGAAACCTTTCTTTCCCCCGGAACCGGAAACCACACCTAGCTCATTACCACCAACTATCTTCATGTTTGTGATCAGCTGCAGGAGCACAGCTCCGACAGCAAACCCACCGAGTCCAATTACGAAATAAATCATTTGACAGCTCCTTTCTCAGGCATAGCAAAATCCCGGACCCGAATTCCGAATGTATCGGCAAAGGTATTCAGAAAATCAGCAAAAGCCCGTGGTCCCCGGTTTACAGCGCCGGAGAATCCCTCCTCATCGTTCATCACTACCAGACTGTCTACACTGCTGTTCTCTGTCGCCTCTTTGTAGGCAGCATATACATCCGGCAGTTTATGCTGGAGAAAAATAACACTTGCAGCGTCGTCACCATACTCACCGATAATCTGTGTTTTATCAGCCAGGACCTCGTTTCTGGCTCCCCGGCGTACCGATACGGATTTCTGCTCTCCATCAGCAATTATCCTGGCAGCCTCTTCTTCAGCTTCTGCCTTCAAGGTAACCGCAGAGACATTCTTCAGTTTCTGCAGTGATATCAACTCAGCCTGCACCATGGATTCCCCGGCATTTTTAGCCTCGGAGATAGCTTGATCGGCCTGAAGCGTAGCCTCCTCAATAAGTCCGGCGGCTTCCCGTCGGTACATTTCAAGATCCTGACGGGCAGCAATAATCGCTTCATCGGCCTTGGATCTAGAGACCTCTATAATCCGTTTGGCATCGCTCTCTGCCTGCTCGGCAATTGCATAGAGCCGTGCTTCCTCTATCTCAACCTGCCGGCGCTTTTCTGCCAGGGTCTTCTGGGCCAGGTTAGCGATATAGTTTGATGTATCCCAGATTTTCTGCAGGGAAACAGAGACAACGCGCATTCCGAAAGACCGTAAATCGGAGTTGATGTCCTCCAGCAGTTCTGCACGGAATTGCGCCCGCTCGATATTTTCTTCCGAATCTGAGTCCGAATCACTCTCTACAACATCCTCCATACCAATGGCCTGCAATGGGGTAGCCTTGTTCAAAGCACCGCGGAAGTTACCTACCAGGGTCTGCTGAACCTGATCATGAATCTGATCGTTACGTTTCCCCATCAGCCTCTCGACAGCGCTGTAAAGCATTGCATCATCGTCGTCGTCGATACATACACATGCCGTTGCATCCGCTCCAACAGTAATTCCATTCGCACTGTTTACACCTTCAACACGGACAGATATAGGGAACACCCCCAGATCCAGCTGTCCCATGGACTGAAAATACGGCACAATCATGGTCCGGCCGCGCTCAACCGAAAAACCGAACTCCCGACCATGATGTTTTGTCTTCCTGCCGGTAACTACAAGAATTTTGTCCGGGCTCGCAACCCGTATTGTAGCCTTCAGCACCGCGAGAAGTGCAAAGAATACAACTCCTCCAAGAGCCCCGTAGAATAATGCGGGACTGAAATCGATTAACTCGAGCATTTCTCCTCCTCCTGATTTTTATGCAGCGGTATTTATTGAACAGGCAGTTTTTCAACTGTGCAGATCTCATCAAGTATTTCGATGATTCTTGCATGGTCTCCCCGCCGCAATGTCTCACCAGAATCCCGGGAGCGCATATACAGCTCCACCTCACGCTCATACCGACGCACAGTGCCTTTCCCGATCTGACCGGGAAGGACTGGTACTGTTATTACCGCCTCATCGAATAAATATTCATTTATGCTGATAGTGGAATCGAGATCACGCCTCGCAAGTGATCGAATAAACCTGGCAGCCAGTAGAATTCCAGCTCCTGCCCCGCCGCTCCAGGCGAGAACTTCCAGGAGTCCATAGCCTGTAAGAATCCCGAAGACGCCGGTAGGTCCTGCTCCCAGACAGAAATACACCAGATTCCGCAGCAAGGAGAGAGATCTGCTTACAAATCTAAAGAAACTCCGGTTTGCAGGCATTTTCTCATCCGAAGCCAACACAGAAGAAGATTGATGCCTGCTGCTGCCGTCCAACAATTCATCGGTCTCCATGGGGGATTCACTATCAGATGAATCTACGTCCAGTGAATCTCCATCGAAGGAGTCGGAGTCGGAGTCAAGGACATCACTACCGTCGCTGTCGTTGCTGTCGTCACCCAGAAGTCCGAACATATCGACCAGAGTAACCCCGAGTCCAAAAACGGCCATTGAGGCAAATATGAGAAGTAAAGTATCCATAGTTATCGGGAAGTATAGCCCTCTTCGAGCTCCAGAACAACATCCACAATAAATTCAAGATACGGAAAGCCCATGTTGTTCCAGAAATCGTTCATTCCGACAACATCCTGGTGGCTTACCTGTTCATACCCGTATATTTCATTGACAATTCCCCTGAAATCGCCCCATTGCGCTGAGGAAACCGAAACAAGACCATCATTTGCCCCTTCTTCCTCTGAAAAAGCCAATGCAACTCTTGCCCAGAGAGGATTTGGATATTCCTCGGTGATTGAAGAAGCATAACTTACATACCGTACGGATGGATGATCCAGTACTTCTTCATTAAATTCCGCCATATATTGCCGGGTCAACTGGTCTGCAGCCATCTCTGAATCCGGAGAAGAATCTCCGATAAAACGGGCAAACCAGTCTACCACTCTAGCTACAAGTTCTTCTGCATTGCCGACATTTTCAGCTATGGTATCTGCAATCCAGGTCCCGCGATGAGGGGTGGCGATCGTTGCCAGTGCGGCTACCCTGTCTCCATATTCAAGCTTGCTTATGAGATACCGAGAATCCAGACCTCCCTTGGAGTGGGCGATAATATATACCTTGCTGCTACCGGTCTCTGACAGAATTCGATCAATGTCCTGAGCAAGAAGGGCAGCATTGCTTTGAATTGAGCCAAAAGCATCCCGGCTGCTGATAAATGCATCAGCACCAAGTTCGCTCAAATGTTCCCGTTCCTCAGCAAAAGTGGCAATCAGATCCACATCACTGCGGCGCGAAAGCCCATCGACAAGAAGAATTGGAAAGCTGAGGTTGGAGAGCGGCGCCTCGGACTGAGCATCCGCCTGATCCTCAGCCGGGATATCGGATTGCGAATTGTTAGGCTCCGATCTTCCGGCGGATGTGAACAACAGGATACAGGCGATGATGCCGCACAACAAACACAGTATTTTTCTCACGGGATAACTCCTCTGCAGTACTCTACTGCTACTCTACTCTGCTGTATTCCTCTATTCGCGGCTGCGAACAACCCTGAATCCGGTTCTGGTTGTTGCATACCAGGGCTCTATACCATCCCGTCTACCGATCTGGAGAAGGCTGTTAACATAACGCCATGCTCCTCCCCGTGTTATTCTCTGTGTCCCTGTCGAAGCGCCGCGGTAATCCGATTGCTCGGCAGCGGGATACTCAGCCCACCAATCCCAACACCACTCCCATACGTTCCCGCTCATATCGTATATTCCGAGGGCATTCGGCCCTTTGCTTCCGACCGGTTGTGTTTTCGGGCCGCTTCCGGTATCGGCATTATCGAAATACCATGCTACTAAGGAACTCGCCGTTTCATTGGTCCAGGTTGCTGTTGCTCCAGAGGCAAAGGTATGAGGTGTCCACTCAAAACCGTCCCGGTAACTTGCTGCAAACTGCCATTCACCTTCGGTGGGTAAACGATAACCTGTAGCATTCCAGTTCACGAAGGGATTATCCTGTTGACCAGCAGCAGTCTGGGGACTGTTTGCGGTAGAGCTGCTGCGGACTGGTTGTGTCATGGCCCTGTCTATGTAATACACTGGTTCCAGCCCCTTCATTTCACTGTAGGCATTCAGCCAGGCAACTGAATCTCTCCAGCTGACAGTACTTACGGGTTCATGAGGAAAACGTTGCGGTTCACGCCCGATTGGTCCATGACTTCCTTCACGCCCTGGCCTGCCAATGTCATAGCCATTCGCATCGGCCCAGCTCTTTACAGCATACCAAAGCTCGTATGTCACCGGATAACGGGCTATCTCAAAGCTGGTAACACGATTATAGAACTGCCGGGGATCTCCTTCTGTCGCACGCTGTAGAAATGTTCCTCCCGGAACAACGACCATATCCCTGTACTCAATACCGGGAAAAGCGTACAGCCACCGCGCATAATATTCGCGTTCACCAACTGAAGAGGCCGGAATATGGGTGATCCTGTCACCTTTGTACTCGGGATTATCGAACCAGCCATCAAAATGATATGAGGCTCTTTCAGCTGGCAGAAGGTTGATCTGATTTTCGATTATCGTATATACAACAGGATTTTCAGGATGATTAACAGCATCGTACATACTGGAATATCTGATAGAATACTCCACAGGAGACCAGACCGCAGTCAGCACATGATCACGATCTGTCTGCACAATTGATTCAGAGCTGACACGCACTCCATCGGATTCCCTTGTCCAGCCCAGAAAATGGTACCCCAAACGTTCCAGCACCGGCAGCGTGCCATAGGTAGAGTCAAAGGTCACTGTTACTGAAGAAGGATTCCGGACATCGTCAGCAGCAGAATCAAACCTCAGGGTATACCGCTCGGGATTCCATCTGGCGTATAACAGGATATCGCGTTCTGTTCCCTGAACTATGCGCCTGATCTGATTTGCCTGCGCACTCGGTCCATCATGCCAGGCAGTGAACCGGTACCCACGGCGAACAGGATCAAGCAGAACGACATCGGCAGAGCGACTGCTGTATGAAACGGGATTATCTGGATTATTTCTGCCATCGAAAAGGTCATGATACCTTATTGCATAGACGTCAGTTGCCCAGACAGCATAAAGGATAGTTTCCCGAATTTCTCCAGCGGTGAAATTACCACGATCCGCATATGTAGCCTGTCCGTCCGGACTGCGTGACCACCCTGCAAAAACAGTGCCGGTAGGTGCGGAGAACTGATTCTCATTCAGCTGAACCGCTAACTTCTCTGCAACAGTCTGCGGCTGCATATTTCCCCGCCCACCATTGGCGTTGAATACTACCCCAGGCAGTTTCAACACACGCAGCAAATATTCATTGATTTCAGTTTCTTCACGCTGGATACTGGCAGTTAGCAGAACATCCTGATCTGATTCAGAAAAATCGGGTCGATTAACTTCTCCGTTAATGCTGATGTATTCCGGTTTCGAACTTTGCCAGGAAACTGCATTACCCATACTGTCTGTGTCTGGAAGTATAACTGCATTTCTCACATTGCCCGGATCATCGCCGGGAGCAAATTCAATATGCAGTTCGGGAACAGCTGGGGAATCGGTTCCGATATCTGCCCGGTCATCCGATTCGTCGCCCTGCTCGTCATACGCTTCGGTTTCGGTTTCATCCACTGCGACAGCTGATTCAACCGCCTCAACTCTGTGTTCAGTCAGCTCTGTTTCCACTCCGCGATCGACTTCAGCTGAACTGTCTGATTCCGTACAGGATGCAAGCACAAAAAGCAGCAAGGCACAAACCAACAGATATTTCCACAACTTATTCATCGCCACCACCCCCTTGACGCTGACTATCTCGTTAAAGTTTATTCAGGAAGCAGAGAAAGAGCAATACATGTTTCTACATGGCTAATCAGCAGAGGCCGGTAGTTGCTCCATCGCCTTGCGAAGAACTTCCGGAGCAGATGTACCGGCAGAAAGTTCAGTGCTGATTGTTCCCCGCCAGCGGCGTGCCCCGGGCATACCATGGTAAAGACCCATAATGTGACCAAGTGGCGGTCTGGGATAATCACTGTCCCAGCGTGTTTCCAGAAAAACTATAAGACGATCGATAATTTCACGACGGTCAGGAACATGTGTCCTGCTCCTGAATATCTCACGTTCAATATCCGCAAAGAGGTATGGATTATCGTAGGCTGCCCTGCCCAGCATGACCGCATCGACATGAGTCAGATGCCTGCGGATTGAGTCCACTGAATCAATGTGACCGTTAATTTCTATCTCGAGATTCGGATATTCCTGTTTCAGTCGGTATACATCTTCATATCGCAAGGGGGGGATTGTTCTGTTTTCTTTTGGACTGAGCCCAGCCAGGATTGCAATCCGTGCATGGACTGTCAGTCTTTCGACCCCTGATGCGGCTACCTGTTCCACGAACTGACAGAGCTCTTCAAAACTCTCCCGTCCGTCAATGCCGATACGATGCTTTACAGTAACAGGCTTGCTGGTGTTTTTCCGCATTATATCTACCAGACGGGCAACCTTATCGGGTTCTGCCATCAGGCAGGCTCCGATTCCACGATGCTGCACACGGTCGCTTGGACAACCGACGTTAAGATTTATTTCGTCATACTCCCAGTCATCAGCTATGGCGACTGCTTTACCGAGTTCCCAGGGATCGCTTCCACCTAGCTGAAGTGCGATCGGTTTTTCCTCTGGATAGAAATCCAGATGCCTGGATCGTTCGCCATATACTATGGCTCCAGTACTGATCATTTCGGTATACAGCAAAGTATTAGGCGTGATCTGACGCAGAAACCAGCGGAAAAATCGATCGGTACGATCCATCATGGGAGCAAGACTGACCGGGTACGGAGAAGTGAATCCTTCCCGATCCGGATGCTTGCGTTCACCAGTGAGGAATTCAACTCTGCTGCCGACTTTCTTCGCATCTGAAGTCTCACCTGAGGAGGCATCTGAAGAATCCGTTCTTCCGGAGATTTTTCCTGAGCTCAGTTCGTCCGCACAGATTCGACCTCCGCCGATACAGTATTCACCGGCATAGAGAACGGCAAACTGACCGGGAGCAATGCCCTGATCTCCATCATTAAGCTGCATTCTGCCGCTGAGGGGATCAAGTGTACAGGAAATCAGTTCAGGCCCATGCCGCAATTTAGTGAGAAGTGTATACTCCTGCCCCCAGGAACCGGCAGGAAAACCTGTCTGCTCAGGCTCTGGAATTGTCCAGCTCAGGTTCTCGATTCTGAAGGTACTCCGTCTGGCTTCGTCACGATGACTGCTATGGGAAATATAGACAACGTTCTGATCTACATCTTTTCCTACCACATACCATGGGCCATTACCCAGACCTATCCCCTGACGCTGACCAATAGTGTAGTACCAGTAGCCCTTGTGTCGACCGAGTTCTTTTCCGCTTTCTCGCTCGATTATCGGCCCGTCCTGCTCACCAAGATAATGTCCTACGAATTCCGGATACCGGATTTTACCAAGAAAACAGATTCCCTGACTGTCCTTGCGATCCTTTGTTGGCAGATCAAACTCCTGTGCCAGCTCCCGAACCTGGGCTTTTGTATAATCCCCAAGTGGGAAGAGTATACGCTGCAGCTGTTCCTGGGAGAGATGACTCAGAAAATAACTCTGATCCTTGACAGGATCCGGTGCACGGCGCAAAAGGCAGAGATCGGCTGCGCCAACAATAGAGTTCCGATGCACAAATGAAGGTGGTGTCTGGTCACTTCTGATACGCTCAATCCGGGCATAATGACCGGTTGCAACATAATCATAATCCTCCTGGAGCTTGTCCCAGAAAGCACCGAATTTTATACGCTGATTACAGAAAATATCCGGACTTGGTGTACGACCGGCACGAAGCTCGGAAACCGCATATTCTACAACACGATCATAGTATTCCTGCTGAAGAGGCAGAACCCTGAGCGGGACGCCAGCCTGACTGCAGACAGCCTCGGCATAGGCAAGATCTTCCTCCCAGGGACAGGAGCCCATGTAAGCCATTTCGTCTTCAAGCCAGATTTTGAGATAATAGGCACATACATCTGTATACCCCTGCCTGAGCAGCAGATTCAGAGCAACGGAGCTGTCAACTCCGCCGGAAAGCAAAACAGCAATTTTCATGCTGGCCATTGTGCCGAATTCCTTCAGCTAAATAAAGGGGGCCAGGAATCAGCCGAACAGCAAACGATACAGACGATCTCTACGGCTTTCTCCCATATTATCAAAATCTATGTGCAACACTGTATTATGCTTTGAGGTGCGAACAACTCTACCTATGATGTGCAGCATGGTTTCTGTATCAGAACGGAAACTGAGACTGATATCATCCCCGGCAGAAAATGCTTTTTTTGGATTAACTACGCTGGCTCCGCCGCCTCCCAGATCAATAAAACGAGAAGGAAAGACCTGATCCCTCTCCCCTGATCTATGCATATAGCAGGGAATACTGATTTTTTTCCTGAAATACTCGCGTCGCTGAACACGCCGAAGCTGTTCGCTGTGAGTCAGGCTGAAAACTCCGGAGGAAAAATTAATAAGATATGCTGAAAATGCATATACTCCAGTTGCATCATGATATACGATCTCAACCTCGGATTTAGCTGGAAATGGCATATCCTTCGTACCGGACTGAACCCTGAAGGCTCTTTCAGTCGGCTCCAATACTTTCCCCTCTACGGGTGAATGCGGTTTTTTCAGTAGTATAACAGGAGAGGTAACCGGTATCTGCTTACTTGATTCTAGTATCATACCGGATCTCCGCTTGTTGAACCCAAGCTTGTCACGCAGCGCTGAAATCTGTGCCTTTGTCAGCCGGTCTGTATGCAGAGCCTTTTCTGCGCAGGCATTGAATATGGCTTGATTCTCCATGAGCATATAACTCCGTTCATTGGACCGAAGAAAGGCTGCGAGCTCCGAGAGAAGAACCTCCTCATCCGCAGTTATTGAATGCCGCTTGAGCAGGGTTTGATATACTTTTTGTGAGCGCTTTTTTATCTGAGCCTGCTCCTGACGGCGACGCAGATAGCTGACTGAAACAAAAAAAACCAGTAACAGCAGGAGAAAACCTAGAGATAGCGCTATCTCCAGGGGAGATCTGGTGAAACCATCCAGAAAATCCTGTAACTGCATTATTTTCCTCCAGCGTCCATGATACCACTCGAAACAGTTTTCGGACAGCCTTTTAAAATCAGACCTTACAGAAGCACTGCAGATGAATTTTCTGCCACCGGATAGCTGATAATTTTACATTAGATCTTTCTGCAATTTCCTCATGAGATTTCAGAAAAATCACTTGTACAATTCTGCCTGGAAGATTATGATAAAAAAATATCTTATTACAAGGAGTAACTGTATGAGAAAAATTTCTCTAATTCTGATTATTGCGGTTCTTGCTGCATCTCTCATCGCCTGTGGTGATGATCCTGTAGCACCTACCGGCTTTGCTGGCGGACAGACCGTTGAGGCTTATAACTATGTTCATGGTGGATATGTTGGTCGGGCTGTAGTGCAGACAGCTGAAGACGGAAGCCTGCAGGCTGAACTCGATGAAGCATTCCTACCCCATACTCTTGCACAGGTTGACATTGAAGCCCCTGAGTGGAATGAAGACAACACCGTATATTATCTCAGCCGAGGCAACCAGGTTCGCACTGCGAAATATATTTCCTACAACGGCACCAACTATGTCGGCACAACCGTCGGTGGAGCAGTAATCTACGTTGCAGCTGATGATGAAGGAAATCCGTCAGGTGGACAGGATCTCGAGCTGATTATCATCCGCAGTGAAGCCAACATGAAGACCTACTGGGACAGCATCGCACAAGGCGGATTTCAGGTGTACACCGAATTCGGCGGACAGGGTCAGGCTGTAACTACTACCGCCTCAGGATCTCTGTACAAACGTGGTTCCAGCTACTGGAACTTTGGCGATCTTGGATGGCAGGGAAATATCGACGCTGTTGAAGAAGCAGCCGCACGTTTCGGAACCGGTTTTACTCTTGACGAAATGGTCCGGGGAAGTGACAACAAATGGCTGCTCGCTGATGCTGTAACAGGTGCCACCCTGTCTGATTTCAAGGACTATTTTGGATTGATTCAGATGGCTGTCGGCCGCCTGAAGATGGAATAGGCTGTTTCAGCCATTCGTTGACATACAGCATAAACAGGAGTAATGTAGAAAAATGCGTATTGCAGAAATTTTAACAGTCCGAACAACAGGAGCAGCTCGACCCGAGGGGAGAGGTGTATCTGCTGCTTGGGGCTGTAATGAGTTTTTCGCAACGCGTTAAATTACTTATTGCAAGTTAATCAACAAAGCCGCAGGACACCAGGTCCTGCGGCTTTTTTTCTGTCCTGTACGGTGAACAAGTCAGGTCCTGTGTTCTGCGAAAAGAGAGGAAAAAATGATTATTCAGGGACAGAAAATTACGGTACGTCCAGCTGGGGCCGACGTTCTTTCAGGGGCATGCTTTGCCATACCAGCAGGAGTAAAGATTGGTCTTGTTGGACCGAACGGCGGCGGGAAGACTACGCTCTGCCGTTTGATCACCGGAGAAATCAATCCGGATGCAGGAACCGTTTCTGTGCAACGGGGATTGAAAATCGGCTGGGTACCTCAACATCTCAATGCAGATCCGGAAACAAGTGTGATCCAGTACCTGATGCCGGATATTCTTGTAAAAAGACAGGAGATGGAGCGCCTGGAAAATGCCATGGGCCGTACTGATCAGGAAGCTGAAGCGCTGGAACGAGTCCTGCTGAAGTATGGAAATCTGCGTGAAGAATATGATGCTCTTCAGGGGGATCTTGCTGAAGTCAAGGCAGAGCGGATTCTCATGGAGATTGGTCTTGAAATAGATCTGTACGCAAAGGTCATGCAGCTATCCGGCGGTGAACGCAATTCACTGGCGCTGACTCGGGCGCTTATGGCGGATCCGGATGTACTGGTACTGGATGAACCGGGTAATCATCTCGACTTTTCCGGTATTGAACGTCTGGAAAATGTAATTCGCGATTTCAAGGGAACGGTGTTACTGGTCTCACATAACCGCACACTGCTTGACCGCTGCGTGGACAGGATCTGGCAGCTGGATGGAGGACAGGTTCTCGAGTTCTCGGGTAACTACACCGACTACAAGATGACCCTCCTTCAGAATTCAGCTGCCCAGCTTGCACAATACAGTGTACAGCAAGCCAAACTGCGGCGGCTTGAAGCTCTGGTACAGCGCTTTGAGCAGATCGCCCGTGCTACAGGTGATCCAGCCTGGGGTAAGCGCCTTCGGGCGCGAAGAACCCAGCTTGAGAAGAACAGGGAACAGTCTATTGATGCTCCGGATATTGGAGGGAGACCGATCGAGGTCCAGATATCCAGCAAAAAATCCCAGGCTGACATCGCTGTTGATATACGGAATTACAGCAAAAGCTATGATGGAATGCCAGTTCTTGATACCCTGGATTTCAGGATACATTCAGATGAAAGGGTCGGACTGTTCGGCCCTAACGGCTGTGGAAAAACAAGCCTGATACGGGACCTTGTAACAACCGGGCACTGGGATAATCCGGAAATGAGGATCGGCCCGAGCTTCAGGCTTGGCTATGTTTCACAACACAGAGAACAGTTCTCCGGTTCGGAAAGTCTCGTGAACACTCTGAGAACAGCTAGTGGCTCAGGAGAAAAGGAAGTCAGCTCGATGCTGAGCAGACTGCAGTTCAGCAGGCAGGATTTTGAAACTGCTGTGAACGACCTGTCCGGAGGAGAATACAACCGGCTGCAGCTCGCTGTCCTGCTGCTTCAGGGCGCTAACCTGCTGGTGCTGGATGAGCCGACTAACCATATGGATATTCCGAGCAAGGAAATAATCGAAGAAGCACTGGCAGAAAGTGAAATCACATTATTAGTGGTATCACATGACCGTTATCTTCTTGATGCTGTGGTTGACAGGCTGCTGGTAATAGAAAACAGACAGATTATTGATTTTCCAGGTCGTTTCTCCGAATACCGGGCACAGAGCCATCCGGAGATCAATGTCCAGGATAATGCTGAAAGAAAGACGATAGAAGCTGCGGCTGCGGCATATATCAGAGCAGGCAATCATAAATCAGCCCGCAGAATTGCCCGCAAGCTGAGTTGATTCGTAAACATGGCGGCAGAATCTGCCGCCATGTTTACTACATCATCTTCATTGATCCCCTGACCGTAGCTACATCGATCAGCATAATCATTGCCCCCTGATGAGTATCGAGATCACCAGTAAGCTCTTCGATTCTGCGTATGAGTTCTGCTGACTGTTCTTCCTCAACAAGGGCGATTATGGTTTTGGAAATATTTTTACGCTCCTGCATGAATCCAATGAAACTGGCAAATATCGGGACATCAGAAATGTGCGCACCCATTCCTCCTGATTCAAGTATAGTAGCTCCGTCAATGCCCATCTCTACCATAAGCTCCAGTATATTCTGCAGATATTCCTGCATATATACATTGATAATAGCCATTTTCTTCCCACTGGCTTTAGAGGCACCCGGAGCATGGCGTACTGCACCGGTATGACGCAGTATAGATTCCACAGCCGTTTCTGTACTTCTGGCGGCCAGAAGCTCCTTCTTCAGACTGGTATGAGCCAGTGCCCGCGAAAGAGTAGCCAGTGTCCTGAGGTGCACATTCACCTGTTCCGGTGGTCCGAGAATGAGAAGGAAAACCTTGACCTTTTTTTTATCCAGTGAGTCAAAAGACACCCCACGATGCGAGACACCTGTAATAACAATAAATCCAGACAATCCCGATATCCTGGCATGTGGAATCGCAATCTCATTTCCAAAGCCTGTTGATCCCTGCTGTTCCCGCTCGAGAAGCAAGCGGTAGACCTCCCGGACATTTGTACCGGAAGCAGCAGGATGGGCGGCCGCGAGTTCAGCCAGTTCCAGCAAGGCGCCTTCCTTGTCCCTGGCACGCATTTTCACCGTGCAGAATTGGGGTTGCAGAAAGTCAGTTAATTCCATTTACTACTCCTCCGCGATGTTGCCGCGCTGAATCGCGATTTTTGATAAGGGGGGACCGGCGATCTCATTAACCAGTACACCGAAGAGTACTATACCGACTCCGGTGTCGATGAGCTGAGAGACAAAGGGATCGGCATCCAGTACTAATCCCTGCATAACCAGCACAAGACCAAGAGCTACACCAGCCTGCGGGAAAAGTGATATGCCGAGAAATCGACGAATCGGTCGTGGGACCCCGGATATTTTAGCTCCAAGCCTGGCTCCGGTATATTTTCCACCAAGACGAAACAACACGTATGCAAGTCCTAAAACCAGCAGCACAGGATCGGTCAATAATGACAGCTTGAGCTTGGTCCCGGCAAGGACGAAGAAAAGCGCATATACAGGGGGTGTCAGAGGCTCAAGGGTACGAAAAACCCGCAGGTTTTTCTGGGTTATATTTATTAGTGAAGCCCCGGCTGCGATCGAAAAAAGCAGAGGAGACAAGCCGAAAACCTCCATAGAAGCGATCCCGAGCAGCAAAAATCCAAGGGTAATAATAAGTGTTTCCCCTGGTTTTTCCACCTTGGGAACAACTACGTGAATAAGAAAACCGAAAACAAAGCCACAAACCAGGGTGATTCCCAACCTGCTAAAGGTTGAAACAACCAGAGCCCCAGCAGACAAGCCTGCAGTGAGGCCTAATGCGGCAGGGGCAAAAGCGATAATAATCGAAAAAATAACGATAGCAAGCACATCACCGAGTGCGACAGTGCCGTAAAGATAATCAACATAACTTCCACGGGCTCTCAGACTCTGTACGATTGCGACGGTTGCCGCCGGGCTGGTTGTCCCGGCTATTGCTGCCAGCAACAGGGCCATTATCGGAGGCATCTGCAGTAAAACAAGGGCTATTCCGACACCGACAAAACAAAAACCATACTGCAAGGCTGTAATCCAGCCGACCTTCCTGCCTACCCTCTTCAGTTTGGGCCAGAAAAGCTCGGCTCCTATGGTGAAACAGATCAGTCCGAGAGCAACCTCAGTGACAATAATGAGATCAATCTGGCCCTGCCTGGTAATCAAGCCGATCATCTGAGGCCCGAGCAGCATTCCGGCAATTATGAATCCGGAAATGTCCGGAAGCCCGATGTGCTCCGCAGCATGTGCCAGGGCATAGCCAAGCACCAGCATTGCCCCAAGAGCAAACAGTGGGTGTGCCTGAAAAAAAATAATCAACTCAGTTAATCCACTGAAAAAATCAGTCATTAATACTCCGTTTCCCTGAATAAGGCAGTAATTTCAGTACCGGATGGAGGCCACGCTTGATCAGACTGGTAATCAGTACAGATATCAAAGCGATGGTACCCAGCTTGCCACCGGTTCCGCCGAAACTGGTCGAGGTCAGAATGAATATTGCTCCAGCGGCGAATCCGGCAGCAAGACTTTCCAGTCCCCCGGACACGCGATGTCTGGCGGACATACCTATAAATCCGGTACAAAAAAACACAAGTGAGAGCTGCAGCGTTTCATCCCCGGCAAGACCTGCATAGCGAAAAAATGCCAGCATGAGCGCAGCTGTAAGTCCTGTCAGAGAGGATGCCGCGACGGGCCCCAGCGAACTCCTGTGCTGCAGCTCATAGGTGCTCAGTGAACCCGCAGCAGCTGCAATAAGAATAGGAACCCAGAATGATTGATCAGGGAGCGTCATTGCCGGAAATTCCTTCCGCATGAGAATAGCAGTGCTCAGGGTACCTATGTATGCAATGGTGCCCAGCTTGCCTCCCCATCCGTCCAGAACCGGCATCAGAACCAGGAAAAACAGGGCAGTCACGAGTGCTGCAATAATCATACTCAGCGGTGGAAAGAGCACTGTGCTCATCATCCCGGCAAATGATCCACAGTACGCAGCCGCAGCATAAGGACGTATTAATATATGAGCTGCAAGACCGACTGTGGCTGAAGCCATTACAGCATCCAGCGGTGTAAGACGCTGCAGAAAATAAGTCCCTATAACACCTGCTATTACAGAAACCGCCATTGTTCCGGATTTTCTGACATAATCCGAGAGACAATCCTGCCCGCTCCCGCGCTGATGTCTGCAGGACACAGCACAATCACATAGACTTCTACTCTCGAGAATCAATGCAATAGCCAGTAATAACATGAGGCCAGACAATATAGATGCAGTAAGTACACCTTCAACACCCTGCAGACTGACAGCAAGCAGAGAAATTGTGACGGCGCACACCGCTGTAAAACCGATCCGGATTCGTTTCATTGCAGTAAAGAAATGTACCATAAGTAAAACACTCATACAATAAGCTGGAAACCATGCTTGACCGATTAAACCATGACAGGTAAGCTCAGCCGCATGCATATAGCACCTGGAAGACCTCCCGCTCTGGCCTTTGATTTTGATGGAACCATCGCCGATACCCGGGATATTATCGTCACATCATATAAGCATGCCTTCAGCAAAGTCGGGCTTGCCTGCCCGGACGACAACACAATAGCAGCAACAATCGGAATTCCACTGCGCTCATCTTTTGAGCTGCTGAGTAATGCAGAGTCTTCGCATATTGATGCAGCGGTACTCGCATACCAGGACTTCTACAGGGAGCAGGGATACGGAATGGTGCGTCTGTTTGACGGCATGAGCGAACTACTGCATGATTGCAGGACAGCAGGATACCGAATGGCTATAGCAACCAGCCGGCGGGGGGAATCTCTGGACGGTATGCTTTCACACCTCGGCATCGGCGGACTTTTCGAGCATCACCTGACACGCGATCATGTTTCAAACGAAAAACCTCACCCGGAAATGCTGCAGCGACTGGCTGTATTGATGGAAATTGATACCTCCAGTTTTTTGATGATAGGAGATACCGTGTATGATATCGGAATGGGAAAGGCTGCTGGTGCAGAAGCCTGTGCCGTTACCTGGGGAAATCATGACCGGGAAAAACTCGCGGCAAGTGGTGCGGATTACATAACAGAGGACATTGCCGGACTTCGCAGACTGCTGCTGGCAGACTGATTTTTCATCAGAGCTTTTTCCTGCATCAGCTTCTGATCGGATCCGGCAGGGCGGGCGCCAGCATTCTCAAGGCTTCATTTGCCAGCATCAGACCAAACATGCCTGTCAGGGTAGGGAGACTGCCCAGAACATTGCGCTCCAGCCCGCGGTCCTGACTGCGGTTTGCGCCATCCATTCCAGCAGATCCGTATTTAAAAGTGACCTGCTCTGTCGAATAAACACACCGGATTCCCATCCCAACTCCCCTTCGTCGCAGTCTGCTCCGGATTGCCCGGGCAAGGGGACAACCACTTGTCTCCATGAGGTCTCCAAGCCTTATGCCGGCGGGGTCAGTTCTCAGAGCAGCCCCCATGGATGAGAGTACCGGAATTCCTCGCTCATACAGCTGCTGCAGTAGGACTGCTTTGGGGGTGACGGAATCAATGGCATCTATAACAAGATCAGGATTATTATCCAGGACTGCATCAATGGACTCCTGATGAACGAATACTTTCAAGGGTTCTACACGGCATGAGGGGTTGATATCCAGCACCCTGGCAGCAGCGACCTGGACTTTGTCATGGTCAATAGTAGATTCCAGAGCAAAAAGCTGGCGGTTGATATTAGTCGGATGTACCGTGTCAAAATCTACGAGACGCAGAGAACCCACCCCGCTTCTTGCCAGGGCTTCCACTGTATAACTACCCACAGCTCCCATGCCCACCACTGTCACACTGCAGCGTGGCAGTTGCGACCAACGGTCTTCACCCAGCAGAGCCTTGATTCGTACAAATCGATCCATTTATTACCACCTGATGCAGTAGGCTAGAAAGGCTTATACCAAGCCATTGTGCTGTCCGCTCATAATGAAGCTGTAGAACCTCGTGGTCAGGACCGCTCTCGGAATCTGATTCAAGAAGCAGACTGTCCAGTGGACAATGAGACAGCAGGGCTCTCTGCCCCGGATTTGCCGAATGTATTGAAGGGTGAAAGGAAATGCACAGCCCGAGATCGATTAATATCTTCAGCTCGGGAAGTCCGCCATTATAGCGGTGAACAAGTCCTCTAATCCTGTTTTTGCCGGATTCAGCCAGACATAATTTGAGAACATCTATGAGTCTTTCCCAGGCACGGCAACAGTGCAGGCTGACGGGCCGCTCAAGCTCAAGCGCGATGCGCAACTGACGCGCACAGACATCCACCTGCGCTTCCACGGTTGCCTTGTTACGCCCGCAGGCATCCAGACCGATCTCGCCGATTCCCATTGATGGCACTGCATGCAGACTCCGGCACAGTTCTTCCTCCCATCCGGATTCTGCCGCTGCAGCATGCCAGGGATGAATACCAATAAACCCTCTTACATTCTGATTCCGCTGTGCAAAACCGGTTATTCGCTTCCAGTCGTCCTGCCGGACAGCATTGATATAATACAGGCCGTCCGGGCTGAACAGATTTTGATCAGAAGGAGCGTGCAGATGTGCATCCAGCAGATTCATTAATGCTACTATATCTGATCAGAATCAGAGCATCAAGAAAGTCTTCATGAAGCTATACCCGTGCGCCGACAAGGTTGCCTGATTCATATTTTTTCAGCGCAAGACGGAAAAAAAGACGGGCAGACAGCCAGTATGCAAGCGCTGCCGGAATCGAAACCAGCAGAAGGGGCCAGCTCAGCTGCAGGAAACTGCGCAGGGGAATAAACACTATAAACCCGGTCGGTATAGCCGAATACAGCAGCCAGCGCATCCCCGGACCGAATATGCTTTCCGGGTACAAGGAGGCAGTGATCATTAGCTCGGTCATACTGCGGGATATGCCTCCTCCTGCACTGCCCAGGTAGAATGTAAGGGTTTCAACCACTGCAAATATGCTGGTATAGATAAGAGCACCGCTGAAAACAAACACCAGGCAGAACAGTAATCTCAGTGGATTGCTCCAGCTTATCCAGAAAAGAACAGCAGCACCGAACAGCAGATCGCCCCAGGCAGAAAGGACAGAGCGACTGCATATAAGATTCAGCATGACATCCTTCGGCTGCAGCAGATAAACATCCAGTTCACCATTCATGATAATCCGGCCCATGGAGCGGGTGTTTCCGGCGACAATGTGACTGAGGCCGAATGCGGCCGAGGTTAATCCCCAGAGAAACAGGATTTCCTGCATTCCATAACCTGCAAGATCCCCGGTACGCAGCAGGAATATCTGCCAGAACACAAGGAAGGCTGCATTGTTGAGGATCATGCCAAAGACCTGAATCAGAAAGTTGCCGCGATATTCAGCAGCAGCCTTGAGATTGATTATAAACGATGCTTTCAGGAATCTGGCATGACTTCGAATTGAGTGTAAGCTGTGATTTCGTCTGGAATACATAATCATCCCCCGTTGGCGGCAATTTTTCGGCAGCCGGTTACATAAATATACCTGCTCAGCAAGGCAGCAACGCAGGTCCAGGCAAGTTGCCCTCCGATCAGAGACAGAACCTGGGCAGGTTCGTAGACAGTAAAAATACGCGCCGGAGCATAGCCCAGATACGGGAATGGAGTCAGGAGGGACATGCGCCTCAGTCCGTCCGGGAGAAACTCAATCGGCATGAGAGTCCCTATTACCAGAGCCAGCTTCTGGTAAATCCAGAAAAATGCTGTGTTCTCCTCGAACCAGAACGCAGTCAGGGCGAGAATCATCTGGATGTAATAGCTGAGCAATCCGGACAGAAGCAGTGACAAAAGGACTGCAGCTGCCTGAATCGGCTGCACTACAGCCGGAGCACCACTCTGAATGAACACGAGCAGAAATCCGCTTCCAGCCAGGACGGCGATAAGAGGCAGTACAGGGACGATCATTACCGCTGCCTGGTAACGAAGAAAATCAAAGGGACGCAGAAGTATATATGCAATCTGCCCGGTCTTGACCTCATCAGCGAGCTGACTGAACATGCGTCCGAATCCAAAAAGCACCAACTCAGCAATTACGAAATAATACATGAGCGCATTTCTACTGTAGCCTGCTATTGTTCCGCCTTCCGGAACAGCCGCGCGGTAGAGTTGCGAAAAAACAAATATAAACAGAAGATAGGTAAACAAGGATGAGAAGTACTCAGCTGGATATATCAGTTGATTTCTCATGCTGATTCTGCCTGCAGTCAGATATTTCGACCTCATGTCTGCACCCCTGGATCACTGGTCTGAAAGATTTCCGCTATCAGGTTCTCAAGGGGTTCATCCTCAATGCTGACATCAGCAAGTTCACCGAGAACTGCAAGCTGCTGCAGCAGGTCTGCGAATGAACGCCTGTGCATATTGACCTCGAACCTTGCCGCAGATGAGTCACTACTGAGCTTTCTCAGGCCGTCAATCGATAATTCCTGAAGACGCGAAAAATCGACTGCTGTATTATATCGGACAGAAACGCATTTCTTGGCAAGCGCCTGTTTTTTGAGCTGCCTGACGGGTTCATCAACTATGGTCTGTCCATGATGTATTATAACGGCTCGTTTACAGATCTTCTCGATGTCTCCGATATCATGGCTGGTCAGGAGGATGGTGGTTCCACGCTCGTGGTTGAGCTCAGTCAGGAGGGATCGGATTTCCTGCTTGACGACAACATCAAGACCAATGGTCGGCTCATCCAGGAAGAGAATCTCGGGAGCATGCAGAAAGCTGGCAGCTATTTCACAGCGCACACGCTGTCCAAGACTCAACTTCCGCACGGGGGTATTGTAGAAGCTGCCCAGATGAAAGCGGTCTACCAGTTCGTCACGCCGCCGTCTGTAGTCAGTCATTGGAATTTCATAAATCTCGCGCAGCAGGGTAAAGCTGTCCGAAGGCGGCAGATGAAACCAGAGCTGACTCTTCTGCCCGAAAACAGTGCCTATGCGGAACACAAGCTCTTTTCTGTCCTTATGGGGATTACGGCCGAGGACATGCAGAGACCCGCTGCTCGGCTCCAGAATTCCGGTGAGCATCTTGATGCTGGTACTTTTCCCGGCTCCGTTCGGGCCAAGAAATGCTACAACTTCGCCCTGTTCAATTCGAAGATTAAGATCGCGTACGGCTTGAAGTTCATCGAATTGAGGAGCGAAAAATTGCCGGATCCCGGACTGACGACGCGAGCGTATCCGGAAAATCTTGTTCAGGTCCTGTGTTTCTATAACTGCTTTCGGCACAGGCAGCCTCCAGTATTGAGGTACCCCGCAGCATAAAAAAAGCCCGCAGAGAACCCCCGTAAAATACGAGACTCCTCCACAGGCTTTTTTCCTGCGGGTGTACCGGAACAACGCCGGCTGGCAACGCTCGGACCATGCAACTCAGAGCCATTACGGCTGTCTGAATCAGGAACCCTAGTCGCCCTCCCGAAAAGTTGCAGGCAGTTTAGCAAAAACTGAAAAAGGCATCAAGCCTCCGGGAGGTTTTATAGCGAATCATAGATCTATATATTTATTCAGTCCGGATACGGTAAATTCCACCACGAGGCTCATCTGTAATCAGATACAGATACCCCTCAGGCCCGGTTCGCACATCTCTGATCCTGCCGATCTGATTTTCCAGCAGGACCTCCTGCTCCACTACACTGTAGCCATCCAGCACAACCCGCCTGAGATGCCGTGCCACCAGGGAACCGATAAACAAATCGCCCTTCCAGCCTGGGTATCGGTCTCCGGTATAAAAGGTCATACCCGAAGGAGCTATAGCCGGGGTCCAGTGCACAATCGGCTGCTCCATTCCTTCAGCATGAGTTCCTACCCCGACCTGTCCTCCTCTGTAATGTTCCCCGTGACTGATGTGCGGCCAGCCATAGTTGCGTCCAGCGGCAATCAGATTCAGTTCATCACCTCCCCGGGGACCATGTTCATGTGACCATATCTCTCCGGTTTCCGGGTGCATACTGATCCCCTGAGGATTACGGTTTCCATAGGTGTATATTTCATTTCTGGCACCGGCTTTTTCCACGAAGGGATTGTCCTTCGGAATCTGACCATCATCGTGAAGCCTGACTATGCTGCCCCAATGAGTACCGGTATCCTGGGCCTGCTCCATCTGTCCCCGCTCTCCGAGTGTCATATAGATATATAAGTCCCTGTCAAAAACAATTCGTGATCCGAAATGCTGACCACTTCGCAATGGAGGGTCTGCCCGGAATATAACCTCAAGAGCCTCCAGGCTGCCACCCATAGAAGGCGTATCCTGCAGCACCAGTACAGCCCGGGCCAATGCGGTAACTGCCCCCCCTGTCCGGGGTTCGGAATACGTAAAGTAGACCAGGGAATTTTCAATGAAATCGGGGTGGAATATAATATCCAGTAAACCGCCCTGCCCACCTGTTGCAATTGCTGGCAGGCCGTCAATCTGACTCCGGCTTTCACCATCCGGGGCAATCCGGTAGAGTCTTCCTCGACGTTCTGTCACCAGAAACGAGCCGTCAGGAAGAAATGCCAGCGCCCAGGGATGATGCAGACCACCAGCCACCAATTCTGCATCGACATTCGACGCGGAAACCGGCATTGCTGTTATATTCATAGCAAGGATCAACAGGAACACAATACCGGATCCAGCCCGCAATAAACCTGGGTATTTTAATAATGTTTTAACACGCATGAATCCAAGGTACTAAGCTGAGATAGAGAAATCAAGAAATATGGCGCTGTAAGGCAATCCAGTACTGATCCTGATAGTGGGCAAGAAAGGGACCTGTATATCTTCCCCGTATCACAGTCTTTGTTCCCCTTGATGCGTATCCCAAGAGCTTCGGAGGCAGTCGGCACACAATATCCTGCCCATTTACATATCTACTGCAGATGAGAGCTTCCGGAATACCTCGTATTATACCTGCAGAAAATGCCCGGGGACTCCCGAAAACGGTGCAGCTGGATAACTTGTTATAGAGTTTGTAGAGTTCCCACTGCGCAATCTGGGCGACTCCCCCGCCCTGGCTGTATCCGCTGATGCTTATCTGTTCTGCCTCCCTGACTGCACAGCGCAGAGCGCTTCGGTATGTGAACAGAAATTCGCTCAGAAATCCGGCATGCATGCCTCGAAAACGGCAGGCCATGGCATTCCTGCACCAATCCAGTACCGTCCCGTTGGTACCTGCATAGTTGATATGAAGGTGGCCCGGCTCATGCCAGCGCCAGTATACTTCTGCAGCAAGGTTTCGGTAATTATAATGGATCCAGTCATCCGCATAATCAGTTGGAAATATAGCGGCTTTTGCCAGATCTATCAGAGGAATGCTACTCATACACTGATTATATAGAGAAAGCTGCAGAAAACTCCATATATTTCGATCAATATTGTTTGCGAAGCATAGGAGCTTTAGCTTAGAATTCAGCTCTGTATAAATGCAGCGGGGTGCACAATGTTCGAAATTAGAGTTAAAACCGGTCTTATTTTCACACTGATTAACATACCGGCTGCATATCTCATGCAGATTTATATCGGTGTCTATTATGTCAGGGATCTTCCTCTGGTACTCAGTAGACTGCGGGTCTTCAATTTCATAGTCCTGGCCATAACAATAGTGGTCAACATACTGCTCTGGAGAGCCGGCACAGCTTTTGACAAGGTACTTCACAAACTCAGCCAGGGTGAACAGATCACTGAGGAAGAAAAGGCGAAAGCAGGTATTGCTGGATTCAGAATAAGTATCGTCATTCTGGCTGCCGCGGTTACAGCTTTTGTAATTGGTCCGATCGGAGGCATGGTCGGCAATGTCCTTGCTGGCGTCACTCAGTATTCACTGGATGATATTATACTGATTTTTCTGCTGAATGCTTCGATTGGTACGATGGCCGGACTTCACAGTCTACTCCTTATAGAAAACCGCTTCCGCAAGCCGCAGGAACGCCTCAAGGTAATCAGATTGTCTGAGGATGACCGCTCGGCATCCCTGAAGCGACGTATGTTGCTGGCCACCGCAGCATCGCTCTGTCTTATTGCTCTTTTATTTATTGCTGCCGGAAAGGCATATATCACCATGGCCTCAGAAGCGGATGTGATCCCGGGGAGCTATGTCTGGCGATACCTGGCCGAAACATTTATTCTTGCACTGCCTGCAATTGGCTGGGGCATCTGGATCTGCAGTACTATAACCTCAAACCTCTGTTCCCGTATCAGTAGCATGTCGGCACGAATCGATGAACTGGCACAGGGAGAAGGAGATCTCAGTTCCCGTGCACTCATCAGTCAGAATGATGACCTCGGTAGAATGGCATCAGGATTCAACAGTTTTCTGATTCTCCTGGAGAAGTTGATCCGCCAGATTCGAAGCCAGGCTGAACAGGCAAAAAACTCGAGTACCGTCCTGGATGAACAGGCAAATCAAGCCCAGGATGGTATCGACTCGTTTGAGTCTTCACTGCAGCAGGTTCAGATCTCTGCAGAATCGCAGAACGAAACGGTAGGCCGCACCCGCCAATACATTGCAGGCATGGCAGAATCTATCGACAGCGTTGCCGACATGGTTAACAATCAGGCGGGTTTTGTGGAGCAAAGCTCTGCAGCAATATCCGAGATGGTGGCTAATATAAGCAGTGTCACCAGAACCACGGATCAGGCTGACCGGCTCGCTGAACAACTGACGGCTCACAGCCGGGAAGGCGATGAGAAACTGAGAGCATCGGTACAGGCGATCAGGGAACTGGAAGAAGTTTCCCGATCCATGGGGGAAATAATCAGCACAATCGGAAAAATAGCTGCGCAAACCAATCTGCTTTCCATGAATGCAGCTATTGAAGCTGCTCATGCAGGCGAATCAGGAAAGGGTTTCGCGGTTGTTGCCGATGAAGTTCGTAGTCTGGCATCATCCGCAGGAGCCAGTACCAAGGAAATTCGCTCCCTCATCAACAATATGAGCCAGAAAATCGAAGAGGGAATTAACCTAGCGGATATTGCGGTTCAGAGTTTTGACAGAATCAACAGCGGAGTTTTTGACACTACCCGCCTGGTAAGAGCGATTGCAGCCAGCATGACGGAGCAGAAAATTGGTGCGGACGAGATTCTATCCAGTGTCAACAGTCTGACAGAAGCTACCCAGACTATCCATGAGCAGACAGAAAAACAACGCAGTGAATCAGCAGAAATGAAAAAAAGCATGCAGGAGCTCGTCAATGCATCTGATGCAATCCTGCTGGCAATCGAGGATGAAATCAGGAGTACGGCAAAACTCTCGGAGCTTGTGGGAACTGTTCATGCGGAGGCTGCGCATAATCTTGAAAGCAACGATGAACTTCTTCTCTCACTATCGAGATTTGTATTATCTGAGGAGATATCAGAATAAATCTCGCCAGGAGCTTCCCACATCAGCAGCGCTGTCGCGGGAAGCTCCTAATCCAGCACAAACTGCCGCACCTGCTGAATGAGAGAATCAACGCTGTACTTGTTGCCTCTTGAGAGAGCGGCTGCAGATTCAACGGCCTTGCTGACCTCTATGGCTCCGGCGGCCATTTCATCCATGCTTCCGGAAATATTTCCGGCAATTTCATTCAGACGCTGCATTTCTTCAAGTATAGCCTGACTGCCGGTAAGCATTTCGACACTGCCGCTGCGAACCTCAGCGCTTATCTCACTGGAACGAGACAGGACATGCAGAATCTGGCTACCTCCACTGCTCTGCTCGCTCATGGCGAGTTTCATCTCCTCCTCCTGCCGCTGCATCTGTTCTATACCAGAAATAATAGCCTCGATGCTCTTCTCGCTTATGGTGGAAAGCTCCAGGGCATGATCTATAGATCCGGTTATATCACGAATAACTGTTCCGATGGATTTTGACTGTTCAGATGAGCCCTCTGCCAGCTTGCGGATTTCTGATGCCACAACTGCAAAACCACGCCCATGCTCTCCGGCATGGGCCGCCTCGATGGCAGCATTCATCGCCAGCAGGTTTGTCTGTGCCGCAATATTTTCGATTACAGATATTGCATCCAACATCCCATGTGATTTTCGGGCGATGACCTCAACAAGTCTTGTAAATTCATGGATTTTTGCCACACCGGTTTTCGATTCCTTCACCAGCTCACGCGACTTTTCTGCATTTTTCTCAAGGGTCTGATCCACGGAATGAATACTGGCTACCATCTCCTCGACGGCGGAGCTTGACTGTGTCACACTGGTGCTTTGCTCGTCTATATGACGGCTCAGGTTTTCAATATTCCGGCTTATCTGTTCTATGGTTGCCAGACTTTCGGCTACTGCAGCTGCCTGCTCCTGCATCTGGGTGCGTACGTTGTCGATATTAGAACTGATCTCATGAATTGCAGAGTCCGTTTCATCCATGTTCACAGACATTTCCTGGCCGATTGACTGAAGCTGTTCAGCCTCTCCCTGCACTGTACGGATTATTTTGACCAGTCCCGTCATAAATTGATTAAAACTCTCTGCAAGACGACCGATTTCGTCCTGGCTGTCCACCTGAAGATAGCGGGTCAGGTCTCCACCACCGCTGGATATCTCTTTCAGACGACTGGAAACATCGTTCAGGTGC
Organism: Spirochaeta dissipatitropha; assembly: GCF_054657935.1. NCBI lineage: Bacteria > Pseudomonadati > Spirochaetota > Spirochaetia > Spirochaetales > Spirochaetaceae > Spirochaeta > Spirochaeta dissipatitropha. The sequence goes on along the minus strand of NZ_BAAHXT010000002.1, from coordinate 217,870 downwards.
CGAATCCCGGCTTTCAGCAAGAAATAACTCAGAATCAGAACTACAGCCAGAGCAAGTGCCGCTCCCCCCAGGAGCAGAATCAGCCCTTCTGCTTTCCCGCTGTTTATAAGCTGTTGAATCTCATCAAGCTGAAATCCAATAAAGAGAAGTCCCTCAATTTCACCTCCGGGAGCAGTTAGCGGCTGATACCCGGAATAGTAACTCGTCCCGTGCAGTGCAGTCAGTCCTATATACGTCTCCCCCTGCATAACTGAGTCATACGCAGGATTATCACTGCCTATGCGGTCTCCGATCGCACTGGCTCCTGTTTCATCTATGAGGTTGCCCGAGATGCTGCGAAAACCATCCTGATCGTATACATAAATAGCGACAGCCGCGCCAAGCTCTGTATGTATTCTGTCGATTGCCCGGGTATCACTGCCCAGATTCCTTCCGGCTGAGCTGACCAGATTATTCCCGACCCGCCGCACGCCTCCATACAGCTGATTCATGTAGACCTCAGCGGCACGAAGATCGCCCTGCAGCTGCTGAAGCTGAAAGCGCTCCACAACCTCCATGGCCACCCTGTCGGTTGTCCACATACTGACAACCACCAGTAATGCACTTAAAGCAAGCATGGCTGAAGTGAATAAAAGCAGAATTCGTCCCAGAAAACTCAGTTTTTTCATATTGTGCATTTTAACAATCAGTATATATTTAATACAGACATACAGAGCCGTATTTATTAAAAAAAACATATTTAAAATTGCCTGCCGTATGAAGCAATGCTATAGTGTTTTGGGAGTAACAAATGGTAGCACTAATTTCAGGTCAGACAGAAATAATTGAATCAATACAGCAGGGATTCAGTGAGCGTCCCGAAACGAAAGATACCTTGCGTGTACTCAGCTCAACCGATGCCGTGACCGCATACCTGAATTTTGAACTTCCAGAAATAGTTATAATCGACTGCAGTGACGCCCGGATACAGCTTTCAGAGCTTATTACAATTATCCAGACCGACAGCTGGCTGCACTCATTCGGAATAATCGGTCTGTTCGACCGGAATCAAACCAATGAGGAAAAACTCCTGACGGAGTTGAGCGACATCAATCTCCTTGCAGTCTATGATTACCAGCGCGCCCGGCTGCAGCTCCCGTTGGCGATTGATGTGATCCGGGAGAACCATCAGCTTATATTTCAGCATGATCTCAGCCGGAAGCTGGTCATGCATGTGAGCGCTTCCTTTGTTCTACAGAACAATCCTATCCTCGTTCCGATCTATGCCGGTCTGGCAACCGTTTCGCTGGCACATCACGGACTTATCGACAGCGACAGAAGGGTTCAGCTGCAGATTGTGCTGACAGAGCTGCTGCTCAATGCCATAGAGCACGGAAACTGTGAGATTACCATGGAAGAAAAAGCGGAGTATCTTGCCGGAGGCGGTTCGACTCTCGATCTGGTAGATGAGAAATGCATGATACCTGCAGTACAGGACCGGGTCGTACATTTTTCCTGGGAAACTCATGACGATTTCACCAGATTCAGAATACGTGATGAAGGAAAAGGCTTTGATGTAGAAGCATACAGAGAAAAAATCATCCGCAACAGACTGGATGCCCTGAACGGAAGGGGTATTATGATGGCAAGAAAACTTGCATCACGGCTAGCCTACAATAAAAAAGGTAATAAGGTGCTGCTTGAATTCCCTCACTACAACGGGGAAAAAGGGATAGCTCCAACCGGATTTGAAAATGAGGAAATACTTACCGTAAGCCGGGGTGAGATCGTTTTCAGGGAAGGTGAACAGGATGATTATCTCTACTACATCATCAGCGGGAACTATGTGGTGTACCACAAGGGTGAAAAGGTGGGAACCCTGTCCCCTTCCGATATATTCATGGGAGAAATGTCGTTTCTGCTGAACTACAGCCGCAATGCCACCGTTATGGTAGAAACAGGTGGCCGTCTGATCCGGATTCCCCGCGAACGCTTTGTCGGAATAATTCGAAAATACCCGCACTATGGACTGTTCCTGGCCAGACTGCTGGCCCGCAAACTGGCTAATTCCAATAAAATTCATGCGGAACATTCCGCAATGTACAGTCGACAGGACTGATTTTTGCTCTCTTCCTTTTCCATTAAGCTAACTTTGCAGTATATTGAGATTCATAGAATATGAAGGAGAAGAAATGAGCGGAAACAGTGTAGGTATCAGTGATATTCATATTTATATTCCCCCGGGAAAAATCGGGCTGGAAAAACTGAAGAAATTCCGGGTAGAGAATGATGGTTTTCCGGAAACCAAACTGCAGCGCGCAATAGACATAACGGGACAGAAGTCCATTCGTTTTCCGCTGACCGGACAGGACAGCGTGACCCTTGCTGCAGATGCAGCCTTTGGTCTGCTGAAAAAGCGCGGGGATAAAAGCGCTGCCAGTCTGCGGTATATTGCGGTTGGAACTGAAACATCGGTCGATCACTCCAAGCCGATTTCCGCCTACGTGCAGGGGATGCTGCAGCGCAGCGGTGTACCGATTCCCAGCAGCCTATCTTCCTTTCAGGTGCAGCACGCCTGTGCAGGAGGAACGGTGTCACTGCTGGGAATCGGTGCCCTGCTGCAGACAGCAGGAAGAGGGGATGATTCAGGACTGGTTATCTGTTCAGATATTGCCAGATATACAGCGCCGTCAACTGCCGAAATCACTCAGGGAGCAGGTGCGGTGGCCATGTACCTTGAAAAGGATCCTGAACTGCTTGAATTTCAACTTGATTCAGCAGGCTACTGTTCAAACGATGTGGATGATTTTTTCCGTCCTCTGGGCAGCATTACCGCAAAGGTAAAGGGAGGCTATTCCGTACAATGCTACCATGAGGCCTTCGATTCTGCCCTGGTTGACCATGCCGAGAGACTTGGAGTCAGTGCCGCAGACGCACTGTTGCAGACTGATATCTTTGTACTGCATGTACCATTCAGAAACATGGCCCTGACCGCGCTGAAAAACGCCGTACAGAAACATCTGGATCTGAATGAGGAAGACGCAGACCGCTTCCTTGAGGAACGTGGTTTTCAGGAATCACTCGAGGCAAGTACAAGAGTAGGAAACATATACTCCGGTTCGGCATATCTGGCGATGACTTTTGCACTGCAGGAACGCAGACAGCATTTCGGCGATGAAATCGTCGGAAAAAATGTAATGATCGCAAGCTATGGCTCAGGTAATACCATGATGGTATTCAGAGCCAGCATCGCAGAATCTGCCCCCCGGATAATTGACTCATGGGATCTGGAAGCAGTATTTACGAATGAACAGGATGAAAACCTCGAAGCGTATCTTCTGTGGCTCAGCACGCCGACAGACAGGGATGAACTCAACGAAAGTCTGAAGAAAACCGGACAAATTGGCCCGGGTTTTTTCCTCCAATCCATCCGTGAAGACGGATACAGGGAGTACCGGAAAAGCGATGAGCAATGAAGCAGACAGGGATTTAGGACTGCGCAAGGCTCAGCATCTGGATATCTGTATAGATGAAGAACAATACAATGTAGAGGGCGGGAATACCCGCTTTTCAGAGGTTCACTTCCGCCACAAACCGCTGCCGGAACTAATGGTGGACCAGGTGGACAGCAGCATGAGTTTCTTTGGACAGCAGGTGCGGCTGCCTTTCTTTATATCGAGCATGACCGGTGGTTCCGAGCATGGCTATGCACTCAACAAGAAACTGGCACAAGCCGCCCAGGAAGCAGGTATCGCTGTCGGAATGGGCTCGATCAGGATTCTGTTTCGGAAGCCTGAGGTGTTCGATCATTTCTATTTACGCAAAATTGCACCGGATGTACCGATTTTTGCTAATCTGGGAGGCGTGCAGCTCAGAGATATGAACGGCCAGGAAATCAGTGAAATGCTCAAGCGGCTTGAAGTCTCAGCACTCGCAGTTCATCTGAATCCCGGCCAGGAACTTTTTCAGTCTGACGGTGACAGGGATTTCCGCGGAGTACTTGACGGAATAGCCCGATTCGTGGAAATTTCGCCCGTACCGGTGATAGTCAAGGAAACCGGCTTTGGAATTGATCCAGATTCTGCAGCGAGACTCTGGGATGCCGGCGTCGAGTATGTGAACATTGCCGGCAGCGGAGGTACAAACTGGATCAGCGTCGAGTCGTACCGGGAAGATCCAGCTTTGAAAAATGCTGCTGATGAATTCCATACCTGGGGAACACCAACAGCCCTGATTCTGGAAGCGCTGAGATCCGGGAAAACAGCAAAACATAAAATTCTGTCCAGTGGGGGCCTTCGCAGCGGCATGGACGTTGCCAAATCGATTGCAATGGGTGCTGAAGCTGCAGGTTTTGCACTGCCCTTCATTCGGGCCGTACATAAAGATGGCGTAGAAGGCGCACTGAATATTATCCGTCATGTCGGGACGGTACTGCATTCAGCCATGGTGCTCAGCGGATCGCAGAATCTCGAAGAATTCCGTAACAATCGAATCTGGGTTTCGGAGACATTAGCATCGGATGCCCGAGCGTACCTGGCAAACTGATGCAGAGGAACAGTACATGATAGAAGAGAACATCAAGCACCTGCCGAATGACTTCAGAAAACTCCCCGTCCATAAACGCCGGGTGATTCTTTCGGAACTGTACCAGATACCTGAAGAGGAGTTCGATTACAGTGGTCCCTTTCATGGATTGCTGGATCTAGCCGATGTAATGGTGGAGTCAGCCAGTGGTGTACTGCCTGTTCCTCTGGGCATAGCCAGCAGTATGCTGATCGACGGACAGGAACGGAATATACCAATGGCTACCGAAGAACCTTCTGTTATTGCTGCCGCCACTTATGGGGGTAAAATGCTCTCGCATGGCGGCGGGATCCGTACAGATATTGATGATCCGATTATGACAGCCCAGATATTCCTTGAAGATCCATCACCCGATGCGGTAGGAGCTCTATGCGAGGGAGCCAATGATCCTGATGCTCCGGCCACCGCAACAGCAGCACTCCAGGAACTCGACCACCTGCTCTCCGATGTATGCGAGGAACTGATCCCTGGAATGACAAAACGCGGAGGGGGATATCGCGGATGTGATGCTGTATATCTGCCGGCATCTGAACTGTTGCGGATACAGATTCACATTGATGTCAGAGATGCAATGGGAGCAAATATTCTCAACACTGCAGCCGAACACATTAAACCAGTACTTGCCCAGCGTTACGGCGGCCGAGGTTTTATGGCTATTCTTACTAATGATTCTCCACAACGGCTGGCACGAGCATCATTCTGTCTGCCGCTCCGAGCGCTCAGACGACGAGGCATTCAGAGCAGGACACTGGCGGAGAGAATAGTCAGGGCATCCAGACTGGCACAGGAAGATCCATCAAGAGCCGTAACCCACAACAAAGGAATAATGAACGGCATAACAGCGCTGGCACTGGCAACCGGAAATGACACCAGAGGACTGGAAGCTGCAGTACACCGCTTTGCAGCACGCAGCGGATCATACAGGGGGCTATCCCGGTATTACATGGATGAGGACAATCTCTATGGTGAAATCGAGATTCCTGTGCCGCTGGGGAGTGTAGGTGGTGCGATCGGTTTTCATCCGGTAACCCGGACTGCCTTCCGCATCCTGCAGAAAGAATCCGCCGAAGATCTTGGCCGTGTTGCAGCGGCTCTCGGTCTGGCCCAGAATTTTGCAGCACTCTCTGCATTGATATCCGAGGGTATTCAACATGGACATATGCGTTTTCATGCTCATAGACTTGCATATCAGGCCGGTGCACGGGGTGAGGAAATTGCAGCCGCAGCCCAGGGTATAACAGATGCCGGTGTTTTCAATCTGCAGACTGCAGAGTTCCAACTAGCCATATACAGGAAAAAGAATGACACATGTACAAACAGAACCGAGTCTGGCCCTGGTGAAATATTGGGGAAAGGCTGAAACAGGACTCAATATACCGGCCACCGGCAGCATTGCTGTCAGCCTTTCCGGATTGAATACCAGCACCGACATACGTCTGATTCAGGACAGCAAACAGGATCGCATGATACTTAACGGCGAAGTCCGGAACGACCCGAAAATCAACAGTTTCCTTGATTATTTCCGGCAAAGATACCCACAGGCAAAAAAGCTTGTCTTTGAAATCAACAGCAGCAACAACTTTCCGACATCCGCAGGGATAGCCAGCTCATCCAGTGGTTTTGCAGCCCTGGCAATCGGTCTGGCACGTGCATCAGGACTCCAACTCGACAACAGTGAACTCTCCAGACTTGCCCGTTGCGGATCTGGATCAGCATCGAGGGCCGTGTTCGGAGGATTCACTTCCTTCCCTGCAGGGGCTGAGGCGGCATCCCAACTATTCGGTCATGAGCACTGGCCAGATCTGCAGATTATTGTTGTTATGGTGCATACCGGCAGTAAGCCGGTCGGATCACGTGATGCAATGGAACTGACCAGAAAGACCTCTGACTATTATCAGGCCTGGATTGAGTTATCTGCTGATCTGCAGATTTCTGCAGAACAGGCTGTTGCCGAAAGAGATCTCTCGAAACTCGGTCCGATAATGCGCAGAAGCTACATGGCCATGTTCGGAAGTATGTTCGCAGCTGATCCGCCGGTTCTATACTGGCTTCCGGACAGTGTTGCGCTTATTCATCAGGCAGCAGAATGGCGCAGGAAGGGTCTGGAAATCTGGGAGACCATGGATGCGGGACCTCAGGTCAAACTGATCTGCACCAGGAAAGAGCTTCCCCGCATAGAAGCCGATCTGAAGACCCTGTTTCCACACCTTAACTATTTCTGTGCGTCGGTAGGTTCAGGTCCAATTGTCAGGCAGGAGGATTATTGATGTCCAAGCCTGGCAAGTTCTCGTTCAGCATGCCAGCTTCTTTTCTGGTCAGCGGGGAGTACTGGATAACAGAGGAAGGCGGAACAGGCATAGCCTTTGCATCAGCACCTCATGTGGATTTCCGGATTATTCCCCGGACCGACAGTTCTCTTCCTCGTGTCATCAGCGTAAAAAGCCGCTGGGGAAATAAAGCACATGAACAGCAGAATGCTGTACTCGCTGCTGCAGATCAGTGTGCAATATACAGTTCTGAATGCCAACCGCTGCTGCAGTCTGTATGTCTGGAATGGGATAACAGCCTGCCTGAATCACCACTTTCAACACTGGCAGAAAGCTGCCCGGCCTGCATCTATATTGACAGCAGCCGCTTTTTTCACAGCGACGGCAGGAAACGTGGTTTTGCTTCCAGTGCAGCTGTCTGTGCCGGTCTCTGTTCAGCGCTAAATACCTTGCTCCCCTCACAAATGCAGCTCGGACAACGGGAACTTGAGCTGCTGGCTGTCAGAGCACACCGGAGATTTCAGGGAGGCAGAGGAAGCGGATACGATATTCTGGCAAGCCTGAACGGCAGCGCCGGATTGTTTACAGGTGGATCAGAGCCGCATTGGAAAAACCTGCCACATCTGGAAGATCTTATTGAACCCTGCTGGCTTATAAATTCCGAAGAGAGTGTCTCGACGCCTTCCTCTATAGCAGCATTTACCGCTTTCCGTGACTCAGAACCTGAATACTGCAGCAAACTGCGGACCATGAACGCCGGGATTCATTCTACAGCAGAATCGCTGCAATCCAGAGAAGACTTTTCGGCTTTTATTACACAGGCTGCTGACCTGGGTAGACAAATAGGAAAAAAAATCGGAGTTCCGGCAACTTCCGCTCTTTCACAAAAGCTCGAAGCAATTTGCATGTCACACAGACAGCAAGTTATAAAAGCTTCCGGTGCCGGCAATGAAACCATACTGCTATTTGCCTGGAAGCAGGCCCCGGCAGCTGAAGCACTCTACCTTGGTATCGAGGCTCCGCGAAACCGCAAGGCTGATGCCTACGGCGAAGCTCCCGGTAAGCTGCTGCTCTTCGGTGAACACTCAGCTGTCCACGGATACCCGGCTGTAGGCACAAGCCTTTCGCTGAGCACCAAAATCAGCTTGTACCACAGACAGCAGACTACAGTCAGGGGGCCAATCATACATGGACTGCCCCCGCAATTTCACGAAGCAGCCTTTAATGTCTGGAAGCGTTTACAGTTGTTGCTTCCGGAAATGCAGCGATTACCAGGGAACATCAGCATCTATATCAGATCAAGCGTCCCCTTTTCCTCCGGCTTCGGCTCGTCTGCTTCATTCAGCACAGCCTTGATTCGGGCCGTTCTGCAGTATTCCGACACCAGCAGAAACCCGGAATGGATATGGGAAACAGCCAATCTTCTGGAACAGGAATTCCACGGTACCCCAAGCGGAATAGATACAGGGCTATCGGTATACGAAGGCTGTCAGGGATTCACCTTTTCCTCTGGTCTTCCGGACAGAAAATCCCTCAGAAGCCCGGGCATATGGATTCTGGCAGGAGCAATACCCAGGACCAGAAGCACAAAAGAACTCGTACAGCACATACATACACTGAAAACTCTCAAACCGGATTTGTTCAGGCAGCACATGGAGAATCTTGGCAACTGCGCAACGGAAGTGATACAATTACTTGAAGATCATCAGCTCAGTCCACAGAAAGCGGGAGAGATCGCAGACCGTGCTCACAGCTCTCTGCAACACCTGGGTGTTTCAACTCCGGAGATAGATGATCTACTTGCATACCTGAGGCAATCCGGCGCCACAGGAGCCAAACTGAGCGGGGCTGGCGGAGGGGGCGCGTTTTTCGCGGTTTTCCCTGATCAACAGGCTGCGGATGATGCGGCCGCAGGACTACAGGAAATCCTGAGGAATCAATATGGTAATCAGTACAGTCATGTGTATACAATACAGATCTAAGCGGAAATCTCTTGCTGTGATTGTCCTCTGGATCGCTGCCGGGCTTGTCTTTACCCAGTCCATGAGCGCTTTGCCGGGGGCGGGTTTCAGCAGACAACAACTTGAGGCAGCCGCTGCATTGCCCTACCCTTCGAACGCTCTTGAACTGAACCATGAATTACTACACCGGGTCAGCCGCTTTTACACCATAAATATTGACCCCAACGATTATGTACTGGGGAGCATCGAAGCTCCATCGGGTTCACTGTTCCTCCACAGCCTTATTCAGGAAGATGCTATCGGCACAGTGATTATTCTCCACGGGTACCTCGATCACAGCGCTCTCATGAAACCATTAATCAGATTCTTTCTGGAGCGGAACTATTCCGTTCACTGCCTGGATCTACCCGGCCATGGCTTATCAGGTGGAACTGATGCCAGTATTCAGGATTTCCACCACTACGGGCAGGCTCTGGAATACGGACTGATTCACTTTCCATATGACAAAAGTAAACCATTGATCCTTGTCGGACACAGTACCGGTGCTGCAGCAATTCTGGAATATCTGTATGCAGTAGATCCTAAACCAGCTGAGCCGGATAAGATCATCCTGCTTGCTCCGCTGATCAGAAACCGCTTCTGGGAATGGGCATGGATAGGAACTCATGCCTTCAGCCCATTCCCGCTGGAATCTCTACGGGGATTCGCAGGTACTGCTACACGCAATGAAGAGGCTATTCAGCTTGCAGAAATCGATCCCCTGCGTCGGCCTTACACCAAACTGAGCTGGGTGCGGTCTCTCATCGACTGGGACAGAAAGAACCGGGACTACGGTAGCCTGTTCACGGAAGCATTGATACTGCAGGGAGATGCAGACCGGGTCCTGGATGTAGACTACAACCTTCAGTACCTACAGAAGAGGATCATCAATGGCACTTTTCACATTATCCCGGGAGCCGAACATAATCTGCATCAGGAAACAGGCCGCAACAAAGACCTGATCCTTCAGCTGATGGACGATTTTCTGGCCCGCTCAAGCAGTTTCTGATTATTAAAGATAGAGCTTCTTTCTCAGGTTGATCTTCTTCGATAGTGCATAGTGAAAATACAGCAAAAACCCGGCTACAGGCAGCAGAGCAGCGACAATTATAAGTGACCATGTGAGGAGCGGATCAGAACTCTCGACATAGATTTTCGTAATTACATCAATGGCGGTACAGAACCCGATGATTCCCAGAAGAACAAAGGCAGCTATATTGGCACCTCTTCTTCTGGAAAGCAGGGAAAAACCAGTGACCATTGCCACTATAAGCACCAACACGGCTAGAATAGGCATCCCGATTCCCCAGAACCAGCGTGCACGGGGATCAAGAACATCTACTGCCCACATCAGGAACCCTGTCATAAAAATACTGGCACCGAGAATCAGCCATAGATGCCGGTAAAATAAAAGCGGAAACACACTATAAACCCATAATGCTGCCAGAGAAACACCGACATAAAGAGACCAGGTTGCCTGTCCACTGAGCAGCCAGTCCACAACCAGGGATACAAGAATCGGAGTGACGAAGACTACAGACAGAATCTGCATTGCGAGTTTCCGCTCATATCCCGGCGGGCGATGTGCAAGCATATCTTCGATCTCATTCGATTCGGCATAATCCTGGGAACCAGTTGGCGCAGCATGAGACTTACATATCTCGATTCCACATAAGGGGCATGCAGATACCTCAGGATCCAGCTCCACTCCGCATTCTGAACAATATGGCATATTACCTCCCGATTCCGGTTTTATCACGATTCGAAACTATTTTCACATGCAACCCGTCTTTCCTCAGGAAGCGGAAAAATCTACGCTCTATTTCTGCCTCTTCCAACAAGCTTCCAAAACTCACAGCCAGACTATCAGCATGCGAAACAACACCCAGAGATAGACCGTATACAGGAGCCGGAGGAGGGATGAATTCCAGCCAGCTGATTCTGCCGGAAATCTCCTCAGGAAAAGACAGACGGCCAAGATTCGAAAGACTCGTCGTATTCGTCCGGTCTCCTGCCAGGCGATACACCAGTTTCAGGATCTGATCCTTGATCCTGAGCGGTATAATTCTCACATACCAACTTCGCTCGCTGCCGACATTCCTGCTCAGATGCCGGCTCAGATTTTTCTTGTTAACTTCAAGCTGCATATAACTGTGAACCCTGTGAATTATCTCCGGGAAATCATATCTACCTAGCCTGAGATCAATCTCAGGATCGATGAAAACAAAGAAGTTTCTCCGTGTCCTGCTTGGAAAGAAAGGTCTCAGATTCACAGGCACAAGTACCCTGAGCGGTTTTCGCTTCCAACGGCGCATTCTGGAATCTGGTTGATCGTAAATATATTCCTGGTACACATAAAAAACCACAGCAGTCAGATATGCCGTAATGCTGGTTCCAAAAAAACGGGCACGGTCCTTGACTGCAGCGGCAGAGAGCAGACCGGTTATAACGGCGTAACAATGACGTGGCAAAATCTGCCCCTGCACATGAAAAGCTGGATTCCGTTTGACCGGCTTGGGAAATTCCTCGATGCCGAGAATCTGGTTTGCATCACGGAATTCGCCCGCCTGAGGATCATCATCGGGGTCAGGAATGTCCCCCCAGTCAGCTATATCAACGCCGGATTGCCGAAAGTATTCTGTAACAAGCGACCTGAGAAACATTGATGCCCCGGTTCCGTCTGTTAGTATATGACAGAACTCAACCGAAATGCGGTACTTGTATGCCCGTACCCTGATCAGAAATGTTCCACGAGGCCGTACATTGTAACGCATACAGGGCGACTGGCCGTCAGCCATGATTCCCGGTGCTGAATCAAGTTTTTCGAGGTAGTACCAGAAGAACCCCCGGCAAAGCTCAACCTGGAAATAGGGAAATCGCTGCATAACCCGTTCAAGAGCCGTTTCAAGCGCGGGGAGTTTAACGGGATGATCAACAACTGCCGCCAGCCTGAACAAGGTTGATGATCTGACCCCCTGCACCGGAGGAAAAATTTTGGCAGCATTGTCCAGCGGATACCACAAGGATCCTTCCTGAGGACGTAGCCGTTGAGAACGAAACCCGGCATATTCCTGCTGCCTGCCTGTTTCAGCTGAATCACTCACTGGACGGCTCCCTTTCTCCGCTGCAGCTCGCGCATGACAGCTGAAACTGCAATATTCTGTGGAATCCAGTGCTGCAAAACTGCAAGCAGCCTGTACTTAAAGGGATAAATGTAAAGTCCCCGACATTTATTCCGCTTGTATACCCTGTTCATAAGATTTCCTGCAGCTGTGGCAGCATCCGGCGCAGAATCCAGATAATCACGCTGCTGAACACCTGCTTTTTCCACAAAACCTGTCTTCAGTGGACCGGGACAATAAGACAGCACCTGCACCCCATTACCTGCAAGCTCAAATTCCAGCGCCCTGCTCCAGCTCAGCATACCAGCTTTGCTGGCATAGTACAAAGCCATACCAGGTCCAGGACAGAGAGCCGCTGTGCTTGATACATTGATAATCTGACATCCCTTTCCAGCCAAGCCAAGCAGTGAATGGGTAAATACTACGGCTGCTTCGAAATTCAGACGGATCTGCAGGCTGAGATCCGCTATCCGTTCACCCGCGAAATCGCCAAAAGAAGCGGCACCGGCATTGTTGACCAGCAACATCAGCCTGGCAGCTGCAGCATCAGAACGGTCCGCCAATTTTTTCATACAGCTGCGTACCTGCTCCGCGGCAGCCGCTGGATCCAGAGCCAGATCGCAGGATATACAAAGTTCATTTTCATCTGCGATCTTCTTCAGCCAGCTGTATTCTTCCGGCAGTGCTTCCAACGCGGCTGACATGGTTTGAAGAAGTCCTGAATGAGAGCGCGCCAGAAGAATCGGAAGCATGCCCCTGGAAGCAGACTGAATAGCAAGTTCCCTGCCCAGACCGGAAGATGCACCGGTAATGACTGCAGTCATAATTGTTCTTTCACTGATCATGTTCATGAAATCAGCCCTGCTGCAAAAAATCTTCGAATACAGACTGGAATTTCGGCAATTCCACAAACAGGCTTGTTCCACTGGACTCACTGCTTTCAAACCAGATCCGTCCCTTGTGAGCCTCGGTGATAAGCTTTGCGATATGTGTTCCCAAGCCTGTGCCATTGCGCTTCCCGCTGGTACTGAATCGCTGGAAAAATGAACATCGAATGTCATCAGGTATTACACCGTCATTATGAATTCTGAACAGGTAGTTGTCTCCCGATTCAGTGACCTCCCAGGTCACTGTTGCCCCCTCAGGACTCGCTTCAGCGGCATTCCGAAGTAAATTGGAAAACAGATTCTCGAGATGAATTTTTTCACCTTCAAGGCAGAGATCAAGGTTGCCCATCATTGGCCCGGAATTATAGAGCAGTTCCACGCGGACAGAGTGAGCCTCGCGGGCTGGTGTGGTCTCCTGCATTACAATACGCACAAGATCTGTAATCCGGATGCAGCGCGGTGAGAGTACGTACTTTCCCTCTTCCATGCGGATAAGGTCGATGGAACTGCTGATCATATAGTGCAGTTTCTGCCCTGAATCCTGGATCATATTAACCAGATCCTTCTGCTTGTCAGTGAGTTCATCGCTCAATAGAAGCTGGGTAGCAATCAGCATGGCATTCAGGGGATTCCGCAGATCATGCCGTACCATTTTCTCGACTTCATCCTTGGTCCGTTCAAGGCGACTCCGTTCTTCAATTTCCCTGTTCAAGCGCTCAACCGTGCGCTCCAGTTCCAGCTCCATGGTCTTACGCTCGGTAATATCAATGATAAAGGTGACTTTCTTGGGCCCGTCAACATCCTCGATAAATGCAGCATCAGCCAGAATATTCAGAAGACTGCCGTCCTTCCGCCTGACTGTCCATTCACCTCTAAGCTCGGATTCCTGAAGCATAAAGCTTTTATGGAGCTTGATAAGCTGTTCTCTGGATTCCTCAGGGACAACCATACTGAAATGATTTCCAAGGAGTTCTTCCCGGCTGTAGCCATAGAGACGGCAGTATGTCGGATTAACATAATCAAAGTATCCATCCGCACTGGTTATGCAGATCCCGAGTGGAGTTGAATCGATTATTCTGTACAGCCTGTCCGCATCAGGCTCAGTATAAATACTGCTTGAATTGCTCTGGTCTGCCATATACACTGTAAATCATACAGTACAGTGTACAGCCGTGCAAGAAGAACAAGGAGATAACATGAAAACCGATGGTCAGATCGCTGCAGAATCACCATTACTTCCGATGACTGAAGTGGGAGCGCTACTTGGGCTCACCCAGGATGAATTAATTCCCTATGGAAGAACGGTTGCAAAAATAGATATTGAGGCCCTCAGAAAACGCCTTGGAGGCTTCAACGGTCAAAAAGGAAAATACATAAATGTCACTGCAATAACACCTACTCCGTTCGGTGAAGGTAAGACTACAACATCCGTAGCTCTGACACAGGGGCTCGGTAAAATCGGCAAGCGCTCCGCCGCCACTCTCCGTCAGCCATCCATGGGTCCGACATTCGGCATTAAAGGTGGGGCTGCAGGTGGAGGATACAGTCAGGTTATCCCCATGGAAGCCATGAATCTTCACCTCACAGGCGATATACATGCTATCTCGGCAGCTCATAACCTCCTTGCTGCAGCAATTGATGCAAGAATTTATCACGAAAGCAGATGGGGCGATAAATATTTCGCAAGCAAGGGCCTGCATAAGCTCAATATAGATCCAGATGCTGTAGCCTGGCGCCGTGTAGTAGACATGAGTGACCGTGCTCTCAGAAATGTAATAATCGGACTTGGTGAAAAAGGCGATGGTCCGGTCCGGCAAAGCGGCTTTGATATTTCGGTTGCAAGCGAGCTGATGGCAATTCTTGCTCTCTCCAGATCCCTGACAGATATGCGTGAGAGAATTGGTCGTGTGGTTCCTGCCTGGTCACGCAAGGGAGAAGCAATCACAGCAGATGATTTTGGTGCTGCAGGAGCAATGACTGCTCTGTTAAAGGAAGCATTCCAGCCTAACCTGCTTCAAACTATAGAAGGACAGCCGGTCCTGGTTCATGCCGGACCCTTTGCAAATATCGCACATGGCAATTCATCGATTATCGCTGATGACGTAGCCTTGTCACTTGCTGATTATGTAGTTACCGAAGCCGGATTTGCAGCCGACATCGGATTTGAGAAATTCTGCAATATTAAATGCCGGACATCCGGACAGATTCCGGATGCTGTGGTTCTGGTTGCTACTGTCCGTGCACTGAAATATCACGGAGGAGGTGCAGGACTGACCCCTGGAAAGGATATTCCACCGGAATACGAGAAGGAAGATACCGCCATGGTCCGTCGCGGCTGTGCCAATCTGGCTGCTCATATCCGGAATGTACGCTCCTTCGGACTCCCGGTTGTGGTGGCAATCAACGCCTTCCCGACTGACACCAAGGCTGAGTGGGAGGCAATACGGGATGAGGCTCTTTCTGCAGGCGCCAGCGATGCTGTTGTACACAGCGGCTTTGCTGATGGCGGCGCGGGAACAGAAGAACTTGCCCAGGCAGTCGTCAGGGCATGCGACAGTGCTGATTCATCAAAATTCAGGTTTACCTATGATCTGAAAGACTCTATCGAAGACAAGCTCCGTGCGCTCGCATGCGGACTTTATGGGGCTGCGGACATAGAAATCCAGCCGGCAGCCAAAGCCATGATCAGGAAATTTACTGATATGGGATATGCCGACCTCCCTATATGTGCAGCCAAAACACATTTATCGATCAGTCATGATCCCCTGCTCAGAGCTGCCCCCGAAGGATATGTATTCCCGATCCGCGACCTCCGGCTCAGCGCTGGAGCTGGCTTCCTCTATGCACTCGCAGGTGATATCCGTACAATGCCAGGATTGCCCAGTCGACCGGGATTTATGGATATTGACCTGGATCCGCTAAGCGGTGACATAATAGGGCTATCATAAATAAGGGATACACATGAATCAGGATCAGATCAAGGAACAGCTGCTCATGCTGGACGGAGATGTGCTGGAATTTACAGTCATTCTCTCAGGAAAACAAAGCAAACGGGTAAACGGGCTATACAAGCCTGATAGCTGCGAGATCATCATTCACAACAAGAACTTCAGTGATGACAACGAAATGATGTATACCGCTATCCACGAATTCGCTCATCATGTACATATGAGTAAAAGCCCGGTTCCGGTTGGACCACGGGCACATACTGTTGAGTTCAGGAATATACTCCACGAACTACTCGGTAAAGCCGAAGAGCTGGGAGTATTCAGGAATGTCTTCGACACTACCCAGGAATTCCAGGACCTGACACAGCGTATTCGTGAACAGTTCATGCGGCAGAACGGGCGGCTCATGAAGGAATTCGGAGCTGTCCTTGGAGAAGCTGCTGAACTCTGCCGAAAACATAATGCCCGCTTCGAGGATTATGTGGAGCGGGTTCTGGGATTGAATACCAAAGATGCCAACACCGTAATCAAGTTTCATGCCTTTAACGTTAACCCTGATCTTGGTTATGAAAACATGAAAACAGTTGCCGGTATCCGGAACGAGAAAGAACGCTTGAGAGCAGAAACCGCCTTCCTCTCCGGACAGAGTCCCGACAGTGTCAAACGCTCGCTTATGACCAAAAAACAGAAAAGCGATGATCCACTTGAGATTCTCAGAAAAGAAAAACAGAGAATTGAAAGAACCATAAGCAGTCTACAGCAGAAACTGACCATGGTTGAAGAACGGCTGGCCGGTGTTGACAACAGGGAACCGCTTGCAAATACCGAGGACAGTGCAGAATAATTGAGTTTTTTTGCTTGATAAATCCTCTCAGCAGGCCTATGTTTTATATATGAACACCAAGATACAGATGCAGCCGGTCGAAGGCACGCATAACGGCCGGACACTAGAGATATATGCCCTGTCTACATGTGCCTTCTGCAGGACTGCTATGAAATTCCTGCAGAAACACGATCTCTCCTTCTCATATATATACCTGGATGAACTCGACCCGGAAGTCAAGCGTGCAGTAAAAGCAGATCTGAAAGAACGATTCCAGAATATTCCTATATTTCCTATCCTGGTAATTGATGACAGCGAAGCTGTATCCGGGTTTAATGAGGACAAATGGAAGAAAATTCTGTCAATCGAGGCTTAAGCCATTTACCAGGAGGCTGCGTGTGTCACATCATGAAAAATCTGACGCAGATGTAAAATTGTTCGTAACGAAGGTTGCCGAAAAGCAGAACTGGCAACTCAACTCGGACAGTGAATTTACAGGAACAATTCAGGATGGTCTGAAAAAGAACTATAATCGGCATGGCTATTTTCTGTGTCCATGCCGGGACGGTGAAGGAAGCCGCGAATGTGATAAGGATATTGTCTGTCCCTGCGTATATGCAAAGGCAGATATCGAGGAATACGGACACTGTTTTTGTGCATTATTTGTTTCCCCGCAATTTGCTGACTCAGGTAAAACTCCTGCCCAGATTCCGGAACGCAGACCGGACAGGGATGAAGAATGATGAAGCTGCGCATTTCTGCTGCAGCTTTGCTGCTCATGGGCGGAATTGTGCCCGGACTTTTCAGCCTCTCAGCCCAGGCTCTGCCCCACCGCTTCGAGAACATCAATGCCACCGATGGCCTCATAAACACATCCGTTTCTTCGATAGTGCAGGATGAAGCAGGCTTTCTATGGTTCGGCACCCAGGCTGGGCTTCACCGCTACGATGGCTACGATATGCAGCTGTTCACCAACGAACCCTTTGTACTCAACAGTCTATCCAACCAACTGGTACAGTCCATGCACCTGGGCGACGGGAATAAGCTTTGGGTAGGAACATACGGTGGGCTGAATCTGTTTGATCTGGAAACCTATAACATAACCAGATATCCCCATAATCCAGAGGATCGCCGAAGCATAAGCGATAATGTCGTAACTGCGATAGAAACAGACCAGGAAGGCACAATCTGGGCAGCCACCTTGAATGGCCTGAACCGTCTTGATGATCCTGAAGCCGGAATCTTCACCCGCTTCAATCTTCCGAATAATACTGTCAGGGCATTGTACCGTGACGAGTCAGGGAATTTATGGATTGGCAGCCTTGGCGGCCTGTCGCTCCTCGAGAAAGATCCTGCCGGTGAGTATGCATTCAGGCATTATACTATGGAGGACGGACTAAGCAGTAATTATGTCATGACAATTACCGGCGATGCGGATGGAAATCTTCTGCTGGGCACCTGGGATGGAGGAGTTCTGGAGTTCTCTCCTGAGAGCGGCGACATCAGAGAGCTTCCTC
The DNA here is from genome assembly GCF_054657935.1 of Spirochaeta dissipatitropha. Taxonomy (NCBI): domain Bacteria; kingdom Pseudomonadati; phylum Spirochaetota; class Spirochaetia; order Spirochaetales; family Spirochaetaceae; genus Spirochaeta; species Spirochaeta dissipatitropha. Next base: position 199,743 of record NZ_BAAHXT010000002.1, on the reverse strand, counting down.
TTCCACGCGTACCCTACTATACCTTGATGCTGAATAAGGACGGAGATCTTTTGGCCGGTACCTGGGGACATGGCTTGTTCAGCTATGACCCGGAGAGCGCTACCTACTTCCATTATCAGCACGACCGGAATGATGATAAATCACTGGCACATGATATTGTGTACTCCCTGTATCAGGATCCTACAGAGGTTATATGGATCGGAACAAATGGAAATGGTATCAGCAAGCTGGATCCGCATAAAAGCGATTTTGATTACCTGAGATCACTGGGGCTGAGTCCCAGTGATCTGGGAGAAGGTAGAATAAATGCTATCTATCCACTCAGTGATGAAGATATTCTTCTGGCTACCCAGACATCAGGCATTGTCAGAATCAAGAATGGAGCCATAATCAATTACCGGCACGATCCTGAACGTGCGGACAGCCTGGCAGATAACCGTATAAACAGCTTCCTTCGTCTGGATAGCGATCAGGTACTGGTAGCTACACACAGCGGCATACTCAGCTGGGATCCCGCCACTGAAAGCTTTTCCCGTGCACAGATTGACCCTGATCCGGAAGGTATCATTAATCAGAATTTAATTGTCTATGGTATAAAAAAAGACAACCATGACGGAATCTGGATTAATACATACAGTGAGGGAGTCTTTCATCTGGACAGAAATGGTGTCATGACTCATCACAGCCACTCAGCGGATGACAGAAGCAGTATATCAGACAATCTTGTGTTTACATTACTTGTGGACAGCAAGGATAGAATCTGGGCTGCTACAAATCTTGGAATAAGTCTCTTTGACCCCGAAACCGGAGAATGGAGGCGCTACCTCCATGATGTTGATGACCGGAACAGCATAGCCAGCGACAGTACCAGAACCCTTTTTGAAGACAGACAGGGCAGAATCTGGATTGGAACACGAGCTGGAGGGGTCAGCCTGTACGAGGAAGACTCCGGGACCTTCAGAAATTTTCTGATTTCGGACGGCTTATCTTCAAACGTGGTTGCAGCCATCCTGCAGGCACCGAATGACGAGCTCTTCATATCTACCGCGAACGGCTTGAATGTCCTTGATCCCGAAAGTGGAACAATCAGGATTATCGATGAAAGAAATGGTCTGCAGGTACGGGATTTCTCCTCTGGTTCAGCAAAACTCAGCAACGGAGACATGCTTTTCGGGGCTTTTGCCAACATCACAAGAATCGGATCCGACTTTCTTATTCCCACAAGACCCACCGACAGCCGAACACTGATTACCGATATCCAGGTCATGAATCAACCTTATACCGAACAGGGCCCATCCTACAGGGTCAACTCGATTACCCTGCCGTATGACCAGAACTGGATTGCTTTCTATTTCACTGCAACCGATTTTTCGTCTCCCAACAGCAACCGCTTCCGCTATCGCCTGGAAGGCATTGAGAACGACTGGACAGTCGTCAGTGGAAGACGCTTCGCCGAGTATACTAATCTGCCGCCTGGAAGATACAAATTTGTAGTTGAGGGCACTTCGGACCATTCAAGCTGGACTGGATCAGCAGCAACAATAGAACTCCACATCAGCCCGCCATGGTGGGCGACAACCTGGTTCCGCATTCTCGCTGCTGTTTTATCAGGACTACTCCTTTGGTATATCATCAGCACCAGGACCAGAGCTCTCAGCATCCAGAACCAGCTGCTGGAAAAAAAGGTTTCTGAACGTACAGCTGAACTGGAACTGGAGCTACTCGAACGTAAGCGGACCCAGGATGAACTGAGAATAGCAAACCGGCGTGCCGAGGCTGCAAATATTGCTAAAAGTCAATTCCTTGCAAACGTCAGTCATGAAATCAGAACCCCACTGAATGGTATTATAGGCATGACCAGTCTCCTGCAGGATACCGAACTTGACACTGAGCAGCAGCGCTATACACAGGCATTGGGGACCAGCGGAGAAGCATTACTGACACTCATTAACGATGTACTTGATTTCTCGAAGATTGAAGCAGGAAAACTCGAGCTTGAGAATCAGAACTTTAATCTTGAAGGTATTATCGATGACATGTGTGAAATGCTGTCAGTCAGGGCATATCAGAAGGGTCTTGAACTGATAATCAACATAGATAGCAATGTCCCTGTAAGCTTGCGCGGCGATGCTACCAGGCTGAGACAGATTCTCATAAACCTTGTAGGAAACGCGGTCAAATTCACCTCTCAGGGTGAAATCAGCATCCATCTGAGCTCCACACAGCTTCAAATGAATGAAATCAGTCTTCGCTGTGAGATAACCGACAGTGGGATCGGGATTGAAGAAGACAAGATAGATAGTCTTTTCACCCCCTTCACTCAACTGGATACCGGATTTGATTTCAAGCAAGGGGGCTCCGGTCTGGGCTTATCAATCTGTAAACAGCTGACTGATATGCTGGGAGGCAGTATCGGTGTGCACAGCAAACCAGATCAGGGATCGACATTCTGGTTTACCAGCCGTTTCCAGGTTACCGAGCCAGCAAGGCCTTCAAAGCACGATGATCTTGCTGGCACAAGGTTCGTCGTATTCGACAAACACCCCGGGGTAAGACGAAGTATAAGTCTGCAGCTCGAAACCTGGGGCTGCATCTGCCGTGAAACGAGTGATGAATCCAGTCTTTTAACTCAGCCAGACACCGAAATAATTATTGCACAATATCGGGACATTTATGGAACCATATTCAATCAGTTACTTGAGCAGCAGGAACACAACAAACTGATTCTGATGCGTGAACTCGGACGATATACCCAGCCTTCCAGTGAACTCGCCACTGTCCCCTGTATTGATAAGCCAGTTCGACCATGGATCCTGTCCCAAGCTATTAATAGAGTACTACAACTTCCTGAGTCAGATCATGACCAGCACATTTCCCTCAACAGAGAATTGCAGATGGAAAAACTCAGCTGGACGCCAAGAATTCTCATAGCAGAAGATGCACCGATAAACCAGGATGTAGCGATTGCCCTCGTTACAAAACTCGGGTGCAAAGCAATCGCCGTCGGCAACGGAAAGGAAGCAGTCGAAGCATTACGCTACATATCGTATGACCTGGTTTTTATGGATTGCCAGATGCCTGTTATGGATGGATACACAGCTACAAGAATTATCCGTGATCCTGATTCAGGCGTCCTCAATCCACAGATTCCGATCATCGCAATGACTGCCTATGCAATGAGCGGTGACAGGGAAAAATGTATTGAATGTGGAATGAACGACTACGTACCGAAACCAGTCAATGGCCGGGAAATTCGGGATATTCTCTTTCGATGGCTTGAAGAACCCGTTCAGACCGAGAGCAGCAGTACCGAGCGTACATCCCAGCAAAAAGAAAAGCTTTTTGACAGACAGGATCTGCAGGAACGCCTTATGAATGACACTTCTCTGGTGGAGAGCATGATTACCCGGTACATGAGTGAACTGCCTGAACAGATATCCGAGCTGGAAAAAGCCCATACAGCCGCCGATTTCGAGCTGCTTCGGCAACAAGCTCACAAGATCTCAGGATCGGCAGCTAACCTCGGTAGCCCGGCGCTTCGTAACAGAGCGGCTGAAATCGAGACCTGCTGCACGAGCAAACGCTTCGAAGAACTGGATCAGAGAATGGAAAATCTGAGGGATGTATTCAGTCAACTGCAGGAGCTATTCAGTAAAAATTAGTTTGCCTGAAGGTACGGGGAGCTCTTGTATCTTTATCCGGTACCTGCTCTAAGCTTTCTGGTTTTCCTGATACTCACGGACCACTGCCAGTGAGGATTCCAGTTCCATGTCGAGATCTGCGAGCAGCGTAGGCAGCTCATTATATGCTCTGGCCCGGATCGCAGCTTCAAATTTCCGGGCAAGCTCGGCTGATTCAAATGCCTGCATAGTTCCGGTTATATTAACCAGGCTATGGGCTGCCTTCCCGGCATCTTCCCAGTTCCGGTTTTCGACAGCGGAGCTTATTTCGAACCTACGCTGTGGTACATCCTGCAGAAAAAGTGAGACCATGCGGGCGAAAACATCCTCAAAGCCTTCGAATTTACAGGAAAATTTCTGAAAGCGCTTCTTATCCATTTCACACTCCAAGCTTCTGGACGATCAATGTCCTGAGCCTTCGTACAGATCGGGAATCATCATCTATTTCCAGTGCCATATCGCAATCAATGAGCGCACTCTGCAGGTCCCCGAGATGATAAAAAACCAGAGCCCGGCTGAACAGGCAGTCAAACTCCCGATACCCATAATCAAGTGCCAGATCCAGATCGCCAACTGCAGATTCGAGATTATGCATCATATACCAGGTAACTCCACGGTAATAGTATGCCTTCCCGTTTTCAGGGTCTATGTCCAGTGCCCGTTTAAAATCCAGCGCTGCGTCATCATAATTCCCCTTGGCAAATAGAGCCATTCCACGATGAACATAAATAATGGCCCTGACAAAATCTTCTGGACTTCCCGATAAAATGCTTGAGTACAACTCTATCGACTCATCATATTTACCGGAGTTATGTGCATATAATGCCCGCAATAAATAGGCATCAATATTTTCAACTGAAGAAACCGCTCCACCTTCACGAATTGAAGCCGGTTCTTCATCCACATCTCCTTCGTTCAAGCCAGAGGATTCACCAAGCCGAACGGGTATATGCTGCATTTCGTTGTCCAGAATTGTGTGCAGGCTGGATAAAAAGGTTTCACGCCGACGATGCATCTGTAGATGCAGCTGACGTTGATAGTCTCTGATTTCCTGAAAGATTATATCCGCCAGTGAAAGATTAGCATTCAATGCCGCAAGTTTCCGCTTCAGTGGCAGATCAAAGGGAGTAAAGTCGGCTTTATAGATCAGCTCATGTTCGACTTCTGCCCATGCATCCTGCAGTATCGTCCGGAGCTGTACTTCAAATAACATATCCGGTTCAAGATCATACTCTTCAGCCATTTGCTGCGGAACCCACAGTAGATAGTGTGTAGATTCATATCCGAATTCCTGGAATGAATACTCAGAGCCCTTTCTCTCTACCTCAAGGACCTCGTAATTATTCTGCAGAATCTTTTCAACTTCATGAAGATCCTCAATGAAGGGACAAATGATTCGCATACCGAGAACATCGTTAATTTCTACATTACCCTCTTCAAGGCCGCATTGCCGGGCCCGTCTCTGCAGCTTCTCGAAATAGCTGTGAAAGGTTTTGACCCTGTATTTAATTGTCGGGTGAAGATCATGCTGTCGGATAACAGTACGCAGCTTTCGCTGCAGATCGAACACACAAGCTTCAAGTGAATCATGCTGACGCTGATACCATTGCATGAAAGATAATTTTCCGGCTACCGGATACGCCGGAAACACAAGTCGTGAACGCTGCATGCTTGAATTGTATGATGTATTCAGTTTTTCTGCAAACAGACTTGCTGTATTCAGGCATAAAAAAACCCGCATCTTTTCAGTATGCGGGTTTACGGTAATATCAGCAGATATGATCTAGTCAGTCTCTTCTGCGTTTTCCCTTGCATATGCCTCAAATTCCTCTCTGGACATTTTATCCTGATAGAAAACGTACATCGACTCAATAAGTTCTTCAATTGACTGAAACTTTGCACCGTCTAGTTTATATGCCATAACTCGTCCACCTTAGAAAAAACAATTTTGACTGGGGTATTATACACGCTTTCCGGTAATCAATCAATTTTTAAGATCAGACATTAAAGCGAAATTCGATAATATCGCCGTCCTTCACAATATAGGATTTACCCTCGATTCTCAATTTTCCTGCTTCACGTACTTTCTGTTTGCTACTGTATTCCAGCAAGTCATTGTAATGAAAGGTCTCAGCGGCAATAAAGCCACGTTCAAAATCACTGTGAATAACTCCTGCTGCCTGGGGAGCTGATGCACCCTGCGGTATTGTCCAGGCCCGAACCTCTTTCTCACCAGCAGTGAAATAGGTATGCAGGCCCATGAGGTGATACGCAGCATGTATCAGACGATCGAGACCTGATTCCTCCAGCCCTGCTTCCTTCAAAAATTCCTCACGCTCTTCTATGGTTTCCAGAGCCGAAATCTCAGCCTCGAGCTGTCCACAGATGCGGATCACTTCTGCATCTTCCCCTGCTGCTATTTCTTCTACCTGGGTTACCAGAGGATTATTTCCTTCCAGTGCTCCCTCATCTACATTGCAGACATATAATGTTTTTTTAAGGGTAATCAGGTGCAGGTCCCGGATCAGCTCGCGTTCATCATCACCCAGCTCAATGCTGCGAGCGGGTATTCCCTGCGAAAGCGAATCCCGCAATCTGCCGAGAACAGGAACGCTGGCCTGTGCTTTTTTGGCTGCATCACGGTTATTGGAACGGGATTCTTTTTCCATGCGAACCAGGCGTTTCTCTACTGTTTCGAGATCGGCCAGGGCCAGTTCGATATTGATCGTCTCGATATCCCGGGCAGGATCCACGCTGCCTGCTACATGAACGACATCTGGGTCATCAAAACAGCGGACAACATGGGCAATAATTCCTGTCTCACGGATGTGGGCCAGGAATTTATTTCCAAGTCCCTCTCCCTTGCTGGCGCCTTCTACAAGACCGGCAATATCCAGAAATTCACAGATTGCAGGAATAACCTTCTGGGGCTGGATCAGATCGGCTATATACTTCAGCCGGGGATCAGGAACATCAACTATACCCTTGTTAGGATCAATAGTACAAAACGGATAATTGGCTGCCTCTGCCGGAGCTGAGGTCAGCGCTGAAAACAGGGTCGACTTGCCTACATTGGGAAGACCGACAATACCACAATTTAAAGCCATGCGCGGAGTATATCTGGCTGTTCAAATTCAGGCAAGATTGTTACACTGCAGTTATGGCAATACAGATATTTGGCGGTAAAAAATGCAAGCAGACCCAGAAAGCCGAACGATTCTTGAAGGAACGAGGACAGAATTACCAGTTTATCGACCTGAGCCAGAAAGCGATGAGTCCCCGTGAACTCGACAGCGTCGCTGCGGCTGTAGGCAGTCATGCCGCACTTGTAGATGAAAACAGCAAATTATACCAGAAACGCGGCATGGCCTGGATGGAGTATGATGCGCGGGAAGAACTGCTTGAGCATCCCGAACTGCTTAAAACCCCGGTTATCCGAAGCAGCCCAAAAGCCTGCATTGGTTTCGATGCAGACTTCCTGCAGGAAATTCTTGAATAACAGCATACAGCAAACAAGGAGCAGACAGTGGACCCTTTTATGGTCAGTATCGTATCAGTGATCAGTATTTTCGTATTTCTCCCGGCAATAGTCGTAGGCGGAATTGTGGCTTCCAAGGCAATGAAGAACAAACAGAAGGAACTCAGCCTTCGTGAACGTGAACTAGAACTCGAAGAACGACGTCTGGCCCTGGATGAAAGCGCATACGCTCAAAGTCTGCTGGAAGACAAATAGTATAGACTGCATCCGCTGACAGGATTTTCGCTGATTTAAGATTGATTTAAGAAGACACTCCTATGATGAAACAAATAGTTCCAGAAGAACTGGAAACATCAAAGGAGTTTTGATATGCGAAAAAACAGAGTTGCAGTTGTACTCATAGTATGCATGCTTACAAGCATGTTCTCTCTCAGTGCCCTGGCTGCCCAGGAGACAGAGAGTGCCTACATGTTCGGAGACAGCCCCTTACTTGTTGACGTAGGTGCGTTTGGCGCATTTGGTCTTTATAATTGGGCGGGTGTTCTTGCAGAACCCGAATTAAATCTTTCTGCGGATGAACAATATGTGCTCTCTGAATTTCTCGGTCTGCTGACCCTGATTACCAGTCTGCGGGTTGGTATCAATGCAGGTGCAATGTACCCGGTATTCAGTGCTGGCATTATGGACATACACGCTGGTGGTGAACTCTCTGTAGGTTTTGGTCTCGGGATGGATGCAGCACTACGTGCCCAGGGCCGCTTCAGTCTTACACCGACTGATAATGATGGAAACCGTGGAGACTCACTTTATATCCAGCCATTTCTCGGATACTTCGGTGTATTCCCGGATATTCCCGGCATGATGAAAGAAGAAATTTTATCCGGAAACACAGGAACCGATGGCCTCGACAATGCTTCTGAAGATGCTGCAGCCGGACACTACTTCGACCTTGGAATTCGTTTCGGATATCTTCTCAAGAATGGTGTCGGCGCGTATTTTGATGTAGAGTACCCCATTGGCAGAATGTCGCCTCTGAGATTCACAAGCGGTGCCAATTTCGTGATCAGGCTCTAAGTAATTTGACTGTCATCCGGATGATGCGCTGGAGTGAAAACTCCAGCACTCTCCGGATTTAAACTTATGTTAATAAACGCTGTTATAATATCCTGTTATAATTTGAACCGGAGTCACCATTGATGCACCATAAATCGATTCTGCTTGTAGAGGATAATTCTCAATTGAGGAAGTATATGACAGGCACGCTGGAAAAGGATGGCTACATAGTCACTGCAGCAAGTTCGGCAGAATCGGCATATTCGCGCCTGAAGAACGAACGATTTGACCTTGTTCTACTGGACCTTATATTAGGCGATAGCCATGGCCTTGATATTCTCAGACTGATCCGCAGGCAGGATGAATTCATCCCGGTAATAATCGTATCCAGTTGCATGGATACCAGTATAAAGGTTAATGGATTTGAAATCGGCTGTGATGACTATCTGACCAAACCATTCTACTCAGAAGAGCTGCTCAGCCGCGTCAAACGTCAGTTGAAGAGACAAAGCGCTTTCTCTAATACAAAAAGAGAGACATTCATTGATGACAGCATCAGCATTGGCAATCTGACCCTGAATTTGCGCAGTAACGAACTCCTGAAAGATGGAAAGCCGATTGAAATTCGACGAAAATTATTCGAACTTCTGCTGTACTTTATTCAGAACAAGAACCAGACACTCACAAAGGAGTCCATTCTTAATCACTGCTGGGATGATCATGAGGATGGAAGCAATAATACTCTCTATGTGCATATCCGTCAGTTACGAAGCCTGATTGAAGATGATGCAGCCAATCCTGAATTAATAAAGACAGTGAGAGGTATTGGATTTCGTTTTACCACTGCATAAGGCGACTGTCACCCGTCGAATTCCATACGGAGTGCAACCCCGGCACACGTTTCTCTGCCGAAAGACAGCCTGATATTCAGTGCATGGGAAAACCTGCTCAGTAAGATCTCACAATCCCGGGAACTACAGATAAACTGGTTTGCAGCAATAAGATCAATTATTACCGATTGATTTATCTTGTAGCCGTTCAGCAGAATTTTAGCACCCTGTGGTGAGCTACCAATAACATCTGACAGAATTTCAGCCAACATTATTCCGAATAATCCTGGATTAGTCTGCACAAACAGGCCTGTTCCAGGAAAATTGGCATGTAGTGTCTGCCCCTTTTTTACAGCCGCAGGAACAAACCTCAATAAATGCTGTTTACTGAGCTCCGTTATATCGACTCTATCCAGAAGAGCCGGCCGGCCTCCACTTGTCCAGAAATCATCGATGGCCTCGTTTGTTTCCCTTATCTCTTTTTTCTTTTCGAATATGACACCAGCAGCAGCTGAGCCGATTTTAGTGCTGAAATTTGCAGCTATCTCATCAAGAACCACAGAGGCTCTTTCCTGAAGATAATAATGTGCACGTTGTAAAGAATCAGCTCTCATTTTCACGTCTTCCAGTTCATGCTGTACCAGGCAAAATTTCCTTCCCACTACTCGCTGCATAAGAATTAATAAAACAATCAGAACAGAGAAGAATAACGTACCTGCCCTGAGTGGATTCCGCACCTGACTGAAGGCTGTATCTGCTACTGAATCAGCACTGCGTTCGACAATAAGAAATGTGTCCCATTCCTGAGCATAACGGACCCAGAGTGCAGGCCCGTTGAGTCCGCCCGGATGAAGCACAAAGCCTTCTGATACATCTTTTCTCCGGCGCAATACTTCAATAATATCCATACCCCATATGGAATTGATATAATTTCGCTTACCGTTGAGCAGACTGTTGTCAGTTGCATATATGAGTGCGCCATCTCTTCTTGCAAGATATATGTTGAGTCCTGGATCCCGGCTGAATGAATGCATGGTTTCGGAAAAGCCGGAACTATTCAGTCCGCCTCCGGCAAGACCAATAAACTTACCATTACGATCCAGAACCGGAACATTAATCCAGATATACAACATGTTCGTTTCATGATCAAACCAGGAATCAAGATTGGCCTCCGGAATGCCTTCCCGGTATAAATAAAACCAGCCATCCCGCTCCCATTCGCCAGGACTCAATCTTATTATCCGGCCGTCTGCGGCATAATACGTTTCTGAAAGATTGCTCACTATGCTCACATTGCACATATCAAAATCCTGCTTTATTTTGTCCATGAAAGCCTGCAGGGATTCAAAATCTCTCTCACCTGCCAGAATCCAGTCACGAACATAAGCATCCTGGAGCAGTTTATCACCAACACGCCGGTATTTTGCAGCAGTACGATTCAGATCTGCTGTAACTGCGTGTCCAAGTGCCGGAAGCTCTCTCAAACGAATGAAGTTCTGCCGCTCCTGTACATCCCTGAATATCCAGGCTCCGAAAACTGCAAGCGGAACAAGCCAGAGGAGAATAGAAACCACCAGGAGATAATGAGTAAAACGCATCTATTCCCCCTGATTCCTCTGAACAGCCTTCAGATCCAGTATGAAACATGCACCGGGAAATGAAGTTGAGTAGCTTAAATTACCATCATTCAATCTGGCCAACTCATATGCTACATACAGACCGAGACCTGTTGAGGATTCACCGCCGCTTGGTCTGGCAGATAGTTTCTCAAAGCGTTGAAAAAGCCGCAATTGATCTGCCTCTGAAATCCCCGGTCCCTGATCTCTTACCTCCAGCCTGATATTCCGGTCTTTACTGACAACAACATCCACAACACTGCCGAGTGGGGAGAATTTGCAGGCATTATCTACCAGGTTATAGATTATTCCTCTGAGTGAGACAAAATCACCATACACAGGCACCTCAGCAAAGGGTATATCAAGCTTCAGGACCTGGTTTTTCGCGGAAATTTTACCATGTAAATCTCTTGTAACGGCCTCAACAAGCTCAACCAGATCAAGTTCTTCAAGCCGGAGGGTGTGACGTCCATCTGCAAGTCTGAAAGATATCAGGACGTTCTGGACTACATCATTGATTTCTCTCGATGATGACAACAAGTCTTCCACAATCTCCGAGAGGTTATCCAGTGTCACCAGATCGTTTAAATCGCGTATACGATTAAGAAGTATAGTAAGAGGAGTGTTGATATTATGTGTGAGGAAAAATAGAAAGGCATTTTTTTCACTCTCGGATCTAGCAAGATCATGATTATGCTCCACCACTTTCTTGAGCTTGACCAGAGACTGCATGCGCAATGTCAATTCAGATACATCAAATGGCCGGACAAGAAAATCGTTTACCCCTACAGCGAAGCCCTGCCGGATAATATAATCAGCAAAATAATCAGTGACCATGAGAACAGGCAGCTGAAGCAGGTTGAATTCTGACCGCAGCATACTACAAAGTTGAAACGCCTGCTCACCGATAGATGATGAATCTACCAACAGGACATCAAACTCGCCTTTCGAAGCGGCCTGGAGTACATGATAGTGGTCTGAGGCTATGATTGTCTGCATTCCTTCAGCCTGCAGAACAAGTGCACTATGTTTGGCGTTCATAGCATTCTCGTCAAGAATCATTACAGACCCTATACTTCCTGAAGACAGACTACCTGCCAGAGCAGCTCCATTACTGTCATTCAGCGATATCTCCTCAGATACAACAGGGGGATCCGGGCTATCATCAATGTTAGCGCAATGAATTACTTCATTGACATGATGAATCAAGGATTCTGCTTCATTCCGGATCACCTGACTGGCTGCAATAACCTTGGGATCATTAAAGCTCCGACCGAGAATACGTGCGGAAGCTATGATGCTTTCCAGAGGTAAATGAAGCTGATGCGAGATCTCTTTCAGGATAGCCGTCTGCAGATTTCCAAGTGAAGCAGACTGGATACTATACTCAGCACGAATTTTTTCTGTCTCATCAGCAGCATTTTCTGCTATATCCCGATTTCTACGATAACCTATATACTGAAGAAGCAGGCTCAACATGAGTACAAAAGCTGTCAAGCCAAGAATCTGTCTATACTGCACAAGACCACTTGATCTAAGTCCATAAACTGAACTGATAATATCCAGAAACATCATACTGATCCATGGAATAGCTGTAAAACTGATCCAGAGAACCTCCACATCTCTATCTTTCATCGCATAATACGCAAGTAGAACGACCAGCAATAAAAAGGGCAGTGCGAGGAGATTCAGCATATCTGCGAAAAAGTATGGAAGCATCCAGAAAGCAAGACTGGAAAACAGTAGACCAAAGCCAAGCAGAAAGCTAAATGACAAACGTATGAACGTGGTCATATATTTTCGGAACAGGACGTATACGAGGAATCCGGCGGTCAGAAGGTTCAAAAATATACTCAAGGGAAACAGGTACTCAGGGTAAATCAGATTGTCAAAATACAGAAGAAGCAGACGACTTTGACGAAGAAAGAAGAAATACACGGAGAAGGAAAAAGCAGCAGATGCCAGGTAGGTCAGACTCCGATAGATCCAACCAGCGGTCAAGTTAATAAGAATGAGAACCAGAACTGCACCAGAGACCCCACCAAGCACTCCCCTGTGTCTCAACATACGGTTCATGTAGGCACCGGGCTCCCAGATCTGCGGTTTAACAAGTATAGACCTGGGACCATGATACTCCACTACCCGTTCAACAGAAGAGCCTGCAGGTATGGTAATCGGAAAAGCAGCCCGTGTATCCTTAATTACATAATCAGATGATGCTACAATGTCCCCATGCCTGTAAACCGTCACCCCACCACCTGCTGCCGGCCGGAGCAGTTCAGTATAGTAGTTCCTTCCATCGTTTACAAAGTAAATCGTCCTGTCTAATGGGGACGTGTTAGAAATGTTCAGCCACAGATACACAAACCTGGCCGAGCTACTCACTTCCTTCTGGTCAAATATTCTGTAATTCCTGTCAACTTGACGGATATCCAGTGAAAGACGCCTCAGATTTGATTCACTGATGTGCATCTTTATATCAAGACCCGGGCTTTCGACTGCAATTTCCGGACGACTGGTCATGATAAGGGCAAGCAATAGCAGTGTCACCGTTATGCTTATTCCAAAAACATAGAAGGACGTACCCGGGTTTATTTTCTGCACATCTGACTCCGCGATTCACTCAAGAGAACTTTCTTAACGGCTTCGGAAATAAAATCTGATTCATTCTCACCCCGGTATTCTGACACACTGACTCTTAAAGTATTAAGGGTCAGTTCATGCTGAAGCAGTCGATTCAGTTTATATACTATCTCCTCTGCTTCGGCAGCAGACGTATGAGGCAGGAGAATGTAGATTATATGATCAGAGTATAGACCTGGGACATCCACCTGACGAATATTCTTTCTGATCAGCTCGGATACGAGGAGGAACATCTCTTCAGAGTAATCTGATGAATCGGGGAAAACGTCGAAAAACACCAATGCGAGAGTCTGGCCATAACGTTTGTACATTTCTATTTCTTCATGAAGTCTGATGTTCATGAAATCAGACCGGAACAAGCCTGTACCGCTCTCGATCAAGGACTGCTGCTTCAGATAACTTTCCTTTTCTGCAAGTTGAACAGTCAGGTTTCGAATAGTGTTTCTAAGTGACTCAGTGACAGCTGTCTGTCCTGAACAGGCAAGAAGCCCAATAATTTCACCAGAATTATTTCTCAGCACGGAACGGATGATCTCCTGCTTCTCCGCTGAGAAACCAATCAGACCTTGCTCGAGTACATACCGGTCCTGCTCCGTTCGAATTGCAGCCTCCTCGGCGGGAAAGAAATCAACATCTGTCCGGCCAATTAGATCAGCACCTGATTCGAGATTCATGAGTTCAAGAAAGGCCCTGCTGCAGCCTTCATACTGAAGGTTATTATTCTTCCACCAAACAGGAAGTGGTACTGTGTCGAGAAGCGAAGACAGAAATTCATTGAGCCGTGCCTGTTTCTGTTCCTGCAGTTTTTTACTTCTGTGCATCAATCTGATCAGAATAAACACTGCCGAGATTAACAGGCATACTAATACAGCAATTAATGCACTCAGAGAAGAAACAGGATCCGGAGAAGACACAGACAGGGGTGTATAAAACGCCCATTTATTTCTCAACTGCTCCAGGGATCCGTTGAGATGCATGTCCAGAATACTATCATTCAGAAGTTCCAGCAGATTCTGTTCTCCTTTCCGGACAGCCAGGCGATACTCAACTGAAAAAAGCTCTCGTCCGGTATATTGCAACCCAAGATTCAGCTCGCCGGAAAGCTGAACACCAAGGCTCAATGGTGCAATTGTATAGTCTGCAGTTCCGTCATGCACCAGAAACAGAGAATCAGTAAAAGTAGCAGTTCGAATTACTTCACCGTGCAGGTCATGGGGAACAAGATAGTTCTCGATAACCGCATCCTGATCGAGTACAGCAGCACGCAATCCTGGCAGGTCTGTAATGCTGCGTATGGAGGAATCTGGCCTGATAAAAACAGCATATCTATCTACAATGTAGGGTATGCTGAAGTCAAAACGTTCTCTTCTCTCCGGTGTAGCCAGGATACCTGTAACTATGTCAAAGCGGCCATGTTCCAGTCCCTCGAGAACTTGAGACCAGGTATCGAGATGGTGTTCGAAGTCGAATTGGGTATAGTGCTCCAGAAGGCTGATCAGATCAACATCCAGACCGGTTACTCTGCCATTATTTCTGGAACTGAGCGGTGCATAATCAATATCGGATCCGACCCGGAAAACCGGTACCCGCTCAATTAATGCTTCACCGGCAGCAAGAATCCCTCTATGATGAAAAATAAACAGCAACAGTGCAGTACACATTAATATTTTTACTTTGAGCATCGAGCCGAAGTCTACACGCAACAGAGATTGAAATCAATAAAAATCGATGACAATTGAGTCTATTGCCTCTTTTTGCGAAAAGCAGCAATCTATGTATATGAGACTCAAATTCAGCACTGCCAGGTTTCGTACGTTGATTCCTGCAGCACTCTTCACTCTTCTGTCTGCAGGCAGCCTCACAGCATTCTCATTCAGCACTGAACTTGATATGAGTATGAGTACGTATCTGCAGTCGAATGATACTTTTTCGTCACCTGCAGATTACCAGCTTCAGATTCAGAACCAGCTGTCACACTTTGAGGGACCGATCCAGCTTGATGCCGAATTCAGACTTAAGACCAGCCCTTTGCTATTATCAATCGAGAATCTTTCAGCGACCTGGTACATACATGACTATTTAGATATACGAACAGGATTGTTACGGGACACATGGTCTCCTGCATTGTTCTTTCCGGCAGTGCACTTCTTTTCACCGCAGGGATTGCCGGGGGAACTGAACACAGGCAGCAGCCAGGCTGCGACACTAAAACTTGAAAGTACGCTGTACCTGCGCTCCGGCTATCTGCGCGTGCACGTCTCACCCGTAGTTCCTGATTTGAGCCTGCCGGATACGGATTCAATCTGGTTTCCGCATGATTCTTTCCCATCCCTGATCAGTGTGCGGATGCCGTCAGGTGGACGGACTATCTGGCAGCGTGAGGAACTCATAATAGAACACAATCAACCAGAAGCAAGGCTGAACTCGATCTCGGGAGCAATTGAGGCAGGCCTTTCTACGAGATGGCTGGATGCAGCGATAATTGCGTATTACGGCTGGAATCAGAGAACAATAATCGAGCAGAATACAGAGAAACCATTAACAAGCATTAACGGCGAGGGGCAGGATTTCACCATGATCGCGGCCCCCTACTACAACAGACATTTTGTCGCGGCGGGTAAATTAAGCAGCTCATACCGTTCATTCTGGTCATGGATCGAAGCAGCCTACAGCCCGCATTCAGCCATTGCCCTGGCGGTGACCTCTGCCGAACACACCGTCAGTACAGCTCCATTTATAGGCATCAGTACAGGTGCCGGCTGGTTCCTGCCGCAAGGCTGGGGAACATTGCTCCTGGAAAGCCATTATCATCATATATTCTCTTCAGAGACATTCAGCCGCCCGGCATTAAGCCGCTCGGCAGCAGCTCTTCTTGATCTGTCTCCACCGGCTGTTCCAAAACTCGGCCTGAAACTCGGTGGAATTCTTGATGTACCCCGCTTCGACACTGAACCTGCACTGGCGGCTATGACCGAGTTGCAGTTCCGGCCGGACGACCAGGTACTACTGTACATGTCCGGACTCAGATTTTTCAGTCGCCGCCGCAGCTCATTTCTGTACAATTACCGTAATATACAACGACTGCACATCGGAATGCGACTGTATATATAAAAAAAGCAGCAGGCGCTTTGCCTGCTGCTTGATCTAAACACGTCATGCTCAATCAGAGCATTTCACGGTTTACATTTCCATCATTATTTCCAGAATTTTATCATCAGTAAGGTCAATGTCGAACAACAGGGTATTGCTGTTATTATAGACCTTCAGGGTACCGAAGGATTCAAACTCGCCGGTAACCTGCTCGGCCATTTTAGAGTTCAGATCCATTTCATCACTATAAGTGATATCTACTTTACTTTTTTCTTTCAGATCAATAACCAGAACAAACTTTCCAGCATAGCCATCTACACCATCCAGGGTCATGGTATAACCAAACTGTACCCTGGAATCATAGCTTGCAGTAAGAGTTCCGGCATCAGTGTCTGTATTATGATCAATATCATAGTCAAACTTAATGGATGCAATAAAATGGGCAACAGAACCTCTCTTCATTGTCATTGTATCGCCGTCATACGTTTCGGCAGAAACATCCTTCAGAACCCGAAGCCGGAAATTTGTATCGGCATCGGCATCAACAGCCATTTTCTCTCTGTTTCCGGTAAAATCCCATGATGCATTCATTTTGCCCTTGGCAGTACCGTCCAGCTGGATAAGGCTGTCTTCATCTTTCTCATTGCTTATTTCAAGAGAAAAACTACCCGATTCACTGCCTTTATCATCATTACCACTTTCAGTAAAACTATCTTCCCATACCACTGCAGGCTGTGCAGAAAGGCTGAAAGACGGTGCAAGATAATGGCTCAAAATGGCAGCCTGAATAGAGCTCATCTGATTTTCAAGCTCTGCGCCAATCTCCTCTCCCAAGGATTCCATCGGAATTGCAAGGAGCATACCGGAGTTCAACACAGCCGCCAGGGCAGCTTCCTCACTATCCACCGGAGCACTGCTGAAGCTTGGCAGGTCCTTTACATCAACTAGATCAAGCTTGGGACCAAAAAGGTCACAGCCTGTCATGGCCAGTAACAGCACAAGCGCTGTCAAAACTACAAGAATTTTCTTCATATTCTATCTCCTCCAGCAAGATTATATCCCATGGCTCATACCAATTCAATATTTTCATCTGCAATCTTTAAAAATCCGGATTATCGTGATATATGTATGTGCATGAAGGCTGTTTTATCGCTCATCGTATCACTGACTCTTATATCTGCTGCTGCCACAGCAGAGACACCGACACTCCGACTGTTCGGTAGTGCCAGGGCTTTGGAAATCAGCGCTGAGCTGATTATTTCCGACGATTCGGGAACCAGCACCCGCAGCATCGAGATACTCTATAACAATAATGAGGGCAGAGATTATCAATTACGTTCCCAGGTTACGAGTCCTGCATTCCTGCGAAATATGAAATTTCTGGTAACACAGGAAGGCAGTGTAAGCAATACCTGGATCGCTACCAGCCGCGGTGTACAGCGAGTCGGAAACCGCGGAAGCGGTGAGCGGGTTTTCGGTTCTGACTTTCTCATCAGCGATTTTTCCGGATGGAATCTGGATGATTATCGAATCAGCGATATTCCCGGATCTTCCTGGCAGAAAGCTGAAGCTCTATCTGCCGAAAACAAGGAAGCATTCCGTTTCCAGATTCATCCGGAATACGATCTTGTCGCTGCAATCGACTTTCTTGGCCCGGATGGCCAGATCAGCCGCAGCTACCGGGTTCTGAGTTATACAGAGACCTCCTCTGTGATACTTCCCCAGGAAGCACGTATGGAAACGGTTGCTGATGGAAGCAGCAGTCTGCTGAGACTGAAGTCTGTTAACACCGACCCTCGTTTTGGTCCCCGCAGCTTCAATCCTGCCGGGCTCTGACAAGCGCATGAAATCCTTGAGGATGGTTCGATTTCTCTCCATTCTGCTACTCACAGTTCTGACAACTGCCTCGGCGGTATTACTGGGAAAACTCAGCTTTGACCCCTCCTTTGATACAGGTGCAGAACGCAGGAACTCCATTGTACTGGTAATCCCTACAGAAAACCCTTTCAGCCTGGAATCACTGACGAAGAACCTGAAGCTACATGAGGCACTAGAGAAAATCGAAGTGTTTTCCAATCTGAACAATCTATTTACAGTTACAGACATACGTTTGGCTGATGGACTCCTTCAGGAAGAACTATTGATTGATGCAGTTAGCCTGGATTCAGATACGCTTCAGGAATCCCTGAGCAGCTCACCACTGCTGCGACTTCTTCTACTCACCCGGGACGGATCATCATGGATACACTATGTAGAGCAGACAGACTATCTGCGGCTGCAGAACAGCTTCGATGATCTGAAACGCGCCTATCCTGATCTCATTCTCGGCGGGGTTCCTTATTGGGAAACCCTGACACAGCAGATAATCGATCGTGATCTAAAACTTCTGTTGCTAGCAGGGGCTGTAGTTCTGGCTGCTGTGTCAGGCTTGCTGCTGGTTAATCTGCGGCAGAGTCTGATCGTCTGGGTAGCGGCACTTGTGGCAATGCTTATGTCTGCAGCCTCCTTCGCACTGCAGGATATTGCAATGCGTAGTGAATATGTTACCGTACCCGTGCTTGTTCTAGGCCTTGCCACCTCGTACTCCCTGCACATCCGGGCTGGTATAATTGATGACAGCTGGGTATCTGCAATCAGATCGCATGGAAAAATTGTACTTCTGACAGCCGGCACTACCGTGCTCGGCCTGCTGAGCCTGAGCCTTTCCGATTCAGGCAATCTCAGGATCATAGGCATGCAGGCCAGCCTCGGGGTTGCATTTTCAGTGCTGACAGCCTTCCTCGCAGCACCATTGTTTCAGAAATCACGGTCTGAACATGTACAGAATCATCCTGAATCCCGCGCTGAAGAGAGTTCAGTTCGTGAGAGAAAAACTCCTGGACGCAGAGTAATTCTACTTATATTGGGCATAACCACAATCTCGATAATCGGTATTCCGAAGCTTCAGATTGGCTCGGACTATAACTCCATCTTCAGACCCGGGTCAGAAGCCAGGGAATCTGTTCTTTTTATACAGGAGCAGGCGCCAGGCTATCAGGAAATCCAGCTGACGCTGAGCCATCCTGAAGAATATTTCTGGGTTTATATTGAACAGTACCAGCTGCTTGGCAGTTTCGAAGGGGAATTTGCAGAAGCCTTTCCGGGATCTCAAAGCTACAGCTACCGCAATCTTGTTGATGAAACCCTTGCCAGGCTTGATGGTTCCAGCACCCCTGTTCCAGCCAGGAGCACGGAGGAAATTGCAGAGGCCCTCGAGCTCGGCAGCCGTCAGATCGGCAGAAACGGGGAAATCATAGACAGAAACTACCGCAGCACCCAGATGTATCTGAGGATCCCGATTGAAAATCAGGATTACCGCTCCAGTCAGCGCATAGTTGCAATGATTCATGATTTCTGGGGAAGTCAGCAGGATGTAGAAATCAACCTGCAGGGAACACAGATAAAGCAATATCAGGAGCAGTCCCGGTTTCTGCCCGATCAGTTAAGATCCGGCCTGCTGTTCGGAGGCATAGTCGGCTTTCTGATTCTATCGTTCACCCGCCGACCAGTGCAGATTATAAAGGTACTGCTTCCCCCGCTGCTTGCAATACTGCTCGTCTGTGCAGTATATGGTCTGCTCGGATGGAGAATGTTCATTTTTGAAACGATTATTTTCGCTGTTGTGGCCGGAGTCGGGGTAGATGATGCTATCCTGATGGCATTCCTGCAGCAGCACCGGCAGAGCAGAATAACAGTTCTGCTGACAACTATTATTCTCTGCTCAACCGTTGCGGTACTATTGTTTTCATCATTTTTTATTATCATGAGAATCGGCTTGATGATTATTCTCGGATTGGCTACATCCACCACCCTGGTACTCGCCTTGAACAGGACACAGACGCATGCAGAGCCCTGAATCTGCAGATCTGCTTGCACTTTATAAACGCTTGTCAGCGGAATTCGGACCACAGTATTGGTGGCCGGTACGAGGCCGTAGTGCAGATGTACTTCGCGATGTCTCAGCAGCGGTGATTTCAGAAGAAGATCGTTGGGAAGTAATGGCCGGGGCAGTTCTGACCCAGAACACCAACTGGGGAAATGTAGAAATGGCTTTGCAGGCTCTTCGCAATGCGGGCCTGACAGGGCCTGAATCAATTCTGACGATACAGGAATCCGAGCTCGCAGAATATATTCGCTCTTCAGGTTATTACCGTCAGAAGGCCAGGAAGCTGAGGATTCTCGCTGCCGCATGTCTGGATAAAGGTTGGCTCGCCGGAGGATCCGATGCTTCAAGCAGTTCCGACGGTCCGGGTAATTCCAGCGATACCAGGAATCATTTATCCCGGATTCCTGGTAGAGAAGAACTGCTTCAACTCTGGGGAATAGGACCGGAAACAGCGGATTGCATTCTACTCTATTGCTATGGCATCCCGGTATTCGTCATTGATGCCTATACCAAGCGCATTATAAGCCGTTATTTCGGGGCCGAGGCTGCACCGGTACAGAATTACGAAGAATTCCGTAACTGGTTTGAAACAAGACTGACAGAATGTGCCTCCTGTGAGACTGCGAGGCAGGCTATGCTTTACAACGAGTTCCATGCCCTGTTTGTAAAACTTGGCTCAAGCCTCTGCAAACCGAAACCTCTGTGTTCCGCCTGTGTACTATCTGATTCCTGCAGTCATGCACAGCAGGCTTCAAACGAGAAGTAAAATCAGCTATGATCCGCACACAGGGAGTTAATTGTGGCGAATATTAATGAACATGGTGACAACGTAATTTTGATCGGCATGCCGGGGGCTGGCAAAAGTACCGTCGGCGTTCTGGCAGCCAAAGCGCTCGGCTTTGATTTTATTGATACCGATGTAATCATTCAGCAGGCAGCAGGCAGACTGCTCCCCGAAATTATAGAAGATGAGGGTATCGAGGGATTCCTGGAAATCGAAGGTGATATTATCTCGTCACTGGAGATCTGTGAGGCAGTTATCTCGACCGGAGGCAGTGCAGTACTTCGACCGCAGGCTTTAAAACGCCTTTGCGAAGGTGGATTATGTATGTATCTGCGGGTTTCACTCGAAGAAATCGAACGCCGGATCACAAATATCCGCGACCGCGGTATCGCCATGAACCCGGATGAAGATCTGCGTGCAGTCTATGAGGAACGAGAAGCCTACTATAAGAAAGCCGCGGACATTATAATCGATTGTGATGGTAAGGGTATTGAAGATGTGGTGAACAGCGTCACCAGCGAATGGAAAAAAAACACCAGCGATCGGCCTTGATCCCTTATAGCCGCCAGCATTCAGAGGTGATACATTCTATAGTATGAGTCCTCGTCTTATTCGATTTGTCCTGATTGGTATGATCGCACTTATTACTGGCAGCCTTGCAGGCTGTGTCACCGCCCTGCAACCGCGCTGGATTGCCTGGGATACCACTGCGATTCCGGCAGTCGACAGCCCGGTTAATCTGCAGCACCTGAATGACCACTCTGCCGGTAGCCGCGGTTGGGTAGTCCCCAGCCCGGACGGGAAGCTGCTGCTGGATGACAGCCGAATCCGCTTCTGGGGGGCCAACCTCTCATTCGGCGCCAACTTTCCCGAGGCTGAATATGGACAGCGGATGATGCAGCGGCTGTCGGCTAACGGAGTCAACCTAGTACGCTTCCATCACATGGACACGCTCGGTGCCCCCGACGGAATCTGGACGGACGACATCTGGATTTCCGGGGACCGACGTATCGACCCCGGACAGCTTGATCGCTGGCATGCCCTACTGGCAGCCGCTGCTGACGAAGGCATTTACTGGAATCTGAACCTCCTGGTCGGCCGCCCCTTTGTGTACACCGACGATCTCTCCGTTGGTCTATCAGGACTCAGTGAGCTGGACTGGAAACAGCGTGCATCGATTGCAATGTTTCACCCCGAGCTCATCGAACTACAGCAGGACTATGCGCGCCAACTGCTGACCACCGTGAACCCCTACCGCCGCAGCACCCCGATTGATGATCCGGCAGCCGCATTCATCGAGATCATCAACGAGAACGGGCTGTGGTTTGCCCATAACAACGGCACCCTGGCCGAGGCCGACCCCGAGCTGCTGCAGCCCCTGCTGACAGCGTGGCAGGAATACTTACAGGAACGCTACGGATCTCTCGATGAGATGCATCTGCGCTGGCAGCCCACAGACGAATCCCCGCAGCTGGTGGACAGCAGCCCGCAGAACTGGAATCTCGAACAACACGGCAGCGCGCAGGCCGCATGGAACACTGAGGGCACACAGATTGAAATATCCCGTGCCGGAATCGCCGACTGGCACGTTCAACTCAACCGAACCATCACACCCCCCGGGATCTACCTTCTGAATACCATGTTGCGCTTTGAAAACAGCATGAGACCGCCCCTGCTGCAGATCTCAGCTATGCAGGCAGCAGATCCCTGGATGACCGTTGACCCCGGCATCACCTTGGAGCTGGACGACAACTGGCAACAGGTACAGATGTACCTCACCATCCCGGACGGTGAAATCCCTGTCCGTATTAATTTCGGTGGGCTGGGCACGCACACCGGCAACCTGGAGATACGGAATTTTGCCCTGTACCGTGGAATCGGCACAGAACTGCTGCCGGCTGGGGACTGGTCGGCTATTCCTCTGCTGACCGGGGCTGACAACCGCCGCTATGGTCCGAAAGCAGCAGACGACTGGGAGAACTTCCTGATCGAGATGGAGCGCCGCTACTTTGCCGTCATGCATGACTTCATCCGCGATGACCTCGGCTACCGAGGACTGATTATCCCAGGCACCTTCTGGTTCACCCGCGACGAGGTATTGCAGGAATATCCGGTTATGACCAGCCACCACTACTGGCAGCACCCCACATTTCCCAACCGCGACTGGGACCTTGACGACTGGTATGTGCATAGCAGCACAATCACCGATCACCCAAATGCCGGACTCCTTCAGGATGCAGTCATCCGCTTTTCCAGCCAGGCTCGTGGGGTCAGTGAGTACAATCATCCCCACCCTAACCCCTTTCAAGCCGAGGCCTCCTGGCTGCTGGCCAGTCTGGCCGGGTTGCACGACTGGTCCTGGGCTCTGCCCTACAGCTACGCCCACAGCAGCGATCCGGATTCACATAACGGCAATTCGGCTTTTTTCGACTGGCAACAGAACAATCTCCAGCTGACTGCCCAGATACCGGCAGCTATCGCCTACCGCACTGGAATGCTGGATAATCTGCAGGAGCTGGAGTTCTCCACCGGACCACTCTCATTCGGGTCCGTCACGGCCCGCACTGACCAGGCCTTGTTCACATGGGGAGACCTCCACCGGCAACAGTCAATCGGCCCTGTTAGCATCCATCTGTCCAAATCCAGCATTCCGGGTTATGCCATGATTTCGCTGGTGCCGATAGACGGCCTGCCAATCAGTGAATCACAGGATTTTTTGCTGACTATCCTCGGCAGCTTCCGGCTACTGGAAGATCAGTGGCTTGAGTACCCTAACACCCCGCTCGAATTTCCTCCGCCGCGCGACATCCGGATTACCCTCGACCGAACCCGGGCCTTGCCGGTTCAACCGGAGATCCTGAACCCCGAACTCAGCGTACCTGAAGGTTGGAGTATCCAGGCTCTTGATTCCGCCGGAAACCCCACGCCCGATCCCAGCCTGTGGTATCGTATCCGGCACTGACCACAATGACAGCACACCCACAAGAGGTCTGAACGACTCAGAGAATCCACCAAAACCGATTATTCGTGGATCTCTGATATTTTTGAAGGGTAACCGCCAGGACAGTATACTGCTGGAGCTCATTGTTCACCGAAAAATGTGCATGTTCGGCCCCCAATGAGATACAGTATATGAGGATTGAAGATGTGGTGAACAGCGTCACCAGTGAATGGAAAAAAAATACCGGCGATCGGACTTGAACCGATACACCCTTGCGGGCGGCAGATTTTGAGTCTGCTGCGTCTACCAATTCCGCCACGCCGGCATAATGAGGCATCAGAATAACGGAAATGCCGACAGGCTGTCAACGCCCTTCTGTCGGCAGATAATCCCAGTTTGGATTGTACAATGATTTCAGAATGTTCTCCCGGACATAGGGGTTAATCTTCTCGAGGCTGCGGATAACTTCCTTCATGTCTTTCCGCATATTAACTTCCTTCAAGGGACAATCGATGGAAAGAACCGGAAGCTGCAGTGACCGAGCCGCCCTGGCAGTCATAGCTTCCCTGACCAGACACATGGGACGTATAACATGTAATGCTCCCTGGAAAAATTCCTGATTGATCATCATAGTACCAAGGCGTCCCTGAACGGACATATTCATGAGCACCGTTTCTACAATATCATCCAGATGATGGCCGAAGGCGATCTTGTTCCATCCCTCTTCACGGGCAATATCAAATAGCACACGCTTCCGGTTTCTGGCACATAGATAACAGTTGAAGCGCCCCTTGAAGGACGGTGGACGCATGGTCATCGGAATCCTCCTGAAGGGTACTTCAATTTGCTCGAAAAAATCGTCCAGAGCTTTCGTCTGCTCATCGGGAAGGGGATACTCCTTCCACTGCACCATTACTGCTTCCAGGGTATAGCTAACCGGCAGCCATTTCTTCCTGGCAGCCAGAGCATAAGCCATGGAGAGCGAATCTTTTCCTCCGCTGATTCCGAGCAGAACCCGATCATTTTCTGCTATCAAGCGATGTTCATTGATTCCCTTGCCAACCTGTTTGACGAAGCGCTGCACCGACTGGGTCATTGATTCCTGAAATCCTTGCATGGCCACAGTATGCTGCTGTGAAGCACTTGGGGCAAGCCCTGAAATATTGTATGTTACTGTTCTATGAAATCCTATTTTTTCAGGGAGACAGTACGGAACTTTCATGCGCTTGATTGGGCAGCATTGCTGCTTGCGATCGCGCTCTCCCTTGGTGCAAGCCTTTTTGCACGCTCACAGTACGGTGACTCAGCATTTGTAGCTATTGAAGCGGAAGGTAAGTCTCTGCTCTACTCGCTGGATGAGGACCGGGTTCTGGAATTCGAAGGACCACTTGGTCGTACGATCGTAATCATTGAAGAGCGGAAGGTTCGGGTAACTGAAGACCCTGGACCTTTGCAGATATGTGTCCGTGACGGATGGATAGATCGTGCGGGAGAATGGCTGATTTGCCTTCCTAATCAGGTATTTATCCGTATAGAGGGCAACCAGGATGATTCAGAAATCGACGCCACTGTATTCTGAACTTCTACACACAGCACTCACTGCAGGTATTGGTTTCCGAGAGCTCGACATCTTTAACCGGGGCAGAATCCGGCATACGGAATCGGATCCATATCATTCCCAGCAATGCAATAATAACAGCGCCGAGGTACATAAACTCGAATCCGGTCTTTCCAAACTGTTCGCCTGCCTCAGCCAGCCGACCGGCGCCAATATTCCCGACAATATTACCGAAACCAAATGAGGAAAGCTCAAGCAGCTGATGCACACCTCCGCGAGTATCAGGAGCGCAGTGAAGATCTGCGTAGATCGAACATAATGCGATTCCGAAGGCATAGGTAAAACCATGAATACTGAAACCCGAAATGATTATAGGCAAGGGTAAAAAGCCACTTAAAGAGAAAATGCTGAATCTGAGAAGCTGAATTCCAAGTCCGAACATCAACACCCTGCGGTATCCGAATCTCCTCAGCAGTCTCCCCAGAAATACCAAAGCGAATATCTCCGGAATCTGCCCGAGACTCATAATCGGCATTATACGATTCTGATCAAGTCCAAGCGAAGAGAGCAAAGGGCTGCCTCCATAGACATAGAAACGATCCAATGCAGCGATCATGAGCATAATAACCGCAATTGTAAAAACTTCCGGTTTTTTAAAGACCTGAATGGCTTTTTTGGGAATCAGTTGTTTCAGGCTGCCCGGATGTATATTCTTTCTGCGCGGAATGGTCAGAGACCAGAAAAAAAGACATGCAGAGCAGATAGCAGACAGTCTGAGGGCATCAGAGAAGCCAGCAGAATCCGGGCGGGCAAGGACAACAAAACTGAAGAACCATGCCACTACAATCCAGCCAATCGTTCCGAACACCCGGATCCGGCCGAACTCCCCCCTGCCCTGCTCCTGGATATGCCCGAATACAACGGCATTAGTCAGCGGAATTGTCGGACCCATTACGATCATATAGGCAAGATAGCCGACAAGTACCAAAGGAAAGGTCTCGGCCTGACTCAGACTCCACATGAGAACTGCACCTGCGGCATGACTGAAGCTGAGTAATCGCTCGGCACTGATAACCCTATCTACAATAACCGCCCATACCAGGGGACTGATAAAAGCAGATGCCGCTGCCATTGACAGAATTGTACCGGTTTGTGAACCGGAAAATCCGAGATCGTTGCGGAGATACAGACTGAAAATCGGTATAACAGCACCCAGGGCAAAGTTGTGCATGAAATACATAATTGAGAGTCGGGGAATTAAAAGCCTGATATAAGGAGGCTTATTTTCCGGTATAGGTGAGTCCATTTATGTTCCTCGATATATAATTTCAGATCAAAGGTCTGCGATCTCCAGGCTAGAACTGATATCGGATACCGAGACCTGCACCACTCTGCGGGCGTGTGTCAGGAAAGATCAGCATGCCAAGGGCAATTTCGGTGAAAAGCTCGAAAGGGGCATTTACAAACTGATAGGTCATTCCCAGAGGAAACCTGACTCCGAGCGTAAAATTGTTTGCCACTCTGGCTACCGGGCCAACTCCCCAGTAAAAGCCCAGGAAATGCGGTGAATCGATTTCCAGCTCGGCAAAGGGAAAGTGTGCTGTAGCATGGAAATACAGACTTGGATCTCCGGAGAATGACCAGGCAGCTGCAAAATCATATCCGACAGAGGTACCGGGCCTGATTGTTGCCGAGATACCGGTTGGTTCGCCGAGAACTATACCGATGCCTGCAAGGCGGTGGTCTCCTGCTGCTTCAGCGCTCACAGAGAGAGGAAGCAGGAACAGCATGGCAAAAAGAATCAAGGTTAATACAGTCAATTGTCTCCGTTTAAACATACGGTGAAATATAACAATTATTCATGGAACCGGATACCCGCCAGGGAATGATCAAGTCTTGATTGCCTCAGCCTTTCCATGGACAATACAGATATGAACACTGAACGAAGTTTTTGTATGTTGAAACCTGGACTGCTGCAGCGCAGACAGGTGGGTGAAGTACTGTCACGGCTGGAAAGAAAAGGTCTGAGAATTATTGCCTGTAAAATGATCCAGATGGATGCTGAATTGTGCCGGAATCACTATTCACACTTAAGTGAGCGTTCATTCTTTCCTGATCTTCAGGCGTATATGACATCCGGACCGATGCTGGCAATGGTAATTGAAGGCTATAATGCGATTTCGGCTCTCCGCGCACTCTGTGGGCCTACTGAATCAGAAACAGCGGCTCCGGGGACAATCCGGGGTGATTTTGCACTGCTGACCAGGAAAAACATTATACACTCCTCTGATTCGCCGGAAAGTGCGGTAGAAGAGATCAATCGGTTTTTCGAAGATCGGGAAATATTCGCATATACCGATGAAAATTCACACTGGTTCTGGTAACACAAGGAGAAATTCTATGAACGAAAAAAAAATACGGGTAGGAATTGTCGGTGCCGGAGCCTGGGGAACTGCTATAGCCAAATCCCTTGGACACAAAGGAACGGAGACAGCTATCTGGTCATTTGAGCCTGAGGTAGCAGAGGATATTAATATCCGTCACCGCAATGACCGATATCT
Organism: Spirochaeta dissipatitropha; assembly: GCF_054657935.1. Classification (NCBI taxonomy): domain Bacteria; kingdom Pseudomonadati; phylum Spirochaetota; class Spirochaetia; order Spirochaetales; family Spirochaetaceae; genus Spirochaeta; species Spirochaeta dissipatitropha. The sequence continues at coordinate 171,584 of NZ_BAAHXT010000002.1, read as the reverse complement.
GCCGGGTTTTGATCTACCGCTTAATGTCACTGCAGATACTGACCTCGTCAAGGTCGTCAGTGAAAAGGATTTCCTGATAATTGCCACCCCATCACTGTTTACCCTGCAGGCAATCCGCTCAATTGTAACGGTCCCCTCTGTGGCAGAAGGACGCAGCAGTATAGGTGTACTTACCAAGGGATTTATCACCACCGATCGAGGTACCCGTTTGATTGTAGAAACCCTGGAGGATTATTTACCCGGATTCTACAAGGGAAGCCTTACCTATATTTCGGGGCCCAGCCATGCTGAAGAGGTTGCCCAGGGAAAACTGACCGGACTCATCAGCGCATCACTGAATCCAAAGAAAAGCATAGCCTTCCGCAATCTGCTGGATTCACCTAATCTGAAGGTTTTTTCCTCTCTGGACACGATTGGTGTGCAGGTATGCGCAGCCATGAAAAACGTGGTAGCCATCGCCTTCGGCGTTCTTGATGCGCTGACAGAACGTAAGGGCGGTAGTGTAGGAGACAACACTGAATCTCTGCTTCTGGCTGCTGGTCTGAATGAGATTCAGATCATGGGGAATGCTCTTGGTTCAACCCATCCTGAGACCTACACCAGTATTGCCGGGGTTGGGGACCTGGACGTCACCTGCCGCAGTCAATACGGAAGAAACCGCCGTTTTGGACGGGAGATAATTACCGACAACAAGCTCGCAGCCTACTCGAACATTGACGAGCTTATCAGCGATATTGCAGGAATTGGCTATCTGCCGGAAGGCGCGGTGGCAGCCCGGGAAGCCTGGAAACTGATTCAGCAACGCAAACTCAGGATGCCGATTTCCGCGGGAGTCTACAAGATCCTGAACAAGGAAGTTGATCCAATGTATGCAGTGGAAATGATACTTTCCTGAAAATGGAACTGGAATTTTTGTTCCAGAAAAGTTTGCCGGACCTCAATTCGTTCCTGGAAGCGGTCCGGCTTTTTTCAGAGCTATATATAGGTCCTGAATAGCAGATGCCTCCGGAATCTGACTGAAATACGCCTGATCGCAAAGCCAGCCCAGGGCCAGGAACTCTTCTTCAGTCACCGAAACAGCCCCGTCATCCTTCTCTCCATTGAAAAGTGCCACGAAAAAAACCGTCAGCCGGTGAATTGCATCCAGGCTGTATGCATTCTGCATTCCCGCGAATATATCAGAAGCCGGAATCTGCCCTGGACATGCCTGCACGAATGCTTCTCCGGTTTCCTCAACCAGTTTTCTGAGATGCTCATGGGTGATCCGGGTAATTTCCTGCTCGTAGTTTTCTGATTCTTTCATGAGCAGATACTAACAGAAAGACCACATGGTGTACAATTCCAGGTTTTTGAAGGATACTTGAAATTGAGGTGATCTCAATATGCTGCGGAAAATCGGCATCATAATTGAAAATTCCTTTGACCGCTATCAGCAGTTGATAATAGCAGGTCTGAAATATCAGGCTGAGTGTAAAGGTCTGGGCGTTCATATATTTGACTGCAACTCAAGCGACTACATTCCAGGAGATCTGCGTTTTCGTGATATAATGTATCAGCTGATCGATCCCGACGGACTTGATGGTCTGGTGCTGCTGCCAGGCACACTGATGAGTTCTGAATCCCCCGGTAATATCGAATTTTTCTGCAAAACACATGAACATATTCCCATGCTTAGCCTGAGCATTCCGATCCCGGGACTCCCGGCTATTGTGATCGACAACCACAAGGGAATGATGACTATGATGCATCACCTTAGCTGTGTGAGGGGGTTCAGGAGAATTGGATTTATCCGTGGTCCTCTGGGTAATGCTGAAGCTGAGGAACGTTTTTCCGGATACCGCAGCGGACTGGAGGAAGCCGGAATATTATATGATCCAAACCTTGTCTTTCCGGGCATGTTTAAAAAAGAGTCAGGTCATGCTGCTGTTCTATCAATCCTGCAGCGTGAACTGCAGCTTGATGCCCTCCTGGCAGCCGATGATTATATGGCTGTGGGGGCTTTAGAGGCTTTTCAAGAACATGGAATTCAGGTGCCCAGGGACATTGCACTCGCAGGTTTCGATGATTTGGATCTCACCGCCTACACCCAGCCCCCACTGACAACTATGCGGCAGCCCATTTTTGAAATGGGTGAGCGAGCGGTTTTAATGCTCGAGCAGATTCATAACGGAAAAAAGGTACCAGCACTCACCTGCATGAATGTTAATCTGATAATAAGAGAATCCTGTGCCTTAAATTCCGCAGCATCAGTTACCAGTAGACTTTCCACCTCGGAATCAGGACGGCATGACATCAATCAGTTCCATGATCTACGGGACTTCCAGAAATGGATTGCGGAGAGCACGGGAATAGGCATCGATGAAATGCAGCATGCAACACGGTTCGCTGAGCATTTCAGACGTATAACAGCTCTCTGTTATTCACCTCCAGCCAAAACCGATTATGACCTTATCTATGATCTATTTTATGAGAGCCTGGATTCCGGAATAAGTGTGAGTCTCTGGCAGACAATACTGCAGTACTGCATGGAAGCAAGCCGTCAGGATGGAACGAAGCTGAGCAGGGAGTTGTTCAGAGCCTCAGCTGATGTCAGTCAGCATCGGCTTCTACTGCATGAGGACAAGGCAGCCACACTCAGGAGAACAGGAGACCGGCTGATTAATATTTTTTCCCATGAGGATATCAAGAATATGATTGGAGCAGCAGGCATCGCTAATTCAATTCATGGAATTGTCGGCTTATTCAGCCAGAAAGAGCAAAATGCAATCAAAATTTATATACAACTCGAACCACAAAGAAACCGTGCTACCGAGGGACTCGTCATACCGCTCCAGGAACTGTTCCCGGGAGGAGCTTTCGAGATAGAAAGCCGAAACTGCATATACCTGCCTCTATACAAGGACGGGAGCACATGGGGACTCGCAGTTTTCGGCCTGGGACACTTCCAGGAAGAGGATCTTGCTGTCCTCACTGACAAAATATCACGGGCTGTAGCCGGTGCAGAGCTCATGCAGCAGGTGCAGGCCTACACTGAAGAACTTGAAGAGACTGTTGCAAGACGCACAAGCGAACTCCTGCAGGCTAATCAGCGACTGCAGGAGAACTCATATACAGATGACCTGAGCGGACTGAGAAACCGTCGGTTTCTCAGGGATGTAGTTGAACCCGAAGCATGCCGTATCATGAACACCTATACCCTACATGCACGTCGAACGGCAAAGAGAAAACAGGACCATGCCGGGATATTATATGGAATACTCCTTCTGGACATTGATCATTTCAAGAAGGTAAATGACCGTTACGGACATGACAGCGGAGATATTGTTATACAGGAATTCAGTTCTATACTGAGATCTTCAGTAAGGGAATCCGATACTGTCATACGGTATGGCGGTGAAGAGTTTATTATTATCCTGAAAGATCTGAAACAGGAATTCCTGCCGGAAATCGCAGCAAAAATCCGGCAAAAGGTTGAGCTCACTCCCTTTCAGTCAAGCCTGGGTAATGCCCTGCAGCTGAGTTGCTCCATCGGCGGCAGTTTCTTCCCTCCTTCTGAAGTCCAGCCCGAGATGTTCGGGTTCTGGGATGCTATAACCCTGGGGGATCTTTCACTGTATTACGCAAAGGAGCACGGGCGGAATAAAGCGGTGATTCTGGAGATATTCCCAGCCTTTTTCCAGGAGCAGAACCAGAAACTTCATTCAGCTGACGAACTTGAGAGGGCTGTCAGAAAAGGTCTGATTGGACTGAATATACGATGATCACAGAAAACCTGCCAGCAATTGACACCGAAGTACAGATTCTGTATATTAGGCATTCATATGGCGCCGTACCCAAGTGGTTAAGGGAGAGGTCTGCAAAACCTTTATGCATCGGTTCGAATCCGATCGGCGCCTGTTTACTCAAAGAGCCAGCATTTCGCTGGCTCTTTTCACATACCTGCAAGTCGGTTCCCTTGCGGGATCCGATCGGCGCCTCTATAATCAAAAAGCCAGCACACGCTGGCTTTTTTTATTCAATCATCAGAATAATGCAGAATTCGGCAGAAAGAGCACTATCTGCGGGAAAGCGATAATTAATGCCGTTACTCCGATTTCAATCAGGGTAAACGGCGGTGTGTGCCGGATTACCTCAAGATAAGGCCGCCGGAATATCAGTTGAGCCGTGAAGATATCGCAACCGAACGGTGGAGTTGCCGAGCCGATGGTCGCTTGCAGGACAATAAGTGTGCCCAGAAATACCGGATCGATTCCGAGACTGACCACATAGGGCTGAAAAATCGGACTGAGTACAAATATAGCCACTATAGGATCGACGAACATACATACAATAAAGTACGAGACTACTACCACAATTATAAATTGTAATTGAGTTGGATCGGTTCCTATAATAATGGGCATTACCTGCTGTGGTATACGCAAAAAGCTGATAAACCAGCTGAAAGCCTGTCCGGCACCGACGAGTATAAATACCACACCGGTTATGATTCCGGTATCCAGAAATGAGCGGACCAGACGCTTCCAGCGAAGCGTGCGGTATATAACCCCTTCCAGAAACAAGGCATACATTACCGCAACGGCAGAAGCCTCGGTTGGACTGAATACTCCGCTGTATATTCCACCTATTATAAGCAGGGGAAATCCGATTACCATGAACCCCGATTTCACTGCATCACTGCGTTCTTTCCAGCTCGCTTTTTCTGCAACCCCTACTTTCTTTACCTTCGAGTATATAACACAGTAGATAGAAAAGAAGAGTACTATAAGCAGGCCCGGAACGATACCTGCCAGAAACAGGCTGCCGATAGATGTACTGGTAACAACACCATAGACGATGAATCCTATACTCGGGGGAATAAGTAAGGCAACATCACTGGAATTGATTATGAGTCCCAGTGAGAATGAGCTGCTATAGCCTGCTTTTAAAAGCATCGGACGCATGGTACTGCCGATTGCAGCTACAGTCCCCTGGGTAGATCCGGAAACTGCTCCGAAAAGAGTACAGCTGACGTTGGTTGTTATCGGCAGTCCTCCGGGAATATGGCCGACAAAGGTCTTAACCATATGTATAAGTTTTTTTGCCGATTCACCTGATGAGATTATATTCGCACCGAGAATGAACATAGGCACAGCGACCAGAGCCGCCGGTGAAATACCGTTGATAATCTGCTGTATCATGACGGTGTAATTAAACGTCGGGAATGATACCGCAACATACATCAGCAGTGAGCCCAGGATAACCACCATAAATGGGAATCCGAGAAGGAGCATGCTGATCATACTGATCCAGAGTAAAGCCATCTATATCTCCTTCTTCTTAATATGCATGAGCGCTTTCATCGTCGTAGTCGCTTTGCTGTTCTGCAGACAGCCAGACATCATCTTCCTGGATATTCTTGATGATCGTCCGGACGTACTGAATCCCTGCCAGAGCGAATCCAATAGGAACAATAATCATGAATGTCCAGTATGGAACCTGCAGAGCTGAGGTGGTCTGCCCCATCGTTCTCATCTGTGCCATATACTGCCATGCAAATACCGACAGCATGAACATGAGTATTGCACTGACCGCTGAAATAACAAAAACAAAAATCTTCTCAAGCCGGGCAGGCATAAGATCCAGAAATGCACCCATATGAATGTGACGGGCTTTCCGGGCCGCATAGCTTAACCCGACAAAGGTCATAAGAATCATGAGGAAGCGAGCGATTTCATCCGCAAAATAAATACTTTGGAAAAAAGTACGTGCGATAACGTTTGCAATAAGAAGTACCGCCAGGGCAGCAACACTGAACGCAAGCAGCATCACTTCGATACCTTCGATAGCCATAATCAGTCTGGTTCCGGCAGAAGGCTTCCGGGGCTTGTCTGCCCCAGAGCCTGTACTGGAACTTTCACCACTGTCATTCAGTGATTTTTGTTCACTCATATGTGTCTCCAGCTATAATTATTGGATTCCTAATGCAATTTTGGCATTTTCGATATCCTGCAGAAGCAGTTCAAGACCTTCTTCACTGTTCTCGCCAGCAATTTCCGGATAGGCATCTGTCCAGACGGTCATAGCAAGTTCACGGGCTTCTTCGATTTCTTCATCGGTCCATTCAGTCCAGACAATATCCGGACGATCCTCTTCTATTTTTGCCCTGTCACGCTCATTTCGGGCGTCTATCCAGTCGGCTGCCTGCAGAACATTATCCTTGAAGTAGCTCATCATATGATCCTGCATGTCCTGAGGAAGTCCATCGAAAAAGGCCTCGTTTACTGTGGGTATACCAAGAAACGGCTCAGCCCAGATCTGGGTAAAGTAATCAGTGACTTCATAGAATTTCATACTGTAGTTTGCAAACAGAGGGTTTACCTGGGCATCAATCAGACCGGTCTGCAGGGCACTGTAGACTTCACCGTAATCCATTGGAGTAGGACTCATGTCATACGCGCGGTAATCCTCAACCAGTAACCTCGATCCCATAACCCGGGTACGAAGTCCTTCAAAATCGGCGAGGGTAACTGCAGGCGGTTGTGATGTAATCCACTGCCATCCTTCATAGAGAATACCAAGTGGGACCAGTCCGTTGGCACGGAAGGCATCCTCGAGAAAGGGCATGAAATCCCCATTGTTTACTACCCACTCAAGAACTTCGGGCATTCGTTCCCGCGGCCAGATATAATGCAGAGAGAGTACCTGGGCTTCCGGCACAAAGGCACTTATCCAGGCAAAATCGGAAAAAACAAACTCAACAACACCAAGCTGAGCCAGTTCATTAATGTCACGATTGTCTCCGAGCGTGCCGAATGGATACACATCAAGCTGAAAAACACCGTCTGTCTGTTCTTCCATATATTCACCGAAATACTCAGCCCACACGGTCATGAAATCTCCCTCGATTTCCTCACTGGCAAGCCGTGCCTGAATAACCGGAATTTCAGTATCATCTGCTGCGTCTGCCGTTGCATCATCGCCGTTGCACGCCAGAAACAGCGAGGAACCAAGAAACAACACAACTACTATAAAAGCTGTCCTACGTAGTAAAGACATAAAAATCCTCCTGTATTTTTCGCCTACTTAATATAAGCACGCTAATTATTTCAATACTAAAGGATTATAGTCTGGAGGAAAAGCTTTTTATTGGTTTTTTTTCTACATACTTCTGTGTGGGAAAAACAGATTCATTACGACCTGGTTATCTGAACTCTCTGCAGAAATCCAACCGTCATGCTGTTCGATAATTGCTCTTGCGATAGATAGCCCCAGACCGCTACCGCTGGTGGTTCTGGATGTCTCACCTCTGTACAGGCGTTCAAAAATGAAATCCATGTCCTGAGAAGCTATCTTTCCCTGATTTATTATGCTGATAACAACTGTATTTGATTCATCACGCTGCGCCTGTATGTGGATTTCTGAATCATCAGGGCTGTACTGAACAGCGTTCTGCAGCAAGTTCACCAAGGCTCTCTGAATGTAATGAGGGTCCGCAGATATACTTATATCCTCACATTCCAACACGAAGCGATCAATATAATCAGGAAAAGCAGACAAACTGTTATCAATAATATCTTTTACACCAAGCATTACGGGAGAAAGACTGAATTGCGGCTCCTCCATTGTATTCAGTACCCTCAAATCCCTGACCAGATGCTCGATACGCTCAACTTCAAGGGAAAGCCGGCCTATACGCTCTGAACTCGGGCTCACAACCTGCTCCTGTATTGCTTCAAACTGAGTCTTCAATGCAGTAACAGGTGTCCGGAGGTCATGAGCGATATCCCGAGCCCATTGACGGCGTAATTGTTCTTCCTGCTTCAACTGCTCCTGAAGCTGTGCAACAGATTCCGCGATATGCTGAAACTCGCTGATATGCTCAACCGGCATATCAACGTTTCTTTCACCTAGAGAAATCCGGGATAAATACGATGCAATCCTGCCTGCATGGGCTGAAAGCCGTCGGGACAATGCAAGTGCTGACAAAAGGCCGAATACAACAGCAAGCAAAAGACCTGCCAGCAGAAACATCAATAGTGAACGAAGAAACTGCTGATTGGCTGGATCACTTGCGAAGCCCAGGGTACCAACAGCTGCATACCCAATTACCTCACCACCCTCGAGCAGTATATTCGGCAATCCGGACAGACCTGATATCTCTGTCAGAATACTATCGAGATCAACACCTGGCTCCAGCGGTAAACGGCGGCCCATACTGAAGGCATACAAGGGGACCCTGTCCGCATCAGCGACAACGACGTACATGGAGGGACTCAGATTCGGCCGTAAAATCTCCTGCAGTGAGTCAGGATTAAGCTGCCCTTCTATTCTGTACTGCTGTGAAATTGAGGTACTGATGCTGGTCTGTAAATTCTGGTCCCGTAGGGTATTCCAGTCAGCTACCGAGCGCCGCATGGCAGCAAACATGACCAATGAGAACACAGCCGAAGCAACAAGTACAGAAAGCAGCACTAGCCTGAAGATATAGCGGGCTACTGGTATCTGCCTGGACATATTCAGACCTTTTCGCCGTTGAATCGATACCCATACCCCCGGATTGTCTCGATCCAGTCATGACCGGAAGTATCTCCTGCACTCATTTTATTGCGGATATTTCCAATATGGGTATCTACAGTACGGGTTGTCCCCTCCGCACTATAACCCAGACAGGTTTGAAGGAGTGCTTCCCGGCTAAAAACCTGTCCGTTGTGTTCTGCCAGGTGAATCAGAAGTTCCCACTCAGTTGAAGTAAGTGGAACACTTATTGAATTCAGCGAAACCTGATGAGCTTCGGTGTCTATCCTTAACTCCCCACCACTGTTTTCAAACAACATATCCGAGCAGTCTCCACCAGATGCGGAATTAACCCGGCGCAGAATCGCCTGTACCCTGAGCACCAACTCTTTGGGAGAGAAGGGTTTGACTATATAATCATCGGCACCTAGTTCAAATCCGACGATGCGGTCACTCTCTTCATCCCGAGCAGTCAGAAAAATAATGGGCAGGGTTGTCGTCCTTCGAATCTCTCTTGCAAGAGCAAATCCGCTGATTTTAGGCAGCATGACATCCAGTACAAGTAAATCCAGTCCTCCGGCGTTAACCGATTCAATTACCCCTTCCCCACTGGAAAGTTCATGGACGTTGTGGCCGTCAAGCTTCAGATATTCAACTACGGCCTCTCTGATGCTCTGATTATCTTCCACCACTAATATCGATGCCATAATATTTCCTTACCAGTACCTGATTTCTCTTGTTATCTCTTTCTGTCGACTGATGGTCTGAATACCCTCCGACTCCTCAAGCAGCGAAGTCTCAATACGTCTGATCCAGTTTCCCTGCTCATCAAGATACTCCATTGTCTGTTGTACCGCAGCTGTTTCAGAATGAGGCTCGTATAATCTACTGAAAATTACATTGTCTGAAAGATGTACCCTTCTGAGTTGCTGAACCAGGCGTTGTGCGTCAAATAGATCCTTACCGGCAAGCCTACCCTGGTCATCATAGAAAAGCACCGTCTCTTCCAGAATACTTCCCTGCTCATCAAAAAGCTGCTCACGTACCAGCCGGTCATCCCGGAAATTCTGGACCCCCCTGGAAAACAGATTCCCGCTGGACTGGAAAAGCTCCCATGAAACAATACTCCCACTGTCCTCATCGCGCCTACGCCAGACTGGTTCTCCTGCTGCGTTATACAGAACTGTCTCCTGCACACTATCTTCGAGATATCTGTACTCTTCAAGGTACTCTATTCCATTATCGGAGCCCATACTTAAAAGACGCAGTGGCCGTGATTCATGATCATACTCAAGCCGATAGCTCCAGATTCGTTGACGGTTTATACCTTCCTGATACCACTCCTGCAGCAAACCCTCCTCGTTATACTCATAATACGTAGATAGAGGAATTGCTCCGGTACGATAGCTGCTTCTCTGAGTGAGCTGTCCCTCACGGTTGTACCAGGCTTCCTCATAAAGCTCCCCGCCCTTGTAGACGCGTATATGTCTGACATCACCTTTGATAGCTTCAGTACCGAAACCAGGCTGAACAGAAGCAGGAAGAGAAAGAGCTTCATGAGGAAATATGCTTAACACGAGAAAAACAGGAAAGATGAACATTCCGCAGAGTCTTTGCAGAATCTTGACACGAAGCACAAGTTCTCTGGTTTTTTTTCGTCTACGTTGATTATCAGACACAAGCCAAGCCTAACAAAGGCTGGCAAAAATGAAAAGGAGCATACTATGCACACTACGCGAAAAACATTATTCCTGGTTTTCCTGATTATCGGGGCAATATTGACAGCTGCACTGCCACTCAGCGGCCAGGAATTTCCTATGGAACCAGCACCTGCTATGGACTTTGAGGATGCTGACATTGAGGCCTTTGCCTACGCACTGTCAGAAATCGAGATTATCCAGGCTGACATGCAGGAAAATTTTGAGCTTGCAATTACCGATGCAGGTATGGAAAGTGAGCGATTCTATGAACTCCACAACCACTTCGCCCAGACCCAGGGCAATCTCCCGGAAGACCTGAGTGATGCTGAAGCTGATCAGTTCCAGGAAACCTTTCAGGCTCTGGTGACAATCGAACAGGAAGTACAGGTAGCCATGATAGATGCTGTTGAAGAAGAGGGCCTCGATGTAGAGATCTTCAATATGATCGTAGCTGCTGCCCAGCAGGATCCAGAGCTTTGGGAACAGATTCAGGAATATCAGTTAGCATGGCTTGAAGCTCATGAACAGGCTGAAGCTGAAGAGAGAGGTCAGTCCTGATTACGGAATAATCTTGCGAATGCTCATGCAAAATGTAATTTTGTAAAAAGCTCGGACATTTTTTTAAGCGAAGAGGGCTAGCTGTACACGTGTACAGCTAGCCCTCTTCGTATTTTTAAATTAAAAGGATTAATTATTGCAGAATCCATAATACGGGGTTAGTCTGTAAGGAGAGAAGGAGGCTATTGTGCAGAAAAAATACATTCTTTCCTTTGATGCCGGAACTACAAGCTCCCGGGCGATTCTGTTTGATCATAACGGCAATATGGCCGGAACTGCCCAGCAGGAATTCCCGCAGATATATCCCAAGCCAGGTTGGGTCGAACATGATCCCATGGATATATGGGCAACACAAAGCGGAGTTGCCCGACAGGTGCTGGAGCGGCAGGGGGTAAGCCCGGATGAAATTGCCGCAATAGGAATAACCAACCAGCGTGAGACTGCTGTTGTCTGGGACAAGAACAATGGAAAACCTGTATATAATGCAATTGTCTGGCAGGATAAACGAACTGCAGATATCTGCGAGCAGCTCGGCAAGGACGGAATGACAGAGACGATCCGTAAGAAAACCGGCCTGGTGATCGATTCCTACTTCAGTGCAACCAAGATTGCATGGCTCCTGAATGAAATTCCTGAACTACGCTCACGGGCAGAAAAGGGCGAGATACTCTTCGGTACAGTCGATACATGGCTGATCTGGAACCTGACCCGGGGTAAGGTTCATGCCACGGATTATTCCAATGCTGCACGTACCATGCTCTACAATATACACAGCCTCGATTGGGATGATGAACTGCTTGATCATCTGCAGATTCCCCGAGCAATGCTTCCTGAGGTACGTCCCTCCAGCTCGATATTCGGAGTTACCGACACCAGGACATTCGGTGGAGCCGAAATACCCATCGCCGGGGTCGCCGGCGACCAGCAAGCGGCCCTGTTCGGACAAGGCTGCTTTGAAAAGGGAATGGCCAAGAACACCTACGGTACAGGGTCATTTATACTCATGAACACCGGCACAGAAGCAATACGCTCGAAAACAGGCCTTCTCACAACAATCGCGTGGGGGGTGGATGACAAGGTTGAATATGCCCTGGAGGGGAGTATTTTCATTACCGGCGCTGCTGTTCAGTGGCTACGGGATGAATTGAAGGTAATTCACGATGCACGGGACAGTGAATACTTTGCCGGCAAGGTCGAAGATAATGGCGGAGTCTATGTTATTCCAGCCTTCGCCGGTCTCGGAGCCCCTTATTGGGACATGTATGCCCGTGGCGCCATAGTAGGTATGACCAGGGGCACCAATATGAATCATATAATCAGGGCTACACTCGAAAGCCTGGCATATCAGGTTCGGGATGTTTCGGAATGCATGTCTGAAGACAGTGGAATTGAAATGAAGGAACTGAAAGCCGATGGAGGAGCCTGTGCAAATAACTTTATTATGCAGTTCCAGGCAGATATTCTGAATGTTCCGGTTATCCGGCCCAAAATAATCGAGACAACAGCCAGGGGAGCAGCTTTTCTGGCAGGACTGGCCTCAGGCTTCTGGCAGGATCTGGGTGATATCCTGAAGCATGCTGAAATCGACCGTGTTTTTGAACCTTCCATGGCGGAAACACAGCGGGAAGAGATGTATAGGGGATGGCGCCGTGCAGTTGAACGCTCACAGGGCTGGATAGAGAAATAAAGAAGATCTCATAAAGGAGGCAAGATGTATCATCGCATCACTGCCGATGCTCCCCTTGAGGTGGATGCAGCGGTTATCGGAGCCGGGGTTTGCGGTGCAGCAATCGCCCGCACCCTTTCACGTTATCAATTGACGACGGCCCTGGTCGAGAAGAATAGTGATGTCTGCTTCGGGACATCCAAGGCTAACAGTGGAATCATTCATGGTGGCTTTCACCACAACGGGAAATATCTGAAGACCCGGCTTGAAATTGCCGGCAACCTGATGTTCGACCGGCTGCAGAAGGAGCTGGATTTCCCTTTTGAACGCCGAGGAATTCTGGTTGCAGCTATGGCAGAGGATGAACTGAAGCATATTGAATACCTGTATCAGCAAGGTGTAGACAACTCAGCCATCGGAATCGAAATGTGCTCACGGGAACGTATGCTCAGTCTGGAGCCAAAGCTGCACGGCGATGTTGTCGGCGGATTGCATGCTCCCGGAGGTGGAATAATCGAGCCCTACAGATTCGGTTTTGCGCTTGTCGAATCAGCAAGAAAAAACGGAGTGACGGTGGTCACGGATTTTGCTGTTCACCATGCTGAATCCTGTAAGCTCGCAGAGAGCAGCATTTCTGACGGCCAGAACGGATGGAACCTGTTCACCGAAGACGGCAGACGAATTCGTGCGCGCTATGTATTTAATGCCGCAGGTGTATATGCAGATGAAGTTTCGAGGATATTCGCCGCCGAAGACTTCACTATTTCACCCAGAAAAGGTGAATACTTCCTGCTTGACCGCTGGACTGAATCAGCACCGCATCGCGTACTGTTCCCGGTGCCCACACAGATATCCAAGGGTATGCTGGTTATACCTACCGTTGAAGGTACCGTTCTCATTGGACCCACCGCTCGTGATATACAGGACAAGGAGGACACCAGCACTACAGCGGAAGAGATGGTACGGATTATTGACAGTGCCCGGCGTTTGGTACCAGGCATATCAGCAGGTGATGTAATAACCAGCTTCGCTGGAGTGCGGCCCGCCATGTCCAACGGAGATTTCTATATTGAAGCAAGTAAGAAAGCAGAGAATTTAATTCAGGTGGCGGGAATCCAGTCCCCCGGGCTGACTGCCGCTCCGGCTATCGGGGAATACGCCAAGGATATACTGAAAAGTATCGGATGCAGACTGACAGAAAAATCTGACTACGACCCTTATCTTGAGCGTGTTCCACGTCTGCGTGATTCCGCTACCTACACCGCCGAGGAACTGATAGCTAAAGACCCAGCCTACTGCCGGGTTGTGTGCCGCTGTGAGACCGTTTCAGAAGCGGAAGTTAAAGCCGCCATCCACGCCGGCCACAGCACTCTGGACGGCATCAAGTTCTTTTCCAGAGCTGGAATGGGCCGCTGTCAGGGAGGATTCTGCACGCACAGAATAATACAGCTCATTGAGGAGGAAACCGGCATTCCCTATACCAGGGTCAGCAAACACGGACCAGGCAGTGAGGTATTTGTCAGTGAAATCGGTAAACCAGCAACTTCAGGAGGCAGCAATGTATAAAAAACACTACGATGCAGTCGTCATCGGCGGTGGAGCTGCCGGCATGTCAGCTGCCAAAGAGATAGCACGGCAGGGTCACACCGTTGCCCTGGTTGAAAGGGATGCAATTCTCGGGGGGATTCTGCTTCAGTGTATTCACAATGGATTTGGTCTTCATGAATTCAAGGAAGAACTGACCGGACCGGAATATGCGGAACGCTGGGAAGAGCTGGTACAGGATGACGGAATCGATATCCACTGTGATACCACTGTTATTGATCTCCTGGAGGAAGCCGATCTGAAAACCGCTACATGCGTATCACCCAGGCAGGGAATGTTTCAACTGAGTGGCAGAGCGGTTGTACTCGCAACCGGCTGCCGTGAACGAAACCGTGGCGGAATACGTACCCCAGGCACCAGACCAGCCGGCGTCTATACAGCCGGACTCGCTCAGAGAATGGTGAACCTGGAGGGCTATCTGCCCGGAAAGGATGTGGTAATAATAGGATCCGGCGATATCGGTTTGATAATGGCCCGACGCATGACCTGGTCAGGCTGTAAGGTGCACGCTGTTGTAGAAATTCAGCCCTACCCCTCCGGATTGACCAGAAATATAAGTCAATGTCTTCATGATTTTAACATACCGCTGTATCTCAGCCACATAGTCTCGAACATATACGGCAAACACCGGGTAGAAGCAGTAGATGTGAGCCCCATTGTGGACGGCAGACAGGCCGATGACCAGAGTTTCCGGATTGAATGTGATACCCTCCTGCTGTCTGTCGGTCTGATTCCATCGAATGAGCTGGCCCGCCCACTCGGCGCGGATTTGAATCCCTTGACCAGCGGTCCCATTGTCGACAGTAGAATGATGACCAGCATTCCCGGACTTTTTTCCTGCGGGAACGTACTACATGTTCATGATCTTGTTGATTTCGTATCGGCGGAATCCCGGCGCTGCGGAGCGCATGTCGCAGAATATCTGCAGGGATACAGACCCGAAGTTCAGCTTCGAATCAGACCTGGAGCAAATATCAGATACACAGCCCCGGGACGATACAACCCCGAACGGCCGGAAATTCTTTATTTCCGTCCAATGATAGTCAAGAACAATGCGGTAGTCAGAGTCATGCTGGATACTGAGCTGATCAAGGAATACAAAAAGTCCCATGTCCAGCCCTCGGAAATGATCGAAATAGATATGAAGCGACTCAAAATCAATCCTGATATAATCAGTAGTGACTCAAGCCTGGAGGTTAGCCTGATATGAGTATCCCAGCACAGAAAACCCAGGGAGAAAGCAGAGAAATGATCTGCATTGCCTGTCCAATCGGCTGTCGGCTCAAGGTAAGTATAGAGGGAGAAGACATCCAGGTAAGCGGAAACAAATGCAGGCGTGGAGAGATCTATGCACGTGAAGAATGCCTTGCACCAAAACGGATGGTCACCACAACCTGTCGGGTGCACTACCAGAAAAACGGTAAGGAAAGCAGTCAGGGATTCCTGCAGAGGGTTCCCGTGCGTTCAAGTGAAGCTGTTCCTGTCGAGCATATACCAGCTCTGCTGGAAAAGCTCCACAGCATGGATGTTGCTTCACCTTTGCCAAAGGGATCAATTATAATAGAAGATATAGCAGGTACCGGCATCCAGATTATTTCTTCCCATTCAGTTTAACTGTTTCAGGCAGGACCAATCTTCTGAACCTGATAGACGCGGATTTCCGGGTGCTCCTGTTTCCAGGCAGAAGAAAACAAACCGGCTTTACGGCACAACTGGTTCATAAATGCATCTACCCCGGGTAAGCGATCCCATACCTGGGGTAGAAAGGTAGCCCGCCTGCCTCGAAGTGATAAAACAACACCGTCAACACCAGGACGTAGTTTGGCCCTGAGATCCTCTGATGTCTCATATTCCAGTGCATAGTCCTCACCCAGGACCGAAACTTCAATTTTAAGAGATTCACGTTCATCCTCACGGACAGGTGCAAAACGGGGATCGCGGATAGCGGCTGATCTTGCATTCTGGGCTACATCGCGCCATAAAGGGATCTGGGCTGCCAGAGAACCGATGCATCCGCGCAGAGATCCATCTGATTCGGTAAGTGTAACAAATGAAGCTCCGCGTTTCAGAAGACGTGGGTGCAGCTGTACTGACGGCTCCCAGGCCGCATAAAATTCGGAATCGAGCTCGACAATTGCTCTTCCATTACACGATGCTGCCAGCGCATCCCGCGCCAGTTCCAGCAACACCTTTGCTGTTTCCTGTCCTATCTCTTCCGGATCCATATTATACCTCCCTATACATAACTGCGCTCCCGTATCCCACCACCTGGGACATATCCCCACTCACCAGACCGGAATGTGAATAGCCAGTAATGCTGATATGCCAGTTCCGTTTTGCTGCTATGTGCATGGCAGTGAGCAAAGCAGTCATACCACAAGCTTCTTCTGCAGAAACTTCATCCAGAGCACCCCGATCAAGCGCAGAAAGAAGTCTGCTGTCACGCACTACAGCTTCTACAGCGGGGTAAAAATGACTGAGGTCACTGCTGATTATAAGCAGATCATTATCTCTCAGTTCACTTTCAATAATTTTTGCAGCAACCTCGGGTTCAATTCGCCCTGTTATCATCGGGAGAATCGGAACGCCTTCCCAGAGAGCCGCTGCAAACGGCAGCAATACCTCAAGGCTGTGTTCGGGCTCATGCACATCGTCCCTCAGAGAGATCAAGGGCTGAGTATTTCCACCGTCAGTAGAATTATTTCCAAGCATGCGCTGCACTGCATCTGTATCAACCGGGAATCTCAAAGCAGCTAACTCAAAATATTCAGCGGAACTTAATGCAATACCCTGAAAAGGCACATAGTGACTGGGACCAATAAAAAGCAGGCGGCCAGGTGTTTCCATTCTGGCTATTTCCGAAAATCCGAGTCCGGCAATCTTGCCGCAGAATACGTGGCCGGCGTGCGGAACCAGTACCGCATGATATTCTCTATGCTTGCTTTCTCTATGAACTGAATCGTGAATAAAAGCTCTCACACTCTTCATGAGTTCACTGGTATCGGCCGGATAGAACTTGCCAATGACTGCTGCCTTGCGGATTCGTACCGGGTTACTCATCTCTGCCCCTCATTTCTGTCACCCGGACTATGCATCCCTCAGCATCTCTCCAGATTCCGGCCGCTGTTTCTCCAGGTAATCCAGCAGGTTTACGATTTCCAGCACTCTGTATTACATTCCCGAGATATACATACATATGCCCCTCCTCAAAAGCTATTTCCTGTGCACGTACCAGGGTTTCCACCGGTGTACGCGGACGGTCAAGCATTTTATACGCAGAATGAAAGGCAGAAAAATGCAGTGGTATAGCAGTAGAAAGACCCGAGAGCCATTGGCACAGATCGCGAATTTCCATACTGTCATCATTCAGACCAGGGATCAGCAGAATTGTAATCTCTATCCACATATCTGTATGATCTACAGCATACTTTATTGAATCCAGCACCGAGTTCAGGGAGAACCCGGTGTATTTCCTGTACGTCGATTCTCTGAATCCCTTGAGATCCAGATTTGCTGCCAGCATCTTCGGTGCAATATATTTCCAGGCATCCACACTCAAACCAGCATTCGAGATCCAGAGACTGTATAACCCGGCTTCTGCAGCAGCCGCTGCAGTATCATGTGCATATTCAATCCAGACCGTAGGTTCATTGTAGGTGAAAGCTATCCCCTGAGCTGATTCATGCAGAGCTTTTTCAACAGAATCTCCGGGGCTCAGATATCTACTGTGACGGATGTTTTCCTCGACTCTTTTCGGCCTGGCAATGTCGGAATTCTGGCACCAGCTGCACTGCATTGTACAGCCCCAGCTCCCTAAGGAAGCGACCTTCTCTCCAGGCAGCACATGATAAAACGGCTTCTTTTCGATTGGATCAATATGAAATGCAGAAGGACGTCCGTAGGCAAGACTTACAAGCCGGCCATCGATATTCTTGCGTACACCACAGTACCCAGTCCTCCCCTGAGGGATCCGGCACTGGCGGGCGCAAGCCAGACATAACACATCAGAGTTATCTGCTGAACGCTGTAGGGTTGTGCTGCATTCCATACCTTCTTCTATTGTATACCCTCAGGTCTTAGAACACCAGCAATGCAGACGAAATGTACAACGGAGTATGGGGAATCAAGAGCCGAGAAGAATATTTACTGCTTCCAGGGGATCAGCGGCAGAGAGCAGTGCTTCACGCATTTCGGCATTTGTAAGAAGGCGGCTGACCTCTGTAAGGAATTTAATATGGGGCCCCCGGCGATCAAGGGGTGAAAGTGTAAAAAGAAATATTCTGGATATACTGCCATCCAGGGCATCAAAATCGATTCCCTCAGGCTTCAAGGCAAGAAATGCAATAAGCGAATCAACAGCCTCGGTCTTTCCATGGGGAATAGCGACTCCCAGTTCCATGCCGGTTGACATCCGCTCTTCCCGCTGCAGGACGCTGCTCAGGGCAGCGTCCCTGTCCTTGACCTCACCGGTAGCCATAGCAAGATCAACCAGTGACTCGATTACTTCTTGTTTCGTACTTCCGGACAGGTTTAAGCATACACGTTCCGGGGTCAGTATATCCGCCAGATTCATAATAGCTAACAGTACGAAGCATCATCACAAGTGTCAATCAGTTGCCGGGCTAATTATCGGGTTTTCTAAATTGCACTGATTATCAAAGCCGTCAGTACTATAAATACACATAAACTGACTGCAGCGAATACAAGTAAGGTTATCGTACTTCGTTTCATTTAATTCTCCCTGTCTGTTGCTTTGAGTAGCTTTTTACGAGCTCATCTATAGTTATTCCCAGATCATCCATCTCCTTGAACACCTTCGGCATCAGCTCTTCAAAAAATCTGTTTCGCCGGATGTTTCGTGCGAGTTCTCCGGCATTTTCTGCTACAAAATATCCTGTGCCTCGTGTAGACTCTGCCAGGTCGCGTTCAGCAAGAATCTGCAGGGCCCTGGCAGCAGTATTTGGATTCACTCCAAGGCTGGTGGCCAGATCCCGGGCCGAAGGTAAGCGCTCACTGCAGCTCAGAATTCCTGAAACAATCTGATCCTCGAGCATATCTGCGATCTGGGTAAAAATCGGCCTGTCATTACTGAACCGCATCCGCACCCTCCTTCTCTGATATCCGGAAATATGTAAACAACAGAGCGCAACCGGGAAACGCTACAAAGCGCCAGAAATCAAGCAATAACTGCAGTATATTTAATCTGGAGTTCAGTACATCATTACCGGATACTATAAATTTTCCATTGATCAGCTGTAACGTTCCGGTAAATTCCCGTCCTGCAAGTAAGATTCTGAATAGTGGTGTAATAATCATTACAAGTCCCAGAAATACCAGTGTACTCACACCCAGGGTCTTGATAATTGCATGCTTGCGGAATGCTGCTGAGCCGGCAATAAACAAGGGAATAATGGTCCACCAGGATAACAGAAGCTGCAGACCTGTCCTGTTAAAGGGCAGCCAGATACTACCAGCAGCTGTACCACCAACTGCCTGCAGACCATACAGAAGAGCAGAACCACCAACAGCAGCTGAGGCCGAAGCCAGAGGCCAGAGAATATAAAGCCACAGCAGGGTGGAGATGAATTTCTCCAGCCGGGATGCCGGAAGCAGGATCCATTCAGTACCTTCAGCACCATGCATATCCCTGAATCCTCGCCCGGCAAAATACAGCCCGAGAAGAAATATTCCAATTCCCCATGAGATCCCTTGATAACCTTGAGGACCAATTGTATTAATTGGCACTTCTTTTACCAGCATCAGCGAAACAAGGTTGAGGCCTATAACTACTCCGGCAGTAATCAGCGCAACCGGAAGATCAGCCAGTACCCTGTTATATGTCAGCCAGCACAAACGCTTCACATTAAAATCCACAGAAAAATCAGTCCGACTCATGACAAGGCCTCCTCAGGTTTGAATGTTTCATTCTTTTGACCAGCCATTACCCGTAATAAGCGGTCAGTACTATGTACAGCGGCCTCGAATACCATTTCCAGGTCCAGGGATGATCCCTGCTCCGCCATCAGAGCTGCCCAGCCAAGAGCATCCTTTCGCGCCGTAACTATTTCCTTTCCCTCGAGAGAATTAAGACGGGCACTGCTCAATCTGGAAGAGAGGTCTTCCATACTTGCCTCAAGAAGTGCCACGCCCTGGTGAATAAATATAAGTGGATCCATGAGATTCTCAAGATCTCTGACCTGATGAGTTGATAAAACCGTAATTCTATCTGAGTCCTGACCTGCCGAAAGAGCCCGCCGAAGCTGACCTTTTCCTGGAATATCAAGTCCATTTGTAGGTTCATCAAGAAGTAGAAGTCTGGCTCCTGAGGCAAGTGCTCCAGCAAGAGCAAACTTCTTTCGCTGACCATATGACCAGCGCGAGACCTTTTGTTCTTTTTCAAGCTCGAAATCCTGTACAAGCTCCATAAAATAACTGTGATCAAATCGGGGACGGAATACCGCAATCCTCTTGAGCCATTGATTCAATGTCATTGCCGGAGCGATCGGATCCTCGGGTACAAAGTACACATCCTCAAGATGTGCCGTTTCTCGTTTAGCAGGATTCCTTCCGAATAATTCAATGATCCCCTGCTGTGGCAGCACTGCTCCCGCAGCAAGCTTCAACAAGCTTGTCTTTCCCGCACCGTTCAGCCCCAGTAAACCATAGCAGTTCCCGGGTTCAAGGGTCAGATTCAGACCGGAAAACAGATCATGTTTCCTGTATCCGAAATCCACCGACTTCATTTGCAGCATAATTAACCTCTTAGTGTATTAGTGATGTAGGTAACTATAGTAACAGTCAAGTTTATTGTCAAGAGCTTTTTGCAATTTCCTTTTTAACAAAAAGCTCATCAAGTAATTGTTTTCTTGATTTGCCTGCGCTATTCTGTTTCGAAATGGAGGAAATATGCTGCATCTCTTCTACGCTGGCGGGATATTCATGTGGCCTATACTTGTCAGCTCGCTGATCGCATTTTCAATAATCTTCTATAGTTGTTATTCACTGCTTGTTTTTCACCGGAGAAGTGGAAGATTTATCGCCTTCCTTATTGGAAAAGGTAATCCAGACAATAACGATTTTATTGACATGCAGTCCAGAGATTTTTCTGATCCATCCGGCAAACGGATGGAACTGGCGCAGGAACAGGCTCAGCTGGAATTTGACAAGGCACTGCGTCCTCTGGAATTTCTCAGTGGCATTGGCAGCCTCGCACCTCTAATGGGCTTCATGGGAACAGTTTCGGGAATGATTATTTCCTTCAGTTCAATTGCTGAAGCCGAACGGGTTTCAGTAAATCTGGTTGCCGGCGGTATATCCGAGGCCCTTATCACCACCGGGTTCGGCCTGCTGGTAGCCATCAGCTGCCTTTTTGCAGAGAACATCTTCCGTTACTACCTGACCGCCAGAGCCCACAGGATCACAGAAGAGTTCACTAAAGCAGGTATGGAATAGACACATGGGAATCAAAATCGGAAAACCTTCAGGAATGCGGGATTTTTCCGGAGCTACCACCGATATCTCATTCCTGCTGATCGTATTCTTCCTGATCAGCGCAGTGTTCATCAGCGATGCAGGTCTGTTGCTGCGAAGCCCGCAAGAGGCTCCTGAACCCAGAGAGCTGAGCATTGATGATGTTCTGCTGATCGAGATTGCAGATAATTCTGATAACATCCGACTGAATGGAATCGATATACAATTCAGGGATCTACAGGAATCTGTGACTGATGCAATTCAGAAGCGAAATCCGGAGGCAGCTGTTATTCAGGCAGGTCCAGAGGTCAGTTACGGCAGAATACTCCAAAGTCTGGAGGCAGCGCGTTCAGCAGGCGTTGAGATTTTTTCTGTCAATACAGCCGACAACAGCAGAGCCGTAAATCTCGGCATGAATTCCAGAACAGTTCCGGTTGAGGAACGTCAACAATGAAGATTGAAATCCGGCGAAGGCGCCGGGGATTTGCTCCAGCCGCGATGGCCGACATCGCTTTCCTGCTTCTGATTTTTCTTATTACAACTACATCAATTGATACAGAGCTTGATCTTGAACTACCAGAATTCGCATACAGCCGGCAGTCTGATTTTGCGGAGACACTCAGAGTACGTCTGGATGCAGATGCTCAGCTTCATATCGAAAACCAGACAGCAGTTATTTCACGACTCCCTCAGCTGCTGCGTTTTCACTCAGCTGGATCCGATACCATCATAATGCTGGAAGCAGACAAAAATCTGCCATGGATTACAGTCGACGAACTGATTGCCGTAATCTCCTCTTCCGGTCACGAACAGATCGTGCTGGTCGCTGAAACACCTGGTGGATCAGCAATGCAGGACAAGCGGGAATGAGCAAAAAAACTGGCCCGGCGCGAGTGGCAGCCATTGCTGCCGCTGTTCTTCTACACATCGCAGTACTTTTCATGCTCCCTGGAACAGGATCTGCCGGTAATTCAGAATCACCTGCCAGTAGCGACTTTCCCTTGACCGCTGCACTCAGTATTCGTATTCCACAGCCAACACCCAGCCACACCGCTGTCAGAGAAATTCCGGAACTGGATCCCACAGACATGGAAGCTCCTATAGAAATAGATGAGGAACCTGAAGAACTCGAAGAACCAGATCCGGAAAATGAGCCTGACCCCGAACCGGAACCAGAGATTGAGCCGGAAATCGCTCTGAAACCTGATCAGGATCAGGATCAAACACAGGATCCATCAAATACAGAAAGCGGTGACCGATTCACTAGCGAAGGTAGCGCGGCAGCTGTTCATAGCGCAACAGGAGATAGTAATGGTGCGGGAGGCAGTAGAGGAACCGTCTTTCTTCCGATTTACCAGGTCGATTCCCGGCCCGAGATTATACAGAGGGCAGACCTGGTGTACCCGGAGGCAGCGCGCCGGCAAAACAGAGAAGGCAGCGTTGTAATAGAACTGGATCTGACGCAGAGCGGAAGTATTGAGTCCCATAGATTCATCCGTTCCGCAGGTCATGGCTTTGATGAGGCTGCGCTTGCCATGCTTATGCAGTCCAGCTTCTCACCGGCATACGTAGGACAAAGAGCGGTTGCTGTACGAGCAAGGTTCACTATTAATTTCAGGCTGCAGGATTGATCCTGTGTTATGCCCAGGGTTTAATTTTAAAGGATTTTGATTTATGAAAAAAAGAAGATCTGCGATTACAGGATTGTCTATTGCATTGCTGCTTGGCATCCTGAACTCCTGCCCTCTGACACCTCCTGTGCAGGATGACAATATCTGGACAATCCGTTCAAATTCCCCAATTACATCAACTGCCGTGAAATTTGGTGATCATATACTCGCAGTCAGCTTTCATGGGCAACTGTTCTGCATTGCACCGAAAACCGGCCGTATACAATGGGAGTTTGAAATAGGTGATCGGGTTATCTTCTCACCAATCGTCCAGGGAAACAAGATATTTGTCCATACTGCTACAGATGCTGTTGTAAAAATAGATGCGAGCAGCTCGAAACCAAGAAAACTCTGGTCAAGCGCTGATCTGCCTGGACAGGAAGCCCGAACCCCTTCGCAACCAATCGATATTGTCGGAAACACGATATATCGTTATAACTCCATCTATTTCAGACTCAGCAGCTTCAATGCAAATGATGGCAGCCTGATCATGGACCAATCTGTCAAGCCAACTCCTGAGGAAGACGACTTGTGGGAACTGTCTGCATCAGCAATCCCTGTCGAGGACTTTGACTATTTGATCAGTGAGAACCAGACAATACTTCACCTGTACAAAAATGGTCAGCTAATCAACCGGCTGGAAACAGAATTCCATGCCTGGTATGACACGCCAGCAACAAGCGAACCGTATACCCGGTATAAAACCTATACGGATGCCTTTGCATATAACGGCAAGGCCTGGTTTCTGGTTGAAGTCACTGATTGGGAACCAGAAGAGCCTGAGGATGAGGAAGAAGAAAATGATTACGACGATGAGTACACACAAAGGTTCAAACGGGTAGGTGATCCACGCCTGGTTCTCTACGAATTACGAGCTGATGGTATTGACTTCGATACAATAGACAGGGAATACCAGCTACCGGATGATGAAACAAGTTTTCCTGTCTATTGGGGTTCATATACACAGCATGAGAACTACATACAATTTCAGGACAATATTCTTGACAACAGCTGGAGCTTCAGATTCATGGAAAGAGATCTCAGCATTACCAGATATAGACTGGATGATATGAGCATTCAATTCTTCACAATTCCCCGACAGCTACTGAGCGGAGCCGTCTGGTATGATACAATAGCTTCTTATGAAGCAAAAAATGGTGATCTCCTGCTTCATATCGGTCAGAAAAAAGATTACGATTCACTGGATCCCATAGAATATTTCCTCTATCGTCTTCCTGCATTTTTCTCCCACCACAGTCCAGACCCTCCCCAGGCAGAACGACTGCACCGCCTTCAACCTGGGACCATTGCACCGGGATTGATGACGGATGACTATTTCATTATAAGTTACCGGGACAACACTATACGGGCATACGAGCATAACAGCGGACCTATCATCTCCTCAAGTCGAGCAATTCCAGGTGACCAGAAATGAAACATTTTAGCCGGATTCTGTTTTTTTCCTTCTTTTTCCTATGTCTAAACCATGGTCTTGAAGCTCTGGAAATACGCGGTTCTCTAGTCGATGCTCAAAGCGGAGAGCCGGTTGCCTGGGCTCTTGTGGTTATTCTGGAAACTGAGGAGCTGACCGAGAGTGAGGAAGACGGCAGCTTTGTACTCTTCAGTGAAATTGAAGGTCAGATCAGCCTCCGAATTATTTCAGACCAACATCTGACAATGGACGTGCAACTGGATAACATACCAGCCAGTCCGCTCAAAATAGAACTATCTCCGCTTGCCGTTGACATGGGCAGTATCGAGGCAACAGCTAGGCGGAGCAATGTGCGCAGCAGCGGTGCCGTCGATGAAGGTCAGATCAGGAGTACCGCAACCGGAGATAATCCTTTTGCACTGGTAGACCGGATGCCTGACGTTACAGTCCCATCACAACCGGCGCTTGATAACGATCATACCAGCGCTGTATTTCAGCTGGACAATGCTCTGGGCAGTCAGGTATTCAGCATGATTAATCCCTTCCACTACAGAGGGCTGCCTTATTACGCGAATGCCTATTATCTGAATATGCAGCTGCCCTTGTTCTACCAGTACTATTCCTTTGCAGGTGCTATGCTGAATTCTATTGTTCCCTCCAGAGTTGTTGCAGGAATGGACATGTTTGGAAACGGGCGTAATCCATCGATCGGGCCCGGGGCAGGCTTGCTCAGCTCTATGCGGCTGAGGGAGCCGTATAAAACCCTTGAGCAGGAACTCTACTTCACCAGCCTGGCGGCTGGTTATATACTGGATTGGGGTTCAGAGAGCGGAACAACAGGGCTACTGTTTTCTATCCGCAAATCACTGTTCGAGTTCACCTTTATTCCATTAGTCGTTGTATTGAACTCCAGATACCAATGGTATCTCCCTGCAGATGTAGACGGAGCGCCTCTCGGTTTTACACTGCTGCCAGGAACCATTGATGCACAGTTGAAATTCTACCATGAAATCAACGAGCAGAACCGGATTGAAATTGATGCACTTAATGCCAGCGGATACACACGATTAGGTTTTGAAGTCTACGACGGAGGTGTGAATTATTCATCCATTTATTATGTGGACATGGGATTCAGACATTTAAACCAGCAAAGTGGAATACTGGCATCATGGACCAGAAAGCACAATGAAAATCTGAACCTGAAATTCAGTCTTTATGATATTTTCAGCTGGACCGGTCGAGGAATCTGGGAAAAATGGATCGGAGGTGAACGCTACGAAACAAGCTACAATTACCCATTAAACGATGCCGGAGCATCACTATCGGCCGAATACACCTATGGTCCCGCAACAATCTTTACTGGTTTGTCAGGCAGATATCTCCTGGGTTGGTATGAACGACACAGTCACATGGATGAGGTAATGTATTACACGCCGCCTCAGGATGTGCCGCCAAAAAAAGGCCTGGAGACGGGTGAAGTAGCCTTCTGGTTCCATCCGCTCATTAGTATTGGTAAATTCGACATTGAACCTGGTCTGCGGCTCGACTGGTACGAGACGATACAGGCTGATACGATATTTGATCAAATACGGCTCAGCCCATCGCTGCATTTATACTATTTCCCGAAGGATCAACACAGTTTTCATCTCGGAGCTGCCATGCGTTCAGATCGATTTGATTACCTCACCCGTCATCTATTCGTATCACAGCAAGGAATGAATGTCGGATCAGAAAGTGAAGCTGAGGGGCAGATAATCCCCGATCGCATTGACGACCGATATGTGCAGTCAGAACCCTCACGCGTCTTTTCTGCTGAACTTGAATATTTGTTCGAGGGAACTGATCAACAGTTTTCAGCAGCTTTTCACGGCCTGCATGCAGACCGCTTGTCAGGTTTTGATTTTCAGAGTTTTCATGTCGGCAGCCCGGGCTTTACCAGAAGCAAAGATGGGTACTTCTTTACCGGCAGTGTCTCTGAAGAAGATGCCGGTTTCCGTGAAGCCCATAAACTTTGGTCTGCCGGAGTCAATCTCTCCGGAAGGATTATTTCAGACACCAAGGGGTTTGATGCATCATACAGTTGGGCAATGACCCGTTACCTTGTAAGTAAGCAGAAAGATGCTGCACCAGAATGGATTGTGCCAAACAGTGACACCAGTCATACCATAAAACTGTACGGCTACTTCATAACCAGTAAACTCTGGGAGTTCGGCAACACCTTACGAGTACATATTGGTATTCCCCAAACCCCAAACAAGATCATAGGAATTTATGATGGTTGGGAAGAAGGAAAAACCTATATTGCGTTCTCACCGATACCTGATAGTGTAAACAGCCTCAGGGACTATATGCCGCGATTCGGCTATGACTTCAAAATTTCAAAGACTTTTCTGAAACCGACATTCTGGGAACTGTATCTGGACGTAGCTAATGTAATCTCGTTCCCCAGATATTCGAGTCCTGCGGGAAGAACGATAGGATTCCGTGAACGGAACACTCTCGACAGGAAATACGACTGGTCCATAGTTTCATGGGCAGATTTCCCGTCTATGAGGATAGACCTGGGACTTCGCATAAGATTTTAGCAAACCCTACCTTTGAAATACTTGAAGTGCTATAATACAAACCTGTATTAGAAACCTGTTTGAAGGAGAGGTAGAATGCTGATTGAAGAAGGAACAAAGCTCGATTTCAAGGATGTCCTGTTCAAACCGATGAGGTCTACACTCAAGAGCAGATCCGAGGTAGATCTGAACAGAAAGATCAAATTCCGTCATTCCCCGCATACCTGGGAAGGTATTCCGGTAATGGCAGCAAATATGGATACTACCGGAACTTTCGAAATTGCCGATAAATTCATGCAGTACAAAATGCTGACTACCATTCACAAGCACTACTCCATAGCTGAATGGAAGGATTTTATTGCAGGGAAGGACCGGACGCAGCTGGCAGAGTATGTAATACCATCAATGGGAACATCGGAAAAGGATCTGGAACAAATCAGAAAATTATTCAGTCTGGGAGTCGGGTTCAAATTTCTATGTATAGACGTGGCTAACGGCTACAGTGAGTTTTTCTCTGATTTCGTCCGGGAAATCCGCAATGAATTCCCCGAAATTATTCTTATAGCCGGTAATGTCGTTTCGGGCGATATGACGCAGGAGCTGATTTTATCCGGAGCTGACATCGTCAAGGTTGGAATTGGTCCAGGCAGCGCCTGCACCACAAGAATCCAGACCGGAGTTGGAATGAGCCAGTTGTCAGCCATTATAGACTGTGCCAATGTTGCGCATGGACTGGATGGACACATAATCGGCGATGGCGGATGTACGTGCCCGGGAGATGTAGCAAAGGCTTTTGGAGGCGGTGCTGACTTTGTTATGATTGGAGGCCTGTTCGCCGGCCATGATGAATCTGGAGGAGAAATTATTGAGGAGGTTCACATGACGAGCAGAATGGAAGTTGACAGCAATGGAAATGTACTCGGGCCTCAATACATAACAAAGCGTTTCAAGACTTTTTATGGTATGTCATCCAGGAAGGCTAACGAAAAGTATGCCGGCGGTCTGAAAGATTATCGCTCTTCAGAAGGCCGGGAGGTCAAAATTCCCTACCGCGGACCTATTGAAGCGACAATCATCGATCTTACTGGAGGCCTTCGCTCTGCATGCACCTACATCGGGGCCAGAACAATCAAGGATCTTCCGAAATGCACTACATTTGTTCGGGTCAGCAATCAATACAACACTTTGTTCGCACAATAAAAAGACCGTAAGTATCAGGTACTTTATATGAAAACAATCGAAGTGGCGGCAGCTGTTTTAGAGCATAAGGGCACATTCTTCTGTGCCCAGCGTGCTGAATCAGGAGAGGAAGCAATGAAATGGGAGTTCCCCGGAGGCAAAGTAGAAACCGGTGAACTGCATAGCGAGACTCTTGTACGTGAATTCAAGGAAGAACTGGCTATCAGGATTACACCTGGTCTGCATCTCCTGACAGTCGAACACAGCTATCCGACATATAATCTGCGTATGTATGTTTATATGGCACACCTGTCCGGCTGTAAGGTCGAAGACATCCGTTTACATGAGCACAAGGATGCACAGTGGCTTTCTCCATATGAAATGAAAAAACTGGATTGGGCAAGTGCCGATCTGCCTGTAGTTGAAAGACTTATACATGAGGAAACTGCAGGAATTTCTGCAGGATCTATTATGAAACCCTGATCTCCATCAGCTCTGAAAACAGCTTTCCGATCCGCTCAATGTTCTGTCTGCCAATCGATTGAACACGATCAGTTTCAGTAAGGATATGCTCCGTGTCCGTCTTCAAGGACTCCAGTTTTATAAGGATTTCCTTGCTGTACTCTTCGACCCTGGATATCTGATCTCCGACAGAGTTCATTTCTGCTTCGGTTTGACCTGCCGCCCCTGCAAAGGATTCATACATCTGCAGTGTTGCTGCTGTGTGTGAGGTCATATCGTTGGTGCCCACGCTCAATTCCTTCAAACCGGCAAGGATTTCCTCGATTGCCTCCTTTACAGCCCCAACTTCATGTACAGTATTCTCAAAAATCCGCAAGGTTTCAGTACTGCGCTGTGAAGCCTGCTCTACCTCGCTGCTGTTCTCTTCAAGAGTTGCATGTATCGTAACCAGATTCTCCCTTGTCTGTTCGGCAAGCTTCCGGATTTCCTCGGCAACGACTGCAAATCCTTTGCCTGCTTCACCTGCATGAGCAGCCTCTATTGCAGCATTCATGGATAACAGATCCGTCTGGGAAGAAATATTCTCGATAACTGTAATAATCTCAAGAATACTTTCAGCACGTCGATTTACAGAGGAGATCAGCTCGGTGACCGCTCCCAGACTTTCGCCACCCTGCCGGGCGCTCTTCATTAAACTATCTACTGATGAACGACGGGTGGTTGATACCTCAGTAAGGCTCCTGATACTGGCAGACATTTCTTCAACAGCAGCAGAGGTTGTCTGTATCTGCTCGTGGTAAGCCTGTAGATCCCGGGACATTCTTCGGCTTGCCTGCAATACGGTCTGATTCGAAGCGTTGGTATCATGCACGATACCACTGAAAGCATCGAGGTGGACACGAATTTCATCCAGTCCGTGATCGATATCCCTCGCCAATCCTTGTGACCTCCCGGCAGAATCCGAGAGGTCTTCTCCGATTGATATACTGTCTTTCGAGGAGGTAACAAGCTCTGACACACGCTGATAACGGCGTTTGTTCTTCTCGAGATCAGCATAACTGCGTTCTCTGGCCTGTTTGGTAACCGAGCTGTACATCATACTCACCACATATACAAGAAAAATCGTGGGCGTACTGTTAGAGACACCGGCAACCGCAGCTTCAAGGGCCTGACCGCTCAACTGCGGGGCAGCCATAACATAGAAAACAACATTGCTGACAAGGGCAAACAGGGCTATCAGGCTCAGAAATACCCGGCTGGTAAACATTGCAGACAGAACAATCAGGAAAAAGTAGTAGTACATCTCCGCCGAGAAGCCGGTGTAGGCTATACCTTGCCAGATCTTGGAAAACCTCGCCAGAGTCACCAGAGCAGTAGTACATATCAGGAAGGTAATCGCAGAACTCTCCAGGAACCCCTGCCTCAGCATAAAGAGAGATATGGAAATCAGTAAAATCAGCACAGCAGCAATTATGGAAACACGAAGCAGTGCACCTCGGTTAGCAATGCTGTAGAAAAAAACCAGAAGCAGGAGCATGCCCATTATCGCGAAATTAAACACAGTGTAATAACGTGCCTTCTGCCTAAGAAGCCGGTCACTTGCCGGGTATTTTTTAAGGAAAAAATCTATGAGCACAATCGAATCCTTCTATTGATGAAGTCTAAGCTATTGGATTCCTGCAATCAACAGGCAGGCTCACAAAAAACTGTCCCGTCATGACTCCGCAGCAGGATTATGTTATTCTGTCCCACATGAACTACCAACTTATTGCCTTTGATATGGATGACACCTTACTTGACAGCAATCGCATAATCAGCCCGGAAAACAGGTATGCATTACTTGAGCTTCATAAGCTCGGAATAAAGATAGTCCTCTGTTCCGGACGACCTTCAATCAGCCTGCTGGGCATAGCCAGAGAGCTTTTTGCGGATACTGCAGATGAATACATTATCGGCTTTAATGGTGCAGCTATAGTTTCAGTTTCTGATGCGGAAGAACTGAGCAGCATGCCCGTTCCGGAATCTGCCGGATTGAGGATTCTGGATACTGCCCGCAGATGCGGAATACTCCTGCAGGCATACCAGGGCAAAAGATTTTATACCGAGAGAGACGATGCACGGGCCAGAGCATACAGCCAGTCAGTCGGAATGCCTCTGGAAATAGTAGCGGACCTCGGAGCAGTAATCCGCAGCGGCAGCCTGAAACTGTTAATGAATGCACCTCACAACGATCTGCTCCCGATACAGCAACAACTACAGCAATTTGCAGACAATGGTGAATTCCATATGGTGTTCTCCAAGCCTGACTATCTGGAGATAGTTCACCCCGAAGTAAATAAGGGAGCAGGTCTCAGAAAGCTTTGCCACATGCTTGGCATAGAAATGTCAGCAGCAATAGCAGTCGGAGACAGCAGCAATGACCGTGAAATGATTGAAGCAGCCGGAACTGGAATTGCTGTTGCCAATGCACGCCCGGAAATCAAGGCTATTGCAGACATTGTACTTGATTCAGACCACAATCAGGCAATAGTCACGGAGATTATTAAAAAGCTTGGTCTACTGTAAGTGTACGAAACAACTCTCGGTGAAGGACATCCTATCCCAGCAATAGCAGCTTATAAATTTGACATATGGGTAAAAGGTATTAGAATGGAAATCATAAGAGATAATAATGGGAACAGATACCAAGGCCCGACATGCGGAACTCCGGACAGCTGTCATCAAATACCTCGACACCTATTTTCTGAACAGGGACTTTGAAGGTATGCTGCCGCTTCTCAGCCCGGAAATGAATGGCATCGGCACCGCTTCAGATGAAATAGCCTTAAGTTATCCCCGGAGTATAGAGATCTACAGCCGGGATTTTTCCCAGGCACCGAACCCGGTGCATTATGCAATAAAGGAACTGGACATCAGTTTCCCCTCGAAGACCACCGGTCTGGCAATCGCTGTGTTTGATATAAGTACCAGAATAGGAGAACAAACGCTGCAGATGAACGACATGCGCAGCACTTTGCTCTTTGTGAGGCAGGATAAAGCCTGGCTTCTACAGCATAATCACATATCTATGCCTGCTGAAGATCATACTGATGAGTCCTATCCTCTGAAAGCACTGGAAAAAAGAAATACCGAGCTTCAGGGTCTGGTCAGAGAAAAAACTGCCGAACTGGAAGCTGCTCTTGAAAAGAAAGACTTCTATATGAGGGAACTCAACCATCGGGTCAAAAACAACCTGAGCCTTATTTCTTCGCTTATCAGCCTCAAGGAAATGGACGCGGATCAGGATCTTTCAGATCTGCAAGGAAGAATACATGCGATCGGGCTTGTCCACGATAAACTGTATCATACCGACAGCGCCAGCAGCCTGTCCATCCGTGAATATCTGACAGATCTGCTTGAGAGCATTTTCCCGACTCTGAGTCCCTACCAGGTAGAGCTTGAGCTTGATATTGCGGATATCGAAATCGAGTCCAAGCTGCTGCTCAACCTCGGACTGATTGTAAATGAAATCGCCATTAATGCAATTAAATACGGATTCTGTCCGGAGAGTCCTTCCCGATTCAGTCTCAGTCTCAGTCACGGACACGATGTCGACACAGACACCCGCGATCCGGGATCCGAATCAATAACTGATGAAGTGAACCGGCAATTAGTACTCAAAGCAAGCAACTCCGGAGCCCCGTTTTCAGAAACTATCAACGACAGCACCGCCCTTGTACTCATAAGAGCTCTGGTCAACCAGATAAAAGGCAGCATGCAGCTCAGAAAAACCCCGACAACCGCATATACTATCACCTTTCCCGTCCAGGATTCGGTATAAGGGAATAGCTATTCCTGGTTGACATCCTCCATCGCATTCTCCAGGGCAGTTCCATGTTCTTCCAGTGCGACGGCTATCTCCCGGATTTGATTGATTGCAATGGCAATACTGTTGACACGGTTTTCGATTGCAGTGGTTCCTTCCTCCACGGATTGCACGGCAGCTTCAGTTTGAGAGCTGACCTGCTGCATCTGTTCCTGATCCTGTGAAGCATGCTGCAGAACCGAGCTGAGTTCCTGGGTCTGGCTGTTCAGTATTTCAATACTCTGCAGAATTTCCCGACTTCCGGCATTGAGCTCATGAGTACTGAGACTGACCTCCTTGAGACCATTCAACACCTCGCGTACATCCTCATTGATCTGACCGAAGCTCTCTGATGATTCGAGAATCGTTGTATTCGAGTTCTCAATGCTATGAATAAGTCCCTGAAGATTCTGCTTGATCTGTCTGGCACTGCCAGCACTTGATTCGGCAAGCTTGCGGATTTCATCAGCAACAACCGCAAAGCCGCGCCCCGCCTCACCAGCATGAGCCGCTTCGATTGCTGCATTCATTGCCAGTAGATTTGTCTGACTTGCTACCCCGGATATGACAGCGATCATATCATCAATCTTGCTTATATTATTCAGTACGTCCTTGCTGGCCTCCGCAGCCTTGCTAAGGTTCTCACTACCGGCAACCGATGTTTCCATGAGGTGTTGAGCATTCTTCTGCCGCTGATCCACGACCGTACTGACATTAGAAATGGAAGCCGCCATCTCTTCGATTGCTGCACTGGATTCAGTGACATGACTCATCTGATTCTGTGCTGCAGCAGTTAGTTTCAGGAAATTCTCTCCAGTGTTACTGATAACCAAACTGGTTTTATCTGCATTTGCGCGTAAATGCTGCATACGCTTTCCGATATCATGGATTGCATCAAGGATATTCGACAGATAATCGGTTGCCTGTGTACCTGCCTGATCCAGACCTGAATGCAGTTTAAACTGCTCCCCGGCAGCAATAACGAGCTTTTCAGCAGCATCATGTTGACGCTTGGCCTTCAAACGCTCCTGATCCACAAGTTTCAGGGTATGCTGGTTTTTCCAGTAGAGCAGCCCGGCCTGTATGACCACCGCTAAGAAATACAGCACAGCTGATGTATGATCAGTCATTACCCTGCTTTCCCAGTCAGTCGCTGAGGATACTCCATCTACAGATGTCGCCGAACTCGCCGCATCTGCCAGTCCAGCCGCAGATAGTTCGGAAAACCCGAATACCACCGAGACAATAACCTGAACTGCCAGAAGAATAAGAATCGCTCCAAAAATGCGGTAACTGTCAAAAAGCATGGAAGCACTGAGAATAATTCCCGCTGCTGACAATACTGCAATAGCTACCTGAGCATTTCCGCTCTGCAACTGAAAATACAGGGCTATCAGCTCTACAAGGTATACCGTAATAATTGTTATCCAGACTGCAAGATCAAGTTTACCAAAACGCAGCAGCAGCACTGCAGAAAACAGCACAACGACACCAGCTGCAAACCATGGTTGTATGTAGCCAGCTATAATAATACGCGCGGTGAAAGAAAAAATAAAAACCCCGGCATAGAGCAGCTGTAGCCCCAGCAAAGCCGGGGCTTTCAGACGGCGGTTCACCGGCTCATCTGCGTACGGGAGGGTAATAAAGTCTAACATCGTCATTAACTCCTGATAATAATCCTAAATTATTGAGAATCATGAATCAAGTAAACGGGATATGAAAAGCAAATTGACCAGAGGAAATTGCAAGTAATTTTGCAATTTCCTCTGGAGTAATAAGAATGAATGGAAAGCAACAGTATAATCGCGTACAATAAATGAGAGCCATGAACCAGAATACACACGATTCAAGAGATGAAACCTCAAGTGGTTGCCCACAGAGAGATTCAGACATTGCCTACACTCGACTGCGTGTTATCTCGACCCAGGTCAATCGGGTTTCTGATGCGGAATACCTGCATTTAAGCCGCTATTTTGAAGAGCTCGCGGACATAAGCTTGTCTGAAGCTCTGGGACATACAGTAATCCAGCTGCATGGTTCCGACAGCAATAGCTGCTCCAGCTGGATGCTCGAATGTTTAGATGCAGCGGTCAATGGAAAGGACTGCCCGAAGGAGTTTTATAGCTTACATACGAGAAAACTCTACAGTGGTCAAGCCTACCACTTGCTGGACCATGAATATTTACTGATCTGTACCGATATCACTGCAGAGCAGATAATCAGTCAAACTGCTACAAAAATCAGTGGTTATACAGCTGCCTCAATCGATTACAAGTATATAGCACATCAGATGAGGCTCCTGACCGGCTCAGATTACGCGGCCCTCAATATACGTCATGACAGCGAAAGCTTCACAACTGTTGCGATATCCGGTATTAAGAAGAATATCGAGCAAGCAGCTGAACTGATCGGTTTTCCACTGACAGGACGGCAATGGGACCGCGACATCGACAAAGAAAGTAGAATACAAAACCACAAGACCACAATCTTTCCGAGACTGAGAGATATGATCAATGGTGTAATTCCTTCCCGGATTGTGCAGGTAGTAGAGACCATGTTTCATATTGGCGATACTGCAGTAATCAAGACAGCCGAAGAAAATGCTGCAGTTCTCGGAGATTTCACTCTGCTCTTCAGAAAGGGCAGACATCTACAGCACCAGAGTGCAGCTGAGACCCTTGCTGATATGACAGGCATGATGCTGAACCGCTTGCAGAGCGAAAATGAAAACAAGCAAAATGTACAGCAGCTGGAAAGAATACTGAATAACATGCAGGACGTAATTATTTCCTTCTCCTGCCCCGATACAGATACTATCCTGTTTATCAGCCCCTCAGCGATGAATCTTTTCGGTCTTCCAGCAGAGAGTTTTCTGGAAAATCCCAGACAGCTGTTCACCAGGATTCATCCAGATGACAGAGAGGCTGTCAGACAGTCACAAAAAACGGTATTGGATCAGGCTTATGTGGATCTGGAATTCCGTATAGTTCACACAGACGGCTTCATTCGCTGGATATATGCTCGCTGCAGAAAAGTTCATGACGAGCGTGGAGAAGCCGCGAGTATCGACTGTGTGCTGACAGATATCAGTATTCGGGTAGCCACCGAAGGGGCGTTGAAGAACAGTGAGTACAGTCTGAGGGAACGAGTTAAAGAACTCAACGGCCTCAATGCCTTTATTACCCTTACAGAGGAAACTGACTGTATGGACGAGGTTTTTTCTGAACTGGTTTCCAGCATCATTCCCGGCAGTATGCAGTTTGTCGATAAAGTCTACGCATCACTAACCATCAATGGTAAACATTTCAGCAATATTTCCGGATACCAGGTTCCTGAGCACCGTGAAATCCTGTCTGCACCCGTCATGATTATGGGGCGACAGGCGGGATTTCTTTCAGTTACATATACAGAGGAGCTGCCCTTCATCGATCTATATGAAGAAAACCTTATTCGTGCATATGCTGATCGAATTTCTCTGGTGTCAGAACACCGGGAAACCGTCCGTGAACTAAAAGACGCCAAAGAAGCGGCAGAAGCCGCAAGCAAGGCCAAAACCGAATTTCTTGCTAACATGAGTCATGAAATCCGCACTCCCCTGAATGGAATAATCGGCTTCACCGACTTACTGCAGTCAACGAATCTCGATCCTGTTCAGCGTCAATTTGTCAAGGATGTTCACACCTCAGGTCATGCCCTTCTGGAAGTGGTCAACGATATTCTTGATTTTTCCAAAATTGAAGCAGGTATGCTTGAATTGGAGTCTGTAAAAACGGATCTGCCTGAACTGCTTGAACAGGTGAGCGATTTAGTCAAATTCACAGCTGACCAGAAAAACATAGAAGTTCTATTAAGCCTGGACAGCAGAGCGCCTCGTCATATATATGTCGACTCGGTGCGCCTTAAACAGGTGCTCTCTAACCTTATGAGCAATGCTGTCAAATTCACTGCAGCTGGAGAAATCGAACTTCGGCTCGATTTTGTTCCCGGAGATGACACAATCGGAAAATTCAATTTCCAGGTTCGCGACACCGGTATCGGAATTCCATTGGAACAACAGGATAAGCTGTTCAAGGCATTTTCCCAGGGCGACAGTTCCACAACCCGCCGGTTCGGAGGAACAGGTTTGGGACTCATAATTTCTGACAGGATCATTAAAGCCATGAATGGTAAAATCAGTATGACAAGTCTGGAAGGTCAGGGTACAAACTTCTATTTCAGTCTGGATCTACCGTTCGAGAGGAGCCACGACGATTTTCCGAAGACCAACTGGCTGAAACGAGTTCTGGTGGTAGATGACAATACCGGCAGCCGGCAGATTACCTGCAGAATTCTGGAGGGATGGAATATAGAACATAGTTGCTACAGCAATGGACCACAGGTGCTTTCCATACTCGAACAGGACAGTAATTTCGATATGATTCTCTGTGATCAGCGTATGCCTGAATTGAATGGAACCGAGGTGTTCCAGAAAATCCTGCTTAAGGCAGGCAGAAACACCAGAGAGATTCCATTTGTGCTCATGCATTCTTCCACAGAGGATTCAGAACTTCATGACAGATGCAAACAGCTTGGTATACTTTATAGAATAAGCAAGCCGGTAAATGCAGGAAAACTACTGCAGGTAATAAGCAAAGTACAGCTCGTTCACGACAGCAGTCCCGATTTCAATCCTATCGGCGAATCAAGGGAGGCTTCTCTGCCGGATTCCGGCTCTTCCCGCTCTTCCGGTAAGCAGCTGAAAGTTCTGATAGCCGAAGACTCCAGAATCAATATGCGTCTGGTAAGCGCACTGCTGGCCAAACTGCTGCCCGATACAAAAATACTCAAAGCTGTAAACGGTAAAGAGGCCGTTGACCTGTTCAGGAAACACATGCCTGATCTGATTCTGATGGATGTACAGATGCCTGAAGTAGATGGGAACGAAGCGGTCCGCACTATCAGGGATATAGAGAGCGGTTCACGCAGACATGTCGCAGTTATAGCATTAACAGCCGGAGCATCCCGTGAAGAACGGCAGCAATGCATTGAAGCAGGAATGAATGGATTCATCAGCAAACCGGTAGAAGCTGATGAACTCAAATCAGAAATCGCACGTCTGCTCGGCGCCGATTTTCATGAGCCGGACTCTACTTGAAGCTTTTTACAAGCTCCCCTTTTTTTAAACTTTTCTCTTGCGAATATATGATTGATACCTCAGTATATGGTATATGTCATATATTGAAGCTGTAGTTATTGGAGCAGGTCCGATAGGAATCGAAATAGCGGCAAATCTGAAAGCAAACGGTATCAGCTACCGGCATTTTGAGGCAGGCCAGATCGGAAACACGATCAGCTGGTGGCCAAGAAACACCCAGTTTTTCAGCAGTCCGGAATGGATCGCGATTGCCGGAATCCCTATTCAGACTGTTAATCAAGAGCTGATCACCGGGGAACAGTACCTGGCATACCTTCGTTCTGTAGTAGAAATTCTGGATCTGGAAATTGAAACTTATTGTAAGGTAGTCTCGATTGCACGCGAGAGTGATCATTTTGTACTGCTGGTGGAGGATTTGAAAGGCCGTGAGGAACTGAAGGCAGGAAAGATCATTTTCGCTGGTGGAGATATGGCAAAGCCGCGCATGCTGGGAATCGAGGGTGAGGATCTCCCTCATGTCAGCCATTATTTCACAGATCCGCACCGCTATTTCCAGAAGGACTTACTGATAGTCGGAGGCCGGAATTCTGCAATGGAAGCCGCCTTGCGCTGCTGGCGGGCCGGGGCCCGGGTAAGCATCAGTTACCGTCGAAAGGAAATCATAAAAGACCGCGTCATTTCACGCCTGTTTCTGGAAATCGAACTCTTGATATCCCGTGGACAGATTAAATTCTATCCTGAAACCGAGTTGCGTAAAATCAGCAGAACAGAAGTCGAACTTGAAGTAGCCTCCCGAGAGGAAGGAGGAGACGACAAGTGGCCTGCATCCGGAAGGCTGCAGCTGTCTCCGGATTTCGTCTTGTTATGCACCGGTTTTTCCCCTGACCACGACTTACTCGATCAGCTCGATATCGAACGCAGTGGGACGGAGCTGATGCCGCTGCTGAACCCGGAAACAATGGAAACAAATGTGCCAGGGGTCTACGTTGCTGGCACCGCTGCCGCAGGAGATCAGAATGTGTACCGTACCTTTATAACCACCAGTCATGTACATGCCGAGAAGATTGTGAAGCATATTCTGCCTGATGCACAGATCCGAACCGGCAATATTTCCGTCCGGGACTACAGCCTGAGTAGCAAGGATATTGAATAACGAGACTGATGCCTGCATCAAGATGTAGATCGCTATCAAACACGCTCATACCCCATAAATTTACTCATCAATATAGTTTTCTGCCATTTATGAAGTTATATTTGAATTACCAAATACCCGGGAGGCTGTATGATACGTTTCACACGACCAACTCCAATTTTCTTGATGGTAATTTTTTTATTAGCCCTTACCAGCTGCCGCTCACCGATCGACTCCGAGACCAGTGAAGACAGCTTCGTGGTAGGAGGAGGTGGTGGTGGTGGCGGCAATAGTGCAGATAGTAATGGTGGGGAGAGCGGTGATGGGAATGGTGGTGAAAGTGGAATTGTAATCCCCTTCCCCGCTGCAAATAGTGGTCAGATTACATCCTACGCTGAAGGTGATGATGCAGATTTAGCCATTGGCGTTGAACTTCCCTCACCTCGATTTACAAACAATAATGATGGAACGATCACTGATAATGCTACCGGATTGATATGGGTAAGAAACATGCAAATTTTTGGAGAGCAGATGCAATGGAAAGTCGGGATAGATGCCATAGCATTACTGGAGGACGGTGAATTCGGATTAAATGATGGAAGTCAATCCGGCGACTGGAGAATGCCCAACAGAAATGAATTGCGAAGTTTAGTCGACCATTCGCGCTCTAGCCCAGCGCTCAGTCTAGGTCATCCGTTTCAAAATGCAACGGCATTTTTCTGGAGCAGTACTACCAGGCCTTCTGCCACAAATACAGCATTACAGGTAAATTTATGGTCAGGAGACATACAGAGCAGGAATAAAACTGATGTCGAAATGTGGGTAATAGCTGTACGTGGAGAAAGTAATATGGATTATCCTGTCCGAATTCCTCGAACAGGAGCAGGTCCTATCATTGGATATGAACTTCATCCAGATGAAGACGGTTCCATTCAGGCAGGTGTAGCTTGGCCTGACCCGAGATTTATTGACTTGGAAGACGGTACTTTTCTTGATCTTGGAACAGGCCTTATCTGGCCCAAAACTACATCTTTGGGAACAGAATCAAACTGGGCAGATATATTTTCGATTGCAGCAGACTTGCAGAGTGGTCACCATGGTTTGTCCGACAACAGTCAAGCTGGAGACTGGCGTATTCCAACACTACTGGAATTTGAGACACTAATAGATTTTGGTACGGCAGCCCCATATTCGACCACCGGTGGAATTACTGGAAGCCTGAGTAGTTTATACTGGACCAGCACCATTGCACGACGTGATCAACTCACGGTAAATGATGACAAGGCAAGAGTATACTTCTTCCAGAGTGGACAGTTGTATGGACAGGACAGATCCGGAAGCACAGCACGCAACGTATGGGCGGTCAGAGAAGCAAGCCAATCGATAATTGAAGAGAATTTTAATTAGACATAGCTCCAATTTATTAACTAACCCATGAAAGTTATACATTTTAAATAAAATCCCGATGAAATTTGCATTTTTTGCCGTAAACTCATTATAATCAGGTACGGTGAGGTAAAATATGGACACAACGGTGAATCGGGACAGGGTGCAGACTGCGATTCGGGAGGAGAAACTGCTGAGCATCGTTACCTACCGTTACATGGCGGAGGAACGGGGGTATATCGATTATGTTCTGGGCTTGTATCTGGAGGAAATCGGACGGCCTGAACTGCAGGATAAACTGGCCTACTGCATTCATGAGCTGGCAGGCAATGCCAAGAAAGCGAATACCAAGCGGGTATATTTCTCTGACCGGGATATGGATATACATAATCCTGGTGAGTATCATATTGGCATGCGGTCATTCAAGGAAGATATGATCGAAGATATAGACCGGCTCGTCAGGCTGCAGGAAGAACAAGGACTGTATGTTAAATTCCAGTTCAAGCGTAGCGGAAAGAGTCTGAAGATTGCCGTTCGCAATAATTCCGAGATGACCAGAGAAGAAAGCGACAGAATTCAGCAGAAAATCCAGCTTGCCCGCGAAGCAAATAATCTCCCGGAGATTCTCGAGCGAAGTGAAGACTTTACTGAAGGCGCGGGGCTGGGCCTGGTAATGACCATGATGATGCTGAGAAACCTCGGAATTTCCACCGGTAACTTTCAGGTGATATCAAAGAATGGGGAAACCTACGCAGTGCTGTTTCTGTCAATTCCTGATCATCCGGTGCGCAAAACAGGTGAACTTGAGAGTCTTTCATAGGTCATCTTGAAATCCGATTCTAAATCGCCTGCTGAGCGTCCTGGTTATGCAGGAGTGACAATATATAGGTCTCCCGTTCGATCGACTGTCCCTTATGCGGGCTATTTTTGATGGTTTCCTCATTATGTCTGATTGCCTCGGATAAGCAAACCCAGCGCGGCTCCATTCCATTCTGGACTTCATAGTGCTCCATTCGGGATTCACCAAGATCGAAATCAGCATCCAGGGTGTAACACCAGGAAATCATGTGAAGAATGCTGTTTTCCGGCTTGTACCAGGGACGGTATTCCTCGTATTTTCCAAATGGTTGAATATTCCGGATTCCTTGTGCTCCAGTCTCTTCCTCAAGTTCACGTATGAGGCCCTGAACGGGATCTTCATTTGGTTCAAGTCCCCCGCCAGGCAGACTGTAATCATGATAACGTTGGGTATACAGGAGAAGGATGCTGTCCTGTCGGCGTACAATAGCCCGGCACGCGAGCCGCTGCACTATTTTTTTGCGCTTCAGACAATCCATCGTAAGTCCGGATTCCATGCTTGTTCTCAACAGCGGCATGTCGGTGGATAATTGTGACATAGCGGCGAGTATACCAACATCCAGCTGTAGTGTACATTCAGCGAGCCGAGCTCTCTCTTAATTGCTCATATTTCTGGTACAGATTTTCCAGCATCTCCTCACGTACCAGAGCGATCGTATCCCAGATTCTCTCAGCAAGCTCTGTATGACCGGAGTAAAACTGATGGCTCATAAGAATATGATAGTAATCTTCTCTCAGGGGAGGATTGGTCTTGTACAGAATCATCTGAAGATCAGGATTTAATTCCAGGAAATAATCGGTAGGGCGCTCATGACTCACCAAACCAGCGATACGACCAGCGTTGAGCATGCTCACAAGGGCAGGCACACCACCAGGATTCTCAATTATGTGTGCCCCTATCTCTCTCAGCTGATTGCCGATGGAATAACCCATTGGGGTCCCGATTGGCAATTCAGCAGGAATTCCACGGAACTCCTGCTGCGAATTATCCCAATAGATAGTCGATTGAGGGGGTTTATAAAGATGATAGGCATCGCGGGTAATGTGCCGTGACTGATCAATCAGTCCTTGATCCGTTGCAGGGAATACACCGATCTGCCGTCGTTCTTCTCTCACTGAACTGTTGATTGCATCGACCTGCCCACGTTCAATTTCAAGCAGACAACGCTGCCAGGGCATGCGGACAAGTTCCAGTTCAATTGCCAGACGATCCGCGACTTCTCTCAGAATCTCTACATACACCCCGGGATTTTCATCGGGTATAGTCTCACCATCTCCAACAAAAGCCGGATAATTTTCGACATTCTCATATGCGAATCTGAACACTTGTTTTTCCGGAGAAGCGTATAGCGCTATGGGAAGCGCAAGTATATAAACTACTGACAGCAATACACTGATTTTCTGGATATGCATATACAGAAAATATACTACATTCTTCAGCTTATTTCCGCACTTCATCACAGCATGCCGCACTATTGTCGGAGCTAACTGCTGCCTGACCTGAAAACCTATTAATCTGTATGCAAACCCTGACACAGAAGCCGGCTTATCTCCTTGAGGATTTTCCTGGCAGCCTCCTGATATCCAGACGGATCATGCAGTACTGCCAGTCCAAAATAATGACTGAGGCCGATAAGGACATTCCCTGCGAGCCA
The DNA here is from genome assembly GCF_054657935.1 of Spirochaeta dissipatitropha. Taxonomy (NCBI): domain Bacteria; kingdom Pseudomonadati; phylum Spirochaetota; class Spirochaetia; order Spirochaetales; family Spirochaetaceae; genus Spirochaeta; species Spirochaeta dissipatitropha. Next base: position 128,776 of record NZ_BAAHXT010000002.1, on the reverse strand, counting down.
GGGATCATCATTGCGAAATGATGCCTGCTGTCTGGAATAGCCCTTGGCAAAATCATCGTAATAGGCGCGGACGGCATCCGGAGTCACAAACTCAGCTTCGCGTACTATATTATAACAGCTTGGATCCACATTGCTGATGTAAAATGCAAAAAGCACCATACCCTGTAGTTCGATTTCCAGACGGTTCAATCCAGTACTCAGATTACTGCTGATGAACTGCCTGATCTGATGGCTGATTGTGCTGATGACAACCTCCATAAACTGTTCCTTGCTCTGAAAATAATTATAAAAAGTTCCCACTCCGAAGCCTGCAGAATTTGTCAGGCGGTAAATATTCATATCGTGATAGCCGGTCTTACCGAGCAGTTCTTTACCGGCCTGCACCAGTTTATCAGGCGTGGGCCGCTCGAGCTTCAAAGGCAGAGGTTTAACTTCTATGCCCAACACCCGGTTCCAGTCAGGATCTACACATGGAAAAATGCCCTTCCAGAGTAGCGCGGCAACTTCAACCGGATCAGCAGACAAGCCATGATATGTCCGTCTGAATGCGGTAAATCGAATGCCTGCCATAATGAATATCAACTCACCGGTCGATGGGTTGCGTTCGAGAATTGCGGTGATTATGTGCTCATACAGTTGATTGATGCGGCGTTCATAATCGTAGTATCGATACTGTCCTTCACGGAAAATCAGAGTCAGATCCTGATGGTGATCTGTCAGCTCATAAACAATTTTGCAGAGCGTTTTTATTCCCTCCTGCCCTCTCAAATCCTGGAGAGGGACAAGCGCCTGGGATAATACATCGAAATAGCGCTCAAGAATATCAAGAAAAATTTCTTCCTTGGATGAAAAATAGCGATAGTATACTCCATTGGACATTCCCGCTGTCCGGCATATATCAGCAACGGAGACCTCACTGAGCCATTTTCGGCTCAACAAATGTACAGCTGATTGAATCAATCGCTCCCGGGTAGCTTTTCTCTGTTCTTCTCTGGCCATACAATGCTCCTTGGCGGCCGCGTTCATCCCATATAAAATGAGAAACGATTCACACGTATCATATATTTGATCATACATTGATAAATTCAGGCTGTAAAGGCGATCCACCTGTCTTATTATGCGATATCAGTGCAATTTTTACTTGACTGCTGCAGAAAACCGATTCACAATATGATCATTAATGAGAGTTGATTCACCATTCACTGACTTGATGAGCGGAGCGATGTGCATATGAATATTGGCATAATGGGTCTTGGTACCTACATTCCAGAAACACGCATGACAGCGGAAGAAATTGCTGACAGAACAGAGATTCCTGTTGAGGTGATCAGGGATAAATTCGGAGTTCTCCAAAAACCTATACCTGGTCCTGATGACACCACCAGCTCAATGGCTATAAAGGCTGCACGTAAGGCAATCAGGCAGGCGGACATCAATCCGAAGGATATTGACCTGGTAATCTGGAATGGTGCGCAGCATAAAGATTACCCCTGCTGGCTGGCTGGACTGGCGGCAGCTCATGAACTTGGCGCCGTCAATGCATGGAGTTTCGACATGGAAGCGATGTGTGGATCCATGATGGCCGGCATCGATACAGCCAAATCTCTCATGCTTGCCAAGCCGAAAGTAAATACGGTCCTGCTGCTCAGTGGCTACCGCAACGGGGATCTAATTGATCTTTCGGTTCCCGAGACTCGCTTCATGCTTGATCTTGGAGCTGGCGGAGCAGCAGTTGTACTACGCAAGGATTTTCCGAAAAACCTGGTTCTGGAAAGCAGCTTCAAAGGTGACGGATCGTTTGCAATGGACTGCTTTGTGCCGGTTATGGGAACGGAAGCCTGGCCGCCAAAACCTGATCAGCTTGATGACTACCACTTCATGGTTCGGGACAGTGATCAGTTCAAAAAGAAGCTGGGTGAGCGAACCCTGCCGAATTTTTTCGCTGTTATCCGGGAGAGTCTGGCTGACAGCGGTTATTCTCAGAATGACATTGATTACCTTGCTATTCTGCATTTCAAGAAGTCGGCACATGACATGATCCTTGATGAACTGGGACTAAGCCATGAACAGACTACATATTTGAATGAGTACGGACATATCGGTCAGAACGATCAGATTCTTTCACTGGAACTAGGCCTGCAAAATGGACGTTTGAAAGATGGTGATCTTGCAGTACTGGTAGGTGCCGGATTGGGCTTTGTATGGGCTTCAACGGTTATCCGTTGGGGATAAAACAGGAAACATCCGGATAATCCGAGGGCGGTTAATCCGGTAAAAAACAGGAGGACAGCATGAAAAAAACAGTATCAGGCATAAGCATTCTGCTTATGATTCTTTTGGTACCCGCACTGGCATTTGGTGGCGGTGGCCAGGAACAAGCCGCGGCTGATGAGATTCTTATCGGAGGACTAACCTCACTGAGCGGCGCTTTGATGGATTATGGCCAACAGATGCAGAGAGGCTTCGAACTCGGTCTGGAATATGCTACAAACGGTACCAATGAGGTAGCCGGCCGACCAATCAGGGTGATTTGGGAAGACACAACCACGGTGCCTGAAGTCGCACGCGAGCGGGCAATCAAACTACTCGACGAAGACGAAATTGATATACTGGTAGGGCCAGCATCAAGCGCTGATGCATTTGCGATTCTGGGTCTTGCAGAAGAATATGAGCGTGTGTTTATGATTGAGCCAGCAGCTGCTGACTTTTTAACCAGTGCAGTAAGTAACCGCTACGTGTTCCGAAGTGGACGTAATACAGCACAGGACTCAAACGCAATGGCTGCAATAATTACACACAACATTCCAGGTGCACGGGTTGCGGTATTCGCCCCTGACTCTGCGTTCGGACGAGCGTATGCTGAACCTTTTGTCGCTGCACTGGAAGCAAACGGAGGAGCAATTGCAACCCAGGAATTCCCTCCTGCTGATGCCACTGACTTCACTCCGTACATAACCAGAATTCTGAACAGCAATCCTGACTATGTATTTGTAATCTGGGCTGGAGCCAACAACCCATGGAGACAGATGTCGGAATTAGGCTTGTTTGACCAGGTGCCTGTTTCTACCGGTGCACCGGAAATCGCAGCTCTTCGGACCATGATGGAACTGGAAGGAAACCCCGGTTTTACGGTTTATTATCACAGTGTAGCCCAGAATGCAGTCAACAACTGGTTGGTCGAGAAACATCTTGAACGCCATGGGGCGGCTCCTGATATTTTCGTTTCCGGCGGTATGGCAGCGGCGATTGCCATTGTAACTGCCCTGGAAGCAACAAACGGTGACGCAGATGCGGAGACACTGATTGAAACACTCAGAGGCATGGAATTCGACAGTCCAACCGGGCCACGCTACTTCAGAAGTGAAGATCATCAGGCACAGCAGTCATTGTTCGAGATTACCTTCACCCGCAAGGACGGGATCGATCACATCGTACCGGAACTGGTTCGGGTTATTCCCAGGGAGGATGTTGCAGATCCTATCCAGACCGTACATCCACGCTAAACTACAGGATTACTGCTTGCGGCCCCGATACGGGGCCGTTTTTTACAAGGAACAGGTTTATGCCGGAAATAATTCTACGAACAGAGAATCTTGGAATCAGCTTCGGAGCATTGAAAGCTGTCAACAATGTTTCTCTCGAAATCGAGGAATCAAAATTCACCACGATTCTCGGACCGAATGGTGCGGGAAAAACCACCTATTTTAATCTATTAAGCGGAATGCTCCAGCCTACAACAGGCAGGATTTTTTTTCGGGAAAAAGAAATAACAAACTACAACGCGATTCAACGCGTGCAGGCAGGTATGGGGAGATCTTTTCAACTGACGAATGTATTTCCTATGCTGACCGTTCACGAAAACATTCGATTAGCAGCCCAATCCTTTGAGAAAGTCGGGTACCGGATTTTTCGCAACCACAGCACATATACTGCAGTAAATGAAAAAACAGACGAAATCATGGAGAGGGTTCTTCTTCCGCATCGAAGACATGCCCTGGCGAGTAGCTTGTCACATGGTGAGCAAAGAAAACTTGAACTTGGCATGGTGCTGGCCCTGGAACCTGAGGTATTACTTCTTGATGAGCCGACAGCAGGAATGGCTATTGAAGAAGTTCCGACCATGATAGATATAATGAAAGATACCCACACACGTGGCACAACAGTGGTATTGATTGAACACAAGATGGACCTGGTTAAACAACTGTCTGACCGCCTCATAATCCTGGTAAACGGATCGGTTCTTGCTGACGGAAACCCTGCAGAGGTGTCACAAAATCCCGAGGTGCTACGTGCGTATCTGGGAGGAGGAGTAATAGATGAAACCCCTACTGAAAGCTGAACACATTGTCTCCTATATTGGCCCATATACCATTTTGCACGATGTCAGCATTGAGGTCGGCAATGGAGAGGCAGTAGTTATTCTCGGCCGCAACGGTGCCGGGAAGACAACTTTTCTGAAAACTGTCATGGGTATGATGAATCTGCGCTCCGGAATTCTGGAACTGGATGGGGAATCGCTTGATGGAGTCCCTACCTTTAGTATACAGAGACGTGGTATTGGGTACGTCCCTGAGGATTACGGTATCTTTGATCTGCTGACTGTCGAGGAAAACCTTCGGATCGCAATGTGGAAGGAAGATGCCCCGACCAGAGATCGCAGGGATTGGGTGCTCGATTTATTTCCGGACCTGAAGATTGCATACAAGCGTTATGCAAAGAATCTCAGCGGTGGTCAGCGGCAGATGCTGTCTATTGCCCGAGGCATGATTAACGACAACCGGATCCTGCTGGTTGATGAACCAAGCAAGGGTCTTGCGCCGGTAATCATCGAAAACCTGGCCAAAGCACTCAAGGAAATAAGCAGAACAACCACCGTTTTACTGGTCGAACAGAACTTCGCTCTAGCCTGCGCCGTAGGTGAGCGATTCTACATTATCAACGAAGGAAAAACCGTTGAAACAGGCAGCATTTCAGATCTAAAGACTGATCGCCAGCTGCAGGCACGACATCTCGGCATTTAGCGCCAACTAGCACTCAGGAGGCAGTGACAATGGGTACACTGGTTACATTACTGATAAATGGACTCGCACAAGGTGCGCTGATATTTCTTATGGCCTCAGGGCTGTCGATTATTCTTGGAATGATGGGAGTAATCAACTTTGCTCATGGCACACTATTTCTTTGGGGTGGCTATTCGTATGTCTGGTCGTACTACGCAATCCGGCTGCGGGTAGTCATGCATTTCATTCCTGAGGCTGTCCCGATGAGCAGAGTCGGCAGTATCCTTAGTATTCAGGCAGTGCAGCTGCCCCAAGGAGCAAGCCTGCCGTTTATAATCGAGCTGGCAATATTTATAGCAGCCCTGCTGATAGCTGTAGCAGTGGTATTTGTAATGGGCCTGCTGTTCGAGAAGCTATTCATAAACCGTGTCTATGGCAGGGTTCCTGCACAGATTCTTATTACTCTGGGAATTCAGGTTGTATTTACGGATCTGGTACGCGTTATTTGGGGACCAAACCCCTTCCCTATCGATCGACCTCCATTTCTGAATGGGGTCTCGGTTCTCGGAGGAGCCCGGATTGTCCATTACAATCTTTTCCTTATTGCCGTTGGCGCAAGCGTTGCCTTCATAATTCACAGAATCATGACAAGGTCAAAAGTCGGAATGATTATCCGGGCTGGACTGCAGAGTCCTGCCAATGTTGAGGCAATAGGCATTAACATACGCAAGTATTTCACACTGGTTTTTGCTCTTGGCGCAGCTTTGGCGGGTCTCGGAGGTGCACTCTATATGCCTCTGGTCGGCAACGTCGTTTCAACGGCAGGCATGAATAATCAGATTCTGGCATTTATCGTCGTTGTAATCGGCGGACTCGGTAGTTTTATGGGGTCCTTTCTCGGCAGCATATTCCTGGGTTTAATGGGTGTAGCAATTGCACTAACCGTACCAGGGCTGTCCGTTGTCGCTAACGTCCTGATAATGGCACTGGTGTTGATGTTCCGACCAAACGGATTATTCGGAATGGCTGTAAGTAAAGGAAATTGATCCAATGATTAAACAAGTAAAAGCGATTCAATTGAACTGGAAGTCTAAAGTAAGCCTGCCCGGTCTGCTCTCCCTCCTGGCACTGATTGGCGTGATGTTGATAATTCCGCACTTTCTACGCAACGCCCAACTGATTATGTTCAGCAGAATATTTATTCTTGCCGTATACGGCATGAGTTACGATATTCTTCGCGGATACACCGGCTTTATCAATCTCGGACAAGCAATTTTCTTCGGAAGCGGTGTATATATGGGAATTATATTTCTAAATATCCAGAACGATTTATGGTTCTTTCTTATGGCTGCTGCCGTTATTGTATTCTACTCCATTGCGGGGGGCTACATAATGAGCAAAATTGTTTTTAAAACCAGCGGTGTTGTTGCAGCTGCAATGGTTACCCTTGCTCTGGGTGAAATTGTACGCAATATCGCTGAACGATGGCGAGGAGTTACCGGCGGTCAGGACGGATTACCCTTGAGATTTTCCCGCGTCGCACTTGAGCCGCTTTTCAGCACAAGACTGGGAGGGTATTATTTCGCATTTGTCTTCATGATTATAATGACTATTATCCTGCGTGCCTTCATTCATTCACCTACCGGTAGAGTTCTTATGGCTATCCGTGAGAACGAACAACGAACACGTTTCCTGGGCTATGATACCATCAGATACAAGACCATCGCCCTGATTGTATCTTCAGTTGCAGCCGGTCTTTCCGGTACGGTCTTCGCGGTAATTGCCCGCTTTGCCAACACCGATTATCTGAGTATTACCTATACCCTGAATGCCTTGCTGATTACTCTGGTTGGAGGCACAGGAACCTTATACGGTTCGATTATCGGAAGCGCTTTTGTAACCTGGATTCAGAATTTCCTGCTGGACATGAACCGGGCTTTCCCCGCTCTCACCATTTTTCGCTATCCGATGTTATTTGTTGGATCGGTATACATAATACTCGTGATATTTATGCCTTCAGGAATACTGGGCGGCATTCGTCAGCTTCTCAACAAAAGAAAGAAGACTGCCTGATTTCGTGATCTCAGATAATAAGAAGGGCTGTTGCAAACAGTAAGGTTGCAACAGCCCTTTTTTTATAGCTCTCCCATAATCCACAAATACTTCAATTGCATAAAATGTCTTGTTAAAGTTGATTAATTTGATCATCAAAGATATATTTGATATAGTAACGAACACAGGAGGAGTGTATCTATGAAAATATTCACTATTGTCGGGCTCGCGTTTCTGCTTATTGCAGGGTGTGCAAATCTATTTGGAGACGATGACGAAAACAGCTATGTCCCGACCGACCGTTCATTCTCTATAGACCTTTCCGGCACAAGTAATGTGAGCGGAACAGTGACTGGACAGGTCGAGGGAGAGCCCGTTGAAATAACTGTCAACAAGACTGTTAAGCATGGCCTGGGCGATACCGAGCTTGAGCAACTGATAGGCGTGGTGTTTGACGGGAAACTTGCCTTTGCTCTGTTCATGTATGAAGAACTTGAGGAAAAAGATATCATAACCACTGGACATGATGATAATCTGCGCCGGGGACGCTTCCGGATGCTAGGTGACCAGGAACTGGAACTGAACGGTCAGACATACTTCTTCAATCCTGGACTCAACAGCACATTTACACTGACCGGGTTCACCGAAGGAGACACCTTTTCCGGCGAATTCGAGATTGGCATGGTTGTGTACGATGACCAGCGGCGCAGAGACAATATGGCTGCTCGCGTAGGGGATCTTAACTTTCAGGGTACAATTGAGTAATTCAACAAATTACAAATCTGCATGAAAAAAAGAAGGGCTGTTGCAAACAGTAAGGTTGCAACAGCCCTTCTTATAAACTACCTTCCGTGATCACTCAGGAACATTCAACAGAACACTCATTCCCTGACCACCACCTATACAAAGCGAGGCCAAACCTTTGTGAACTCCACGCCGCTGCATTTCATACAGAAGAGTAACCAGAATTCTGGTTCCGCTTGCGCCAATGGGGTGGCCGAGAGCAATCGCACCACCATTTACATTTACAATATCCGGCGAAATGCCACCAAGTTCCTGTTCAAAGCCCTTCAATACAGCCAAGGACTGGGCAGAAAAAGCTTCATTCAGCTCTGCGAGTTCGATATCCTGCAGGTTCCACCCTGCCCGCTCAAGGGCTTGCCTGGTTGCGGGAACCGGACCATAACCCATGTAGGCAGGGTCCAGCGCCGCGCTGCCATAGGATTCAATCCAGGCCATAACCTTCAGGCCATACTTTTCTACAGCTGATTCCGATGCAAGCATTACCATGGCAGCTCCGTCATTAATTCCCGAGGCATTACCCGCCGTAACTGTTCCGTCTTTTTTGAAAGCGGGCCGGAGTTTTGCAAGTGCCTCAGCAGTGACTCCGAACCTGGGAAATTCATCCTGATCAGCAATCACTGGATCTTCCTTGCGCTGGGGTATCACAACGGGGACTATCTCCGCCTTGAACTTTCCAACCTGAATGGCTGCTTCCGCTTTATTCTGACTTGCTGCCGCGAACTCATCCTGTTGTTCGCGACTGATCTGCCATCTTTCAGCCAGATTCTCGGCTGTGATTCCCATGTGATATCCATGAAACGCATCGGTCAGACCGTCCTGCAGTATCAAATCAATCAATTCCGTATTTCCAAGCCGTGCACCAGATCGAGCTGCAGGCATTACATAGGGAGTCATAGTCATATTTTCTGACCCACCAGCAAGGACTATGTCTGCATCACCAAGTTGAATCGCCCCTACCCCAAGAGCTACAGATTTCAATCCAGAGCCGCAGAGCTTGTTAACGGTATAGGCAGGAACTGTTTCGGGCAGGCCCGCGTTGATACTGATCTGCCGGGCAATGTTCTGTTTCTGACCTGCACTTAGAATATTCCCTACAATACATTCGTCTACCTGCTCTGGTTTCACACCGCTTTGCTCAAGCACCGCAACAGCGGCTGCTGTTCCCAATTCTACAACTGAAGTGCTGGAAAACATTCCCTGAAATGCACCAATCGCAGTTCGTTTAGCAGCTACAATTGCTACTCTCTTTCTTCCATTCATTGTCATCCTCCTGCTATTATAAGTACCCGATCCGCTTGGCTTCGCTTCGTAATTCATCCCTGAAATCCGGATGCGAAACCGCTATTAGATTCAGAGTGCGTTCACGGACTGTCCTCCCACGCATGTATGCAATTCCATACTCTGTAACAATGTGATCAGTATTTGCCCGATGCAGAGTTACCGCAGATCCTTCAGTCAGAAAGGGCCTTATTGTGCTGACTGTTCCACCTTTTGCAGTTGAATGACAGGCAATAATTGATTTACCCAGGCCGTCGTATGCTTCTTTTGCTCCAACTGCGGTATCTGTCTGTCCACCGGTGCCGCTGTACTGTATATGACCAATGGATTCACTGGCTACCTGTCCGGTAAAGTCAACACTCAGGCAGGTATTGATGCTCACCATCCTGCTGTTCTGACGAATAACAGCCGGGTCGTTAACCCATTTCCCACGTTGAAATTCAACGGCCATATTATTATCCAGCCAGTCATATAATTCACGGCTGCCCATTGCAAAAGTACAAATAAACTTATCCTTGTACAATGATTTCCGCTTGTTCGTAATAACGCCTTTTTCATACAGATGCATCATTGAATCAACCATCATTTCTGTATGAACTCCAAGATCTTTTTTATCTTCAAGTGCCAGGGCTACTGCGTTTGGTATATTTCCAATGCCAAGCTGAATAGTGGATCCATCATCAACCAGTTCTGCTATGTATCGTCCGATCTGCCGATCAGTTTCATTCGGCACAACACTCGGCAAGGCAGGCACATCCTGTGTATGCTCTACAAAGTAATCAACGTCTTTAACAGAAACATGAGTATCGCCGAAGGTACGGGGAAGATTCTCATTTACCTCAAGCACTACTATGTCTGCTGCTTCCATAATGTCCTTTTCATACGTAATCCCGAGCGACAATGATACAAAGCCTTTTTCATCCGGTGGGGTGCAGGTTCCAAAAAAGATATCCGGTTTTCTGGCGTCTATTCTATCCAGCGCTGCCCGGTGCAGCATATTGGGTACAAATGTTACAGTGCCGGTATTCTCCTTGATTGCCTTTCGTGAACCAGGAGCATGAAACCAGCTTGCAAGCTCAAAATGTCCATGCATAGATGGATCCATATAAAAATCATATGGATTCAATGTCAACACTGAAAAAACCCGTACATTCTGCACTCGATTACCGACAATGTGAAATCTCGACATACAACCCTGCGGTTCCGATGCACATTGAGCAACTACAACATCAAAATCGCTCTGAATCTGTTGAACGGCTTCATCAGTACTCATCAGTTTTTCATTGTAGATTCTTTTCCAGTCAGCCATATATCCCCCTCCCTTTACCATCTGATTACATTTGCAGCCACAGCAAGACCTGCCCCGGATGCGACCAATACGACAAGATCACCTGCTTTAATCCTGCCTTCTGATACAGCCTCATGCAAAGCCATGGGTATACAACCGCTGCCTGTATAGCCATAACGATCCATAACCGTTGTAGTTTTTTCCATGGGCTGTTCAAGCACTTCCATTACCTGACGTATGACATCCAGATTAATCTGGGTGAATATAAAATGATCGGCTTCATAGGCTTTTTTACCGATTTTTGCCAGAATCGTATGGACAACAGGTGGCCAAAGCTTGACATTTCTATCACCAGGGAGGCGCTGTAGAAGCTGAAGACCATATTCTCCGGATTCTAGTCGTTCTCTGGTAACAGCTTGCCTGGTACCGCCACTATACACACCTACATAATTCCACTGGGTACCATCAGCCAGGAAATGTCCGGCAAGATAGCCACTGTCTTTGGCTATATCTTTCACAGTGGACTTTTTCAGTATAACTGCTCCAGCACCATCCGCAAAAATAGAATAACCAAACACATCACCAGGTCGAACAAAGGCCGGCATGTTGTATACTCCGACAACCATTGCGTACTGCATATCCGGGTGAGCATCGAGCATAGCTGCCGCAGTATCAAGAGCGGTACAGAACCCGGCGCAGGAAGCATTGATGTCAAAAGCTGCCGAATTTTTCTGAGCACCCTGAAGCCGCCCCTGAAGCAATATTGCTGTTGCCGGACTAATAAACTCAGGTGTATCTGTCCCGACAATAAATAGTCCAATATCATCCACTTTCAGGCCTGGTTCACGCTCCACAGCATTTGCCAGAGCTGCTTGCCCTGCTTTTTCGGCGAAATCTGCTGTTGTCTCGTCAACACCTCTCAGGTGCGCGATATGCCTTCGGGCAATTCCCAGTTTCTCCGTTATGCGTTCTGCATCAAATTCTACATTTGCCAGTTTCATTAATTCCTGGTGATCAATTGCTTCTCCGGGTGCATATAACCCGGTTCCGATTATCCGAGCCATAAGCAGCCCTTTAATGTAAGTAGTGAATCATCTCTCATAATAGTGCCAGTATAAATCCATTTCCTATGATTCGCAAGCAATAAATCTGGTATTTCTACATCAGTCCTGAGAGAAAAACACCTTCAGAAACAACTAAGTTATTTTTCTTAAAAGATTTACAGAAAAAAAATGTAATTTTATGAATTGATGAACTGCATATAGGCAAGTAATTACCTGGAATTGAATTATTAAACAATCGGGTGTCGTTTTCGCATGACTCACAGGTTGTGCCAAATAGACGAGTATATTATTGATGTTTTTGCTTGACTGCTGCACAATCTCACCGTAGGATACTACATATATCATGAGAGGTGATTCACCTCATTCATTTAATTCAGGAGGAATTATGGTTCAGGGAAAAATTTGTATCGTTACCGGTGGAGGAAGAGGAATCGGCAAAGTAATTGCTGATACACTTGCAGCCAATGGAGCTGAAGCAGTATATGCACTTGATATTTCCGAGGAAGCACTCAAGGGGCTGAGTGGTAAAAACATGCACGGACAGGTGGTCAATGTTCTTGATGCGAAAAGTATCCATGAATGTGTTGAAGAAATATACCAAAAACACGGAAGGATTGATGTACTTATAAATAATGCCGGTATTACTAGAGATGCCGTAATCAACAAAATGGATGATGAAGCCTGGCAGCAGGTAATCGATGTAAATCTCAAGGGTGTATTCTTCATGACCAGAGAAATCGGTCCACGAATGATGGAGCATGGTTCAGGATCAATTATAAATATTTCATCTGTTGTTGGACTTGACGGAAATATGGGTCAGACAAACTACGCCGCCACAAAAGCAGGGGTAGTAGCAATGGCTAAAACATGGGCCAAGGAGTTCGCCCGAAAAGGAGCTGCTGTCAGAGCAAACGCAGTCGCACCAGGGTTCATTAATACTCCGATGATCCAAACCGTTCCGGATAAAGTAATTGAAGGAATAAAAGCGAAGACTCCTCTTAAACGTCTCGGAGAAGCTCAGGAGGTAGCAAACCTGGTTGCATTTCTTGCCAGTGATCTCTCATCATATATAACCGGACAGGTTATACGCGTCGATGGAGGTTTAACTGTGTAACAGGCTATCAGTCGTTAGAAAAAGGCGCCATATCAGTGCATAACTATTGCTACACGAAGAAATTATTTCTGAAAAAACTCAAATTATTTGAAATGAAGTATAAACTGCATTAATCTTATTCAGCAGAAAGAGTTAGCATCCGGTCTGGTGCCGTTTTCTTATCACTAAGGAAGGAGAAACAATGAATCCCCATATTGCCTTGATAAAAGGAGTTCACATTTCATATCTGCTGCATGTATCAGAGAATGGAAAAGCCGGGGCAGAATCAGCTCTAAAGGACCTTCTCTACATTCACGGGAATACCGGCTGCAATCTATGGTTCTCAAAAGTACTGCATCAGCCCGGCTGCCGGGTCTTTGCACCAGACATGCCGAATTTCGGCGAATCTGATCACATCGACAGTGCAGACATCGATACCTATGCTGATTATATGGCAGATTTCATTCTCGAAATGAAGCTCTCGAAGCCGATTATTGTGGGGCACTCTCTGGGTGGTGGAGTAGCGATGAGCATAGCAAGCCGATATCCAGAGCTGGCATCTGCCCTTGTCCTGGTGGACAGCTGCGCTCCGGATGGCCTGGTTACACCCGAGGAGCATTATCCGGCGATAGAGGCCTACAAGACTAACCGCGACTTCATGCATCAGGGCTTGGCAGCAGTCTGCCCGACTCTGGATGATCCTGATTTTCTTGATCTACTGGCGGACCAGGCAATGAAAATGAATCCGATCGCATTCAGTGGAAATGCCCGCGCGTTGGCACGTTTTTCGGTTATCGGAAAGACAGACAGGTTTACCGGTCCTGTGCTGGTTTTATATGGAGAGAAGGATATTATTATTACCGAGGAAATGGCTGAGAAAACAGCCAGATCCTTTGGATCATCAGAACTGGAAATAATAAGTGATGTCGGGCACTCAGTCATAGTAGAAAACCCGGAATTGTTTACCGAAAGCCTACAGGCATTCATTGCTGACAGTTTTGAAGACGCAGGGGGCATTTGACACGACAGTCGCAAATTGATAATCTTTACTACCCGCTCCGGTAGCTCAGCAGGATAGAGCAATTGCCTCCTAAGCAATAGGTCGGACGTTCGAATCGTCTCCGGGGCAAAAAACTGCATTAGCAAGCAGAACTTATGCTGTCATTTTTATGGTGACAGCATACTCAATCCACTGATTTCCTGTTAGAATATTCACATGACAGCAGATACCAGAATCTACAATGAACGAACTGAAACAGTGCTTGCGATTTTCTCCGAATTAGCACAGATCCCCCGCCCTTCCCATAAGGAAGACAAGATACGCTCCTGGCTGCAGACCTGGGCTAATGATAATGGTTTTTCTTCCCGTACTGATTCCTTTGGCAATATATGTATATATATACCGGCGAGTCCTGGCTGTGAAGCAGCTCCAGTACTTGTCCTCCAGGGACATATGGACATGGTCTGTGAAAATCTTCCCGAGGTGGCCATAAATTTTGATATCGACCCGATTCCGCTGGTTCGCGAGGATGAATGGCTGCGGGCTGCTGGCACTACACTCGGTGCTGATAACGGGATCGCAATTGCGATGGCACTGGCTTTTGCGCTGGACACAGAGATTACCCGTCCGGCTCTGGAAATCCTCATTACTGTTGAGGAAGAAACAGGCCTTACCGGAGCCCGTGAACTTGATCCTTCACTGATATCAGGTAAGATTCTGCTCAATATAGACAGTGAAGATGAAGGCGTATTAACTGTCGGCTGTGCAGGCGGTATAGACAGCAACATAACTGTTCCAATAAGCCGAGTGCAGGAGACAGCCTCAAATTCAGAATCGTCTGCCAGGCTGTTTATTCTGCAGGCAGGCGGCATGCTCGGAGGGCACTCAGGGGTCGATGCTCACGAGATACGCGCCAATGCTGTTCGCATGATAGCCCGCGTACTATGGGAACTACAGCAGCAGGATATCAACTTTGATCTACATTCAGTCCACGGCGGTAATGCACACAATGCTATTCCCCGGGATGCCTTTGCCCTGATTTCAATTGACTCATTATCAGAGCTTCCCAGAATCCAACCCGTGCTGGAAAGCATGCAGGAAGATATGCGCAAGGAATTCATGCCCGCTGAAACAGGTCTGTTTCTGAACATTCAGTCGCTTGATACTGCTGCGTCCCATCTCCAGAAACTGAGTGCAGATAACGCTGCGCGACCAGCTATAGATGCCGAAAGCAGCAGACGACTAATTCGTGGACTTCTGGCCTTACCCCATGGCCCGGAGAAATTCTCGGGTCAGATACCGGGATTGGTTGAAACATCATGCAATCTGGCAACCGTCCGCTGCGCTGCGGATACCGCCTCGATTCTGCTCAGCCAGCGCAGTTCACTGGAAGGTGCACTGCATGCTATGACAGAACGGATTCGGGCGGTAGCCGAGCTTCTGGGGGCAGAGGCTAAAAATCCCAACAGCTACCCTCCCTGGGAGCCGGATTTCAACTCTTCTCTGCTGAAGCGAGCCAAGGATTGCTATGTTACCCGCTTTGGAAAAGAACCAATTGTCGAAACTATTCATGCTGGACTGGAATGCGGCGTTATCGGAGCAAAAATACCCGGTATGGAAATGATCAGTATTGGTCCGACTATAAAAAATCCACACAGTCCTGACGAATGCCTTGACCTCCCCTCCCTTGAAAAGACCATTACGTTTACCGTGGATTTACTGGAGTCCTATGCAAAGTGACACTCCGGAGCGAAAACATGAAGGCCCCATAGCAGTTTTGCGTCACGGTCTCCGTATCCTTTTCACTCTGCCGATACGCTTCTATCAGCTTGCAATAAGCCCATGGCTACCTGCAAGCTGTATCTATACTCCCAGTTGCTCAAGCTATGCAATGCAGGCAATCCTGAAGCACGGACTACTGAAAGGTACGGCAATTGCATTCCTCAGGATAGGCCGCTGTTCAGGCGGTCTGTTTCACGGTGGTGAGGATCCTGTTCCCGAGACGCTCTACTGGAAATCGATTTTTTCGGAATACTCAAACCGCTGGCTGCACAACAAGAAGCTCAAGAAATAATTCCTGAGGAAACTGCATAAATCTTTAAAAGAACTTACTCTCAATCCTTGACCTCAGAGCTCACAGGTTATATAGTGCAACCAGATCAACAACAGCGATAAACAACACTAAATATGGGGGATATAAAATATGGAGGGAAGAGGTATGCACCAGCCACTGCAGCGGCCGGCACTGAGAAGGGTAATCAAGCGAGACGGCAGACTCGAGGAATTCAATCATTATAAAATCACCGAGGCAATAAAGAAAGCTTTCAACGCTGTTCACGAAAGCTATGAACCAGGATATCTGGAAGAACTCAGTGACCGCGTGGAAGCCAGGTTACGCCGGGTTTTAGCGGATAGACATCCTAACAGCGCACCAGCCATTGAAGAGATTCAGGATATCGTGGAGGAGGTCCTGATAGAAGCCGGTGAGGCGAAGGTTGTCAAGAGTTACATTATCTACCGTGCTCGCCACGAGGCGATCAGGGACACCCAGAAACTGATGCTGGATATCGACACCACTATGGATGGCTATCTGTCTCAATCCGACTGGCGGGTAAATGAAAATGCTAATGTAAACTTCAGCCTCGGTGGACTGATTCTGCATAATTCAGGAACAATTACCGCTAATTACTGGCTCAAGAATATTTATTCCCCTGAAGTCGCTGAGGCTCACCGCTCTGCAGCCTTCCACATTCATGACCTCAGCATGTTTTCCGGATACTGTGCCGGATGGTCACTCCGGCAACTTATAGCTGAAGGCCTTGGCGGTGTTCCGGACAAGATTACCAGCGCTCCGGCAAAACATCTGCCGACGCTTGTTCAGCAAATGGTTAACTTTCTCGGGGTTATGCAGAATGAATGGGCCGGTGCCCAGGCTTTTTCCAGCTTTGACACCTATCTTGCCCCATTTGTAAAGTGCGACAAGCTTGACTATAGCTCCGTAAAACAGAGCCTGCAGAGCTTCGTATTCGGTGTAAATACACCGAGCCGCTGGGGGAGTCAGGCTCCATTCACCAATATCACCATGGACTGGATTGTTCCCAACGATCTAAGGGACAAACCAGCTGTCGTTGGTGGCAAAGAACAGGATTTCACTTATGGTGATTGTCAAGCCGAAATGGATCTTCTCAACAAGGCATTTATAGAGCTGATGCTGGAAGGAGATGCCAATGGTCGCGGATTCCAGTATCCTATTCCAACCTACAATATTACTAAAGAGTTCAACTGGGAGCATGAGAATTCAAAACTGCTTTTTGAAATGACAGCAAAATATGGAACCCCGTATTTCCAGAATTTCGTAAACAGCGATCTTGATCCGGGAGATGTCCGCTCCATGTGCTGCCGACTGCAGCTGGACAAACGTGAACTCCGGAAACGAGGCGGCGGATTATTCGGATCGGATGAATTCACGGGTTCTATCGGTGTCGTGACAATCAACCTGCCAAGAATCGGATATCTGTCCTCGAGCGAGGATGAGTTCTTCGCCAGACTGAATCAGCTCATGGATCTGGCTGCCGAGAGTTTAACAACCAAAAGAAAGATTGTGACCAGACTTCTTGATGCTGGCCTCTTCCCCTACACAAGGCGCTATCTGCAGCATTTGAATAACCATTTCGGTACAATCGGCCTTACCGGTATGAATGAGGCACTACTGAATTTCCTCGGGAAGGATATTCTGGATGCTGATGCACGTAGCTTTGCTGTACGGGTTCTTGAGCATATGCGTGACCGTCTTGCTGATTACCAGGAGCAGACTGGAGACCTGTTCAATCTTGAGGCTTCTCCGGCTGAGAGCACCGGATACCGTCTGGCCAAGCATGATAAAATGCATTATCCGGACATTATCACCTCAGGTGAGAATGAGCCCTACTACACCAATTCCAGTCATCTTCCTGTTGGTTATACAGAGGATATTTTTGATGCTCTGGATATACAGGATGAACTGCAGACCAAATACACTGGTGGAACAGTGTTTCATGGCTTTCTTGGTGAGGCAATTGAAGACTGGGAATCCTGCGCTCAGCTCGTCAAAATAATAGCCAGCAACTATCACCTTCCCTACTTCACCATATCACCGACATTCTCGATCTGTGCAGATCACGGATACCTGAGCGGTGAGCAGCACAGCTGCCCGACCTGCGGTCGGCAAACAGAGGTCTACACCAGGATTGTAGGCTACTACCGCTCACTGAAAAACTGGAACAAGGGTAAGCGTGAAGAGTTTGGTGATCGGCTTACATACCTGCCGCAGGGTGAAAAGGAAGGCCCACTCCCGGAGGCAGCCACAGATTTAACAGAAGGCACAATGAGTACCAGCAACTATGCTCCGGATATTCTGCCAGTCAACGAAAGCTGCTTCATTGAATACTACTACCGGGACACCTGTCCGCGATGTCCCTCAGTAAAATCCCGGCTGGATGGACTGGAATACCAGGCAATAAATGTCGATTCTGAAGAAGGACAGGAACTTGCAATAGAGCACAGCATTATGACCGTACCAACGGTTATTCTGAAAGACACCAAGGGTTCTGAAATTGCCCGCTGCAGTTCGGCTGATGAACTCAGTGCCCTTCTGACAAAAAATCCCGAAGCAAGTGCGAACATCTGTCGGGTTGAGTGAATATGAATCTCGAGCAGCTGGGGCTGCTGCGCAGTGGTATGCTGGACTACCCTGGCCGGGTTGCTGCTACTATTTTTACTATGGGCTGTCCGCTGCGCTGCCCCTACTGCCATAATCCGGAGCTGCTGCACGGCAGCCCTCCGGATCACTTTATACCTCGCTCTGAGGTTCTCAAGCATCTGCGCAAGCGTTCAGGAATCCTGCAGGGGGTGGTAATTACCGGTGGAGAACCGCTCATGCACAGGGACTTACCTGAGCTTATAGAGGAGATATCCCGGTTCCACTACGATATAAAACTTGATACATCAGGCTATTATCCTGATGCTCTGGGGACTGCGCTCACATGTGAAGGTGTTCAGTTTGTGGCAATGGATCTGAAAACCAGCCCGGGGAATTACGGCCGGGTCGAGGGTGGAACGCGCTCGGGTCCAGCACCACGAACAGCAGAGCGCATTCTGCGCTCGATCACCAATCTCAGGGACTGGAAAAAAGCTGCTGTTGAAGGTCGAACCCGAAACCTGGAGTTTCGTACTACCTGTGCACCGAAAGTCGTCACGGAAAATGATCTGGTGACAATTCTTGAGCTACTTGAGCCGGGCGAATCCTGGGTACTGCAGAATTATCGGCCAGCTGACCGAACGACATCACCAGAACCTGACAACGATCCACTGCATAAAAATAGCCTGCCCATTGGCAGGCAGGCTATCGATCGGATAATAGAACAGGCGAAACACAGGGGTGTTTTTGTTAGCCTGCGGGGGTTTCAGCCCCCCGCCTCCTGACATTTTGCGCCATTTTACGCCAGCGTCTTAGCGAGCCAACCAGCCGCCATCAACGGCAATGGTGTAGCCGTTAATATAGTCAGCTGCTTTTGAGGAAAGGAATACGGCTGCTCCGCCAAGATCCTGCGGTGATCCCCATCGGCCGGCAGGTATGCGGTCGAGAATCTCCTTACTGCGCTGCTCATCTGCACGGAGTGCAGCGGTGTTGTCGGTTGCCATGTAGCCGGGAGCGATTGCATTCACATTGATGTTGTATTTTGCCCACTCGTTTGCCATGAGCATGGTGATTCCCTTAACCCCGCTTTTGCTTGCGGTATAGGAAGGAACACGAATCCCGCCCTGGAAGGAAAGCATAGAAGCAATGTTCACGATTTTTCCGCCGTTACCCTGAGCAATAAACTCTTTGGCGACTGCCTGGCAGAGAAAGAAAACGGTCTTGATGTTTATGTTCATGACATCGTCCCATTCCTGTTCGGTAAAGTCAACGCTGTCATTCCGTTTTATAATTCCAGCGTTGTTAACCAGAATATCTATGCTGCCGAAGGCTTTTTTTGCTGTCTCTATGATTGCAGGAATTCCCTCGATTGAGCGTAGGTCAGCCTGAATATGCTGATAGCCACGCCCGAGTTCCTTCACCTTCGCAGCGGTTTCCTCTGATTCACCACTGTAATCGACACAAACTATATTAGCTCCGGCATCTGCCAGTGCAAGGGCCATGCCCTGACCAAGTCCGCGGCCAGCGCCAGTCACGATTGCTGTCTTTCCGTCTAGTCGAAATGTATCTACTATGTTACTCATTCAATTACTCCTATGCGTCGTGTGTACCGCCGGCTATCCATCATGCCGGCGGAAGTTTTTAGCGGCCTGCTAAAGTGATCCAGAAAGATCAGCGCAGGTCAGCCGGTTTTACGAAATCCATATCGTCAAAATTCTGATTTTCCCCAGCCATAGCCCAGATAAAGGTGTAGCGCCCTGTTCCTACTCCCGAATGTATGGACCATGAAGGTGAAATAACCGCTTCCTCATTTGCCATTACCAAGTGCCTTGTTTCAGACGGTTCCCCATGAAAGTGAAAGACCCGTGTGTCGGCGTCCATATCGAAATACAGGTAGGTCTCCATTCGACGCTCATGTGTGTGACATGGCATGGTATTCCATACACTGCCATTGTCCAGCATGGTCATACCCATGACGAGCTGGCAGCTTTCACATACAGCGGGGTGAACATACTGATATATTGTCCGGACATTCACCTGCTCGGGATCCCCGAGCTTCCTGGGGTTAGCATTCGCCTGTGGAATATGCACAGTGGGATAGCTGTGATGGGCCGGGGTACTGACTATGTAGAACTTTGCCGGTTTTGCAGCATCGGCTGATTCAAAACCGATGTTCTTTGCACCCATGCCGATGTAGATACCATCACCTTTCTGCATGGTATAGCTTGTGCCATCCGCACTGATACTGCCCTTGCCATCAATACAGATCACACCAAGTTCACGCCGTTCGAGAAATTCACTGGTACCGAATTCCTTTCCGCCCTGCAGCTCGAGTTTTTTTGTTGAGGGCATTACCCCGCCGAAAACCATGCGGTCTACATGGGTATAGGTCAGGAAAACCTTATCTGCTTCGAAAAGATTCTGAACCAGAAAATGCTCGCGCAGTTCTGTTGTATTATATCGCTTCACATCTTCCGGGTGGTTTGCATGTCGAATATCAAGTTTCATTATAACTCCTTTTGATTGATTGTTCTGCTTTATCGCTGGACCCGGCCGGAGCCGTCTCCGCCCATTAGGTTCTTTACTTCATCGAGGCTGGTCAGATTGAAATCACCAGGAATTGAATGCTTCAGAGCTGAAGCGGCAACCGCAAACTCAAGCGCCTGCTGATTATCGGGGTAATTCAGTACACCGTATATAATGCCGGCACTGAAACTATCCCCACCGCCAACGCGGTCGATAATATCATCTATGTGATATTTCTTCGAGATAAAGAAACCTTCCGGAGTATCAAGGACTGCAGACCATCCATTCTTGTCTGCCGACAGACTTTCACGCATGGTAATAGCAATCCTACTGATGTTCGGGTAGGTTTCCTTGACCTGTCCGGCAAGCTGTTTATAGCTGTCAGTGCTGAGGTGACCCGAACTTACATCTACATCCTTGGCCTCTATGCCAAGACATTTCTGGATATCTTCTTCATTTGCAATTATAAGATCAGCATATGCAGCCAGCTTGCTCATTATTTCCGGTGCGCTGGCACCGTAGTTCCAGAGTTTCTTGCGGTAGTTCAGGTCAATAGAGACGCTTAACCCGGCCTCTTTGGCAGCCTTGACTGCGGCCAAAGACAGGTCAGCGGCTTCGCGGCTTAATGCAGGTGTAATTCCGGTTATATGAAACCACTGTGCTCCATCGAGTACAGCTTTCCAGTTGAAGTCTTCCATTTTTGCAGTGGAGATACTACTGAATGCCCGGTCGTATACTACGTTGCTGGCGCGCTGGTTGGCACCTGTCTCGAGATAGTAGGTTCCCAGGCGGGCGCCGCCGCGGGCGATTGCGCTGACGTCAACACCGTATCTCTGTACTTCCCGTACTGCGGCCTCACCTATCGGATTAGCAGGAACCATAGTAACAAACTGTGCCTGCATACCGAGCAGACTCAGTGAAACCGCCACGTTGGATTCACCGCCTCCGAAGGTTGCCTCAAGAGCAGGAGACTGAAAAAACCGCTCATGCCCCGGAGATTTCAGTCGTAACATTATTTCACCAAAAGTAACTATTTTTTTCATAAATACCTCACTAAGGTGACAGTATATCAGCTTGAACGGGAAAGTCAAGTTTTTTGGAACAAAGTTTCATTTTAATGAATACCGGGCAAACCCAGCACAGTTTATTTAGTGCACCTGCAGCGCTGGACCATGAAAAAAAAACGCCACCCGGGTAAATCCCGGATGGCGGCTATGCATCACGCTATTTTAGTGTGTGTGCTTTTTCTTACACGTCGTAATAAAGTTCAAACTCAAGGGGAGTAGGCTGCAGCTTGATCGGCTCAACCTCTTCCTGTCGACGGTAATCTACATAGGCATCGATAAACTCTTCTGTGAAAACATCACCGGCGGTAAGCCAGTCTTTGTCCCGAAGCATTTCATCAAGCGACATTTCAAGGGTCGGACAGGTTCCAGGGATGCTTGCAGCCTCTTCCGGCGGCAGATCATAAAGATTCTTGTCGAGAGCAGGACCTGGATCAATCTTGTTGCGGATCCCGTCTATCATTGCCATGGTCATTGCAGCAAAGTTCAGGTAAGCAGATCCGCCTGCATCACCACAACGGAACTCAAAGCGTCGAGCCTTGTCATTATCAACATAAGGAATACGAATAGCAGCTGAACGGTTTGTTGCACTGTATGCCAGTTTCACCGGAGCCTCGTAACCAGGAACCAGGCGCCTGTAGGAGTTTGCTATCGGGTTAGTAAATGCCTGAATGGATCGACCATGCTTCAGCAGACCACCAATTGCATACAAGGCTGTCTGACTGAGGTTTGCATACTTGTCACCAGCAAAGGTATTTTCCCCGTTCTTCCAGATGGATGTATGAACGTGCATTCCACTTCCGTTATCCATGAACATGGGTTTCGGCATGAAGGTCGCAGTCTTGCCGTACTTGTGTGCGGTGTTTTTTACTGCATACTTGTACTTGTGAACCATATCACCAGCAGTAATTATATCACCAAACTTGACTCCGATTTCACCCTGTGCGGTTCCAACCTCATGATGATGGAGGAATACAGTGATTCCCATTGCTTCCATATGATCTGTCATTTCCGACCGAAGATCCATCTGGGTATCCTGCGGGGTTGCAGGGAAATAACCGGCTTTGTGCTTGATCTTGTGACCAAGGTTCTGACCGCCTTCACCCATAGTCCAGGGACCTTCAACAGTGTCTATTTCGTAAAATGAACTCTGTGGCGATGTTCCCACTCGAACGCTGTCGAAAATGAAGAACTCCGGCTCGGGTCCGAAAAAGAGTTCATCACCAATACCCAGACTCTTCAGGTACTCAAGTGCCTTGTGTGCAATATTTCTGGGAGCACGGTCATAACGCTCACCAGTTCGGGGCTCCCAGATATCACCAAACATGACCAGGGTTGTCTGCTGGCGGAAGGGATCTATAAATGCGGTTTTGGGGTCCGGCTTGAAAATCATGTCGGACTTTTCGATGGACTTCCACGCACGGATAGAAGAACCGTCAAATGGGATGCCTTCAGTAATCTGATCAGCATCGAAGTTTTTAGCTAAAAAAGTGGTGTGGTTCAGCCGTCCGAACATGTCACCGAACTGGAGATCGATAAACTTCACATCGTTCTCGCGAATCATTGTCATAATTTCCTGAGCAGTCATAATCTTCTCCTTATATCTGCCGTGGTGGTTTTGTTGTTACGAAATATATCACCAGCATACATCAATGTAAATAATATTTTTACAAGCTACATTTTTGTAGGAAAGAATCATACATACTACGTATACTGTTGGTTCTCTTCAAAATATCCCGCAGCAAATCCACTGGATCAGCATCCGGTCCGGCATATGTACGAGCAAGACGACGTAGTGCACGCTCGTTTCTCGGTAATTCATGTACCTGCCGGTCTTCAAAAATCTGCAGCAGATGTTCAAGTCGGCGAAGAAACAGATAGTGTTCAGCAAGCTCCGCTGCCCCCTGACTGGAAACAACCCCGGCTTTGGCAAGCCGTCGGAGTGCTTCCAGGGTGTTGCCGGTAATTATTTCCGGATTGCTGCGTCCGTTAAGCAGCTGCATACCTTGTACGAGGAATTCTATATCGCGGATTCCTCCTACCCCGTTCTTGATATCCAGGCTGGGCAGTTCATTCAATGCTTGACTGACACGGGAAGACTCTTCCAGACTCAGGTCGGAACTGGGCTGCATCCTATGCTGTTTAGCCTTATACTGCTGCACCGCTTCTTCACGAAGGCTGCGGATATTCTCGATAATCCGTTCATCCTGAGCGGCATCCGGCAGGTATTCACGCACATCCAGGAGAAATTTTTCACCGATTTCCAGCTTCCCCGCCACAGGACGGAGCTTTATCATAGCCTGATACTCCCAGAGTGAAGCACTATCCCGGTAATACTCCAGAATCCTCGGCACTGACCAGGCAAGATCGCCGCTGGCACCAAAGGGACGCAGCCTGAGATCAACCCTGTAGGCATATCCCTCAACGCTGAACTCACTCAGAAGCAGGCTCAACTGACGGATTACCTGGGCATATTCACGCTCCTCCTGATTATTCCGTTGACCTGATTGCGGTTCATATATTGCCAGGAGATCGATGTCGGAACTGTAGTTTAGTTCCTGGCCGCCGAATTTACCGAAGGCAAGAATACAGAATCGTTCCGGGGAGGCTACCGTGATCCTGGACTCCCGAAGCAATCGCTTCCAGACAGTACCAAGAGCAGCTGCAACAACAGTCTGAGCCAGGTTGGAAATTTCAGTCAGGGTATGCTTAAGCGGAACTGCTATCTGGAGATCCCTGGTTCCTATTCTGAGCATTTCCCGTTTCCGGAAGCGCCGAAGGGCATCACGCTCTTGATCATCATCAAGATTCTGCATCCAGTTTTCCAGATTTTCTTTGAGCTCAGGCAGACTCCTGAGCCGGGCAACAGTAGCAGGTTCCGTGACCCAGTCGAAAAAATCAGGATTCTGTATGAGAATATCTGACAGAAAGCGGCTGACACTGAGAAGCCCGAAAAGTATCTGCATTCGCTTCGGCTGCTTCGCAAGAGTAGCATAATGCGGACCGGCCGGTAGACGTTCAGCAAGCTGAGTCCAATGCAGCAGAGCCAGATCCGGATCGGGCTGAGCACCGAGTACATCGAAAGCCAGAACTATTATTCTCCGGAAATCCCGGGGAGCGGCAGAATCAAGCATACGGATATGTTCCAGTGCCCTCAGGGGTTCACTGAAACCATGGCGGCTGAAAAAACCTACAGCATCCTCCGGATCGAGATCTTCGCGCAGAATAAAGTCAAGAATATTCCCGAGAAATTCCCCGGGAATAGCCCCCCGGCCCATTCTCCGTTCTACAATACTGCGGACTTCTGCCGTCCGTTGCTGGAAATCCATATACAATTGATCTGCCGGTGACACACTGCTACCGGCATAGCCCATACGCCGGGCCAGATGAGAGAACTCAACCGATGATTTATCCGGAAGGAAAAGATCTTTGGCATTCCCGCGCAGCATACGGAGCCCGTTTATAAGATGACGGAAGAAGCGGTACGCATCCACAAGCTGCTGGACTTCCCCACGTTCAAGAGCGCCAGCTCTGCTGAGTCCTTTCAACGCTTCATGGACACTGGAAGTCCGCAACTGAGGATAACGGCCGGCGAACTCGACCTGGAGAATCTGCACATTATATTCAAGATCCACCAGCGCTCCGGGGCTGAATTTGGCATTACTTCTTCCATCCTCGGACTTATGCTGCAACTGCTGGTTCCTCAGTTCTCTGAGCTCGGGCAGATCAATGCTGTCTGAGTGATAGACCAACTCATCTCTCATACGCTCAACCTGAGCGCCAAAGCTGCGGTCCCCTGCAATATGGCGCAGGCGTATCAAAGCCAGCCGCTCATAACTATGTGCCCCGCCACCTCGCTGGTAGTAGGACATAAAGCTCTCCAGGGTGCAAGCAATGGGTCCATCCTCACCATGCGGCCGTAATCGAAGATCGACCTGAAAGATCCCTTCCTTTCTCGCCTTTATAGCCCTCATCGCTTCGGTAAACATTTTCTCGAAAAAGCTTCTGTTGGAGCAGCTGTTCTCTCCGTCTGTCTTGCCGGAATCAGCGTACATACAGAGAAGCTCGAGGTCAGAGGCATATCCCAAAGCCTCACCGCCTAGCTTTCCGAGTCCGAAAACTGCAAATGAGGCTGTCATACCGCCTGCTGTTCTCGGCACACCCCAGCGATTCACAGCGGATTCATAGGCAATATCCAATGCAGCACGAATAACTTCCTCAGCCAGGCGCACCAGCCGGCGACTTAAAAAGAAAAAGTCCAGATCGGGATGCAGTATATGATCGATATCAATTCGGTAAATCTCCCTGTCCTTGAATTCATTCAGTATCCGGATTTTTTCTGCACTCCCCTGAACTTCATCCAGGGCTGAGTCAAGTTCAAGGCCAACCTGAGCATCATCCAGACTGAGAACACGCCCGCGCGATTCGCGGGTTAAAAGTGGCACAATCTGTTCATGCTGCTGACGGATAAAATCCTCCCACAGAAAGTCACTGGCACCCAACAACCTGGCAAGCTCATCCTGAAGCCCGGGATCACTAAGGGTATCCCGCATATCTGCACGCTGACTCACCTTCATCAATTCCTGCATCAGCTCATCAAATCTCTGCAGGGCTGTGAAGGGATCCGGGGCAGCGGTCAGGTGATATGTGAACTGTTTTGTGAAGACCAGAGAAAAGCGGAGATGCTCGAGCTGATCAGTATCATCCAGGGGACGCCCGAAATTATCTACCAGTTCAAAAATATCTTCTACCAGTCCATCCCGGGTATAGATTTCTACTCCCTCTATAGACACACCATGCAGACTCAGGGCATTAGCAGCAGAATACAGAAAAAATGGAGTATCCTTCGAAGTTAGCGAGATTTTCGTTCCATACTCCCCGACGCTGATATCCGTACTGACAGGGGGTAAAGCCGTTCCATTCACAGCGCTTCCGGCATCCAGCTGTTCAGCAACTGCCTGGGCCAATTCCTTCTGAACCAGACGCACGGCATCTGCTCCGGCACTGCACAGGCGCTCAATTCCGGACTCAATGCGCTCCATGGACTGTACACGCCAGACCTCGAAATCAAGACTGGACTCGAGACTTCCGGTGAAGACATCTATAATCCGGCGGCGCTGTTCGGTCAGACGCCTGTAACTTCCTGAGTTATCCGGCCTGGCGGTGCAGCTTATGCCTGAGTTGATTTCACAGCCCATTACAGCGAGTGTACCCGCCAGTACTGAAAAGAGACCCGGAACATCATAGGCGATTACAGTCAGTTTAACCCGGGTACAGCCAGCAGCAGTGACTTGATCATCATCTCCACAGCCCTCCATGAGAGAATCTATCCTGACCCTAAACTGACCTTCAGGCCCGAGTGATTCCAGATCCTCTGAATGCTGCGCCTGTTCATCTTCACTGAATCCGGAAAAATACCGTGGAGGCAATGCCTCTCTGACTTCTGCTGCATAGCTCATAGCATACAGAGTAGAGCTTTGTTCGAATTCCTGCAACAATTTATCTGTCTGTGTGTAATTCTTACTACAAATGGAAGGAATTCTGGTCTATACTCAATCCTATGCATGAGGATTCACTACGCCAATATACAACTCTGGAAGATTCCGGTCTGCTCTCGCAGCTGCATGAGTATCAGGCGAAATCCCATGACTATGAGGAACTGATTTCCCAATCTCTTGAACTCTTTACAAAAACCAGTGAGGAAGATCTGGTCAGCTATCTCAGTTCATGCCTGGTCCAGCGTTTTATTCCCAGCTATCTGGTTGTATTTATCCGTCGGGATGAGAGCAGCTCAAACCAGAAAGATCCCATCAGCAGTATCTGTTTCCAGAATCTGCGCCCTGCACGATGCCCGGTTTCTCTCGCTTCACTGGAGAATTTCCGCGAGATTTTCGATACTGCAGTATCTGCCCTGACTATTGAACAGCTAAGCCAGATATCAGCCGATTGCGCTGCTGAACTATCACCATTGAATCCTGAAATCATTCTCCCTTTGAAAGGACTGATCGGCCTGTACGGCATTGTAGTGCTCGGACGGAAGGTCCTTGACGACGATTACACCGCCAAGGAAAAAACCTATATCGAAATGCTGTTCGAATTCGCATCAATCGGTCTGCAGAATGTAATCCACTACACATCATCAGTAACCGATTTCAAGACACGCCTGTATAATCATAGTTATTTTATCCGGCGCATGACGGAAGAGATCCATCGGGTAGATCGTTATCATCATGGTTTTGCCCTGATGGCCATAGACATCGATTTTTTCAAGTCCCTGAATGATCAATACGGTCACCTGGCCGGCGACAGAGCATTATTCCAGTTATCACGCATTATCGAGGATTCTGTTCGCGAGGAGGATATCGTATCCCGCTACGGCGGTGAAGAATTCCTAGTACTCCTGACTGAATGCAGTAAGGGTTCGGCTCTTTCAGTTGCTGAACGCATGCGTGAAACCATTGCCCGGACTCCTATTACCTATCAGGATCTGGAATTATCTCTTAGCGTCAGCATCGGAATTACCCATTGTGCCTACCCTCCAGATGATGATCCCAAGCACCTGATCAATGAAGCCGACCAGGCCTTATACAGGGCCAAAAAAAACGGCCGTAACCGATGTGAGCTGTATTCAAATGGTCTGTTACTACTCGCAAGCAGATACAGTAAAAAAAACCAGTTTACTTGACAGACCCCCCATATCAACGGCGATACTATAGATATGAAAAGCGAAGCATTTCCTTTTGGACCGTTTATCGATGAGGACGAGATCCGTTTCTCACTATGGGCCCCCGGGGCCGAGAATGTAGAACTATCGCTTGAATCACGCTGCATACCGATGCAGCCGCTTGATCACGGATGGTGGCAGCTCAGTCTGCCCCGGTCACATGATCCTGAAAGCCAGCCGGGATCCCCCTATCAATTCAGAATAAACAATGATCTACTCGTTCCCGACCCGGCATCAAGGAAACAACAACACGATGTTCATGGACCGAGCTGCATTCCATTCCCGGAGGAATATTCCTGGCAGTGCAGTACCTGGAAAGGCCTGGCATGGGAACAAACAGTCATTTACGAACTCCACGTAGGAAGCTTCAGCCCTGAAGGAACCTTTTCCGATGTACAGAAACGGCTTCCCTATCTCAGAGATCTGGGAGTTACGGCCATTGAACTCATGCCTATTGCCGATTTTCCGGGGAAAAGAAACTGGGGCTATGACGGGGTACTACACTTTGCTCCGGACACAAGCTATGGCAGTCCTGAAGAACTGAAAGAGCTCATCGATACAGCTCACAGCATGGGCATAATGGTATTCCTGGATGTGGTTTATAACCACTTCGGACCTGACGGCAATTACCTACATGTTTATGCTGGAGACTTTTTCACAGATCGTGTCGAGACACCCTGGGGCCCAGCCATTGATTTCAGTCAACGCGCTGTCCGGGAATTTTTCATCCAGAACGCTGAATACTGGCTGTCTGATTTCCGCTTCGACGGCCTGCGTCTTGATGCAGTTCAGGAAATACACGATGAGAAGTCCGAAGAACATTTTCTGTTCGAGCTCTCCAGAAGAATCAGGGAATCACTACCTGAAGATCGAATAATTCATCTGATTCTTGAAAACGATGACAACCAGGCTCGTTATCTGAACGGCACCTACCGCGCCCAGTGGAACGATGATTATCATCATGTAATGCATTGCATTCTGAGCGGTGAAAGCGGGGGGTATTATTCTGATTATGACCAATCTCCTTTCGAAAAACTCCAGAGAAGCCTGACGGAAGGTTTTATATATCAGAACGATCCGTCTGAGTACCGCAATGGTAAATTACGGGGTGAAGACAGCAGCAAGCTTCCGGCATCTGCCTTTATCAACTTTCTCCAGAATCATGACCAGACCGGAAACCGCGCCTTCGGTGAGCGCATCCATATGCTAAGTGATAGCAGAAAACTGCAGACTGCCAGGGCAGCCATGCTTTTACTCCCCCAGACACCTATGCTCTTTATGGGAGATGAATGGCAGGCAGACAGCCCGTTTCTGTTCTTCTGCGATTTCCATGATGAGCTGGCTGAAGCGGTCAAAAAGGGGCGAAGGGAGGAATTCTCGAAGTTCCCGGCCTTCGCCGATCCTGAAGTCCGGGAACAGATACCGGATCCCAATGCTGAGGATACCTTCCGGCAATCCTGCCTCGACTGGAATGAGACACAGAAGCAGCCACATGCAGACAGCATAAAGGAGACGAGGCACCTGATAGAGCTTAGAAAAAAATACATTAGCCCACTGCTTCCAGGAATATACGCTACCAGATCATGTGTCAGTCAGACCGTCGAGCAGGAAGCCCTGGTTATCTGCTGGTATGTAGAATCAGCTCCTGCCCTGATCGCCGAAATCAATCTCAGTGAAAAGGGAATTGACTGCTGTGATGAACTGCAGAAATTCGGAATAGAAAATTCAGAAATGAAAAAAATATGGGACAACAGCAGCTCACCCGATGGATTATTTGAACTCATTCCGGGAAGCCTCAGAATCTGGGCAGCAGCAGGCAGCGTGTCATGAGTCAGGAAACACAAATGATTCCACGATCAAAAGCATCCGGCCCCCCGCCTTATCCCCGGGCGACGATTCGGCTACAGTTTTCCAGTGACTTCCGTTTCATAGATGCCGAGAGCATGGTGCCGTATTTTGCCGAGCTCGGTATCAGTCATATATACGCTTCGCCGGTTCTTCAGGCACGTCCGGGCTCCAGCCACGGCTATGATATTGTAGACCATAACCACTTCAATCCGGAAATCGGTGATGAAAACAGCTATAACAGCCTATGCCGGAGTCTCCATCAACATGGCATGGGATTGATCATGGATTTTGTGCCCAATCACATGGGAGTAGGTGCAGCAGACAATGAATGGTGGCTGGATGTCCTTGAATGGGGGAAAAACTCACCATTCGCGAATTTCTTCGACATCGACTGGGATCCCGTAGAGGCATCTGTAAAAGGGAAAATTCTGCTGCCTGTACTTGGCGATCAATACGGTGTGATACTGGAAAACGGAGAACTAAGCCTGGCCTATGATATGACAGAAGGCAGCTTCAGCGTGTGGTATTACCAGCATCGCTTCCCGATTGCTGTCAAAAATTATGCCGGCATTCTGCAGGAAGCCTTCCGAGAGTATCGCCCACTGGATGATTATGTCAGAGAGTTCCGTAACATAGGAAGCGGAGGCCGCTCAATCAGACAACACACGCTAACCAGAAATGCAGCAGATGACCTGAGACAGCGCCTGGCGACTGAAATCCGTAGAAATCCTGAAGCACAGTCAGCCCTGGACAGGACAATCGCCGAATATAACGGCAGCACTGGATCCGCGTCATCTTTTGACAGGCTGGACAAGCTGATTTCCCAACAAGCATATCGCCCGGCATACTGGAGGCTTGCTGCAAACGAGATTAATTACCGTCGATTTTTTGATATAAATGACCTTGCTGCGCTCAGGATGGAAGAGCCTAATCTTTTCGACATAAGCCATCAACTGATTTTCCGGCTTATTTCCGAGGGTAAGTTACAGGGCATCCGCCTGGATCATGTAGACGGGTTATGGGATCCCAAACAATACTTTGATCGCCTGCAGGACAGAGCATCATACGCCCTGTTCGAAAGTCCGAATCCCGGCAGCGAAGGATCTCGACAACTCACAGAACTCAAGGGGCCTGACCCCAAGGCACGACTGGACCAGCCATTCTATATTCTGGTAGAAAAAATCCTTGCCAGGCATGAGAATCTCAGATCGGATTGGGCAGTTTCCGGCACAACGGGATATGAGTTCCTCAATGCCGTGAATGGACTGCAGGTCCGCCACGAATCCGAACACACTCTGGACAGCTTCTACCGTAATTTCACCGGTCGCAGCGCAGACATCGAGACAATGATTACCGAGGCAAAGCATCTTATTATGCAGGATTCATTGGCCAGTGAACTGAATGTTATCGCGAATAGATTAAATCGGCTTGCAAAACAAAGCCGACGCACAAGGGACTTTTCGAGAATACGACTGCGCCAGGCATTTGCAGATATTACCGCCTGTTTTCCCGTCTACCGCTCCTATGTAAGCGAACGGGGAATTGATCCGGACGGTAGAAGGGATGTGGAGTGGGCAGTTGCAAAAGCAAAAAAAGCCAGTAAAGCTCCGGACAAATCAGTCTATGATTTTCTTGAGCAGGTACTCACAACCGATATTCTACAGCAGAAACAGATGGGCTACAAGAAATCACTTGTCATGCAGATTATTATGAGCGCTCAGCAATTTACAGGTCCGGTAATGGCAAAAGCTGTTGAGGATACGGTCTTTTATCGCTTCGGCAGAATGATCAGTTTGAATGAGGTAGGCGGTCATCCTGAACATTTCGGCAGCTCGATATCTGCGTTTCATTATCAGGCAAAACAGCGCCTCCAACATCACCCTTTCTGTATGCTGGCATCTGCTACTCATGACCACAAGCGGGGTGAGGATACAAGAGCAAGAATCAATGTTATCAGCGAATTCCCTGATGAATGGACTCAGAGCGTTGAGCGCTGGGCAGCAATGAATGAACGGAAGAAACGAAACCTGGATAACCCGGTCTCTGCGGGCGATGAGTACATTCTCTACCAGATACTGGTCGGAACCTTCCCTGTCGGGCTGAATCTGCTTGATCCTCAGAAAGAAGACCTCCACGATATTGCATTGTACAGAAATCGGATTCAAGCCTATATGCAGAAGCTTGTCCGCGAAGCAAAGCTGCATAGCAGCTGGACCGATGTGCAGCAGGATTACGAAAGCGGTCTGGCAGAGTTCATCGAACGCATACTGCAGCCGGCACAAAGCAGCGTCTTCCTGGCTGATGTCCAGCGACTATGCAGAAAGTTTATGCCGGCAGCTTATGTGAACGGCATAATGCAGACAGTCCTCAAACTCAGTACTCCAGGAGTACCAGACATTTATCAGGGCACTGAATTCTGGGACTACAGCCTGGTAGATCCAGACAACCGGCACCCGGTTGACTACCAGCTCCGCCTGGACAGCCTGCAGAAAGATAGACTGGATCCGGATTATGCACGGTCTTTACTGACACATCCTGCAGATGGGGCTATGAAGCTTCATACCCTCCGATGCCTGCTTGGGCTAAGGAAGTACTATGCAGATGTATTCGCAGAAGGTGATTACATTCCCCTGGAATCAAAAGGAAAGTATTCAGCCCATGTGCTGGCTTTTCTACGGAAACGGCAGGATCAGTTGATACTCTGTGCGGTTCCGGTACAAACGGCCCATATGATACCAGAAAGCGGTATACCCCTCCCCTCTGACTGGGCTGATACCGAGATCCTGATTCCAGAGGAATTTTCAGAACTCATGAGAGGCAGGAACTGGAGTGACAGCCTTACAGGACAATTTATACAGAATACTCATCTGAAAATTTCAGAACTCTTCAGATATTTTCCGGCAGCGGTGCTGGTGCCTACCGTACAGGAGCAATAGAACTATCCATGAACCATTCAATAGTCAGCAGAAAAAGAGAATTCCGAAAGGAAGTAAAACGGAGGATTTCCGAACTTGACCGAAGCGAGCGCCGACGACTGAGCAGTCTGATCTGCCATGCACTCGCTGATCTTCCGCAGCTGCAGTCAGCCAGAAGTATTTTCCTGTACGCCGCCCTGCCCGATGAAGTGGACCTGCAGGAACTGGCGGATCTGGTCAGGAGACGCGGATGCTCGCTTGCTTATCCTGTAATTCAGCGCAGCAATGGACTTATGTATTTCAAAAAGCTGCCTGAGACCATAGCACCTGCTGATATGAAAGGCATCAGTGCTGACAGACTGCTGGATCCTGCATCCGGCCAGCATGGGGACTACCCGGCTGAGAAACAGGTTCCCGGTGAACTGATTCCTGAGGCTGGCACGGTCATTCTCAGCCCTGGTCGGGCATTCGGCCATGACGGCAGCAGAATTGGCCGGGCGGGAGGCTACTATGACCGATATTTCAGCCGCCATGGTGCCGGCTTACCGGATAGAAAATGGCTCACCATAGGTGTCGGTTTTTCCTGCCAGCTTTTCCCCTCACTTCCCGCTGCAGAATATGACATCTTTCTTGATATGATTCTTACCGAAAGCGGCTTGATTTCCCCACCTTCGGAAGCTACATTACAGATAGAGGAGAAACCTAGTGTCGAGGATTAAAAGTGCACTTGAATTAGCCCTGGAACGTACAGAAGGGGTTCAGGGCGACAGCGAAAAGCTGAGGGAACATGAGCGTCGTCAGGATGGAAAACGCCTTGTTGCCGGATTCTACCAGAAGCTTACAGAAGCCGAGCTTAATATGCTGAATGCCGGTAGCGGGCCAACAGAGCCGGAAGACAGCACGCAGGAGAAACCCAAGAAGTTATTCGGAAAGTCCAGAGAAGGTTCAAGTGATACAGCTATTGCTGTTGAGTCAGCCGCTTCAGAACTCCGCAAAGGTATCAAGGCTTTTCCAGCAGAGGAACAAGTCTGGATTCGAGAGGGTATCAAGGAGGTTCTGCTGAACGGTATTACACTACCGACTGACGAATCTTCACTTAAAAAACTGGATCCAGTGCAACAGGCTGCAAGGGCGGTTTCCAACAGCACTGCTGGCGTTGATGCCTTGTTCCAGCAGGCGCAGCAGCTGTTTGCCCAGTATTTACAGGAGAAGGTCCAGCTGATCGATAGCCTGAAAGAGCAGTTTGCACCGAGACTAAGACAAAAAGAAGAAGCCTACGCACAGCAAACCGGTCAGAGTGTGAGTATCAAGCCGGAGAGTGACCCTGAATTCCAGCAATATCTACAGAGAGCGATGGAACAGCTACAGGACTATTACCAGCAGGTAGTAGACCAGATTCGACAGCAGCTCCCTCAGTACCTATAGAACGTGCTATACTCGAATGATGAACGACAAGCCTGAAGCAGGCAGGGATTCCAGCTATTTGCGGGACGGAGAGCGGCGTACAGTCAGTATTCTTTTCTCGGACATGCAGGGTTTTTCAAGTCTGTCTGAACTGCTTGATCCTGAGGAAGTAGATGGTCTTATGAATACGATTTTCTCTTCCTATGAGGAGATCGTCAAACGGCATGACGGTATGGTCGAAAAATATATCGGTGACGCCCTGGTTGCAGTATTCGGAGTTCCACGAGTACATGAAGACGATCCTCAAAGGGCTGTCAGTGCTGCACTGGATTTTCAGGAAGAAATCAAACAGATTAACCGGAGCCTGAAAGTCCGAAAACTGAAGCTGTCATTCCGTACTGCAGTCCATACTGGCCTCATTACCACCGGCAAACGGGGAGATTATCATGTAGTTACCGGTCATGCCATGAGTGTTGCCAGCAGGCTGGAAAGTCAGGCTCGTGAAAACGGAATCCTGATCTCCCGCGACACCCAGGAGAAGTGTGAAAACGACTTTTTGTTTTCTCCTCCCCGTATTATTTCCATAAAGGGTTCCAACAAGGAGATAACGGTTTATGATGTTTTCGAGCGCCGACCGTATCCCCACGAAGCGATATTTGTCGGAAGAGAGAACGAGCTTCAACAGCTGACCAGCCGTTATATGAAACACAAGCATTCAGGCCTGTCCGGGACTATCCTGACCGGCAGTACCGGAATAGGCAAAACTGCTTTGGTAGGCAAATTCCTCAATCAGCTCAGGGAATTCCCGGACTTCCGGGCACCGATACTTTATGCCAGGGCCCGGCGGTTCAGAATAAGATCTTTCGGCGTTCTCAGCGACGGGATTGAAACCCTCTGTGGTCTCAAGCACAGCTCAAGCAATCAGGAAAATTCTGAACGTCTCAGAGAATACATACCAGGAATAGAAGAAGATGATCTGCAGAGTTTTCTCCGCTTTTACAGAAATCCTGAATCCGGTGAAAACAACAGCCTGTTCCCTCTATTCTGCAGAATGCTCGAAATCATAATTTCCGAAAACCGGTTCAGACCGTACAGCACCATCATCTGTGTAGATGATGCCGCATGTATAGACCGTGGCAGTCTTGAGGTATTTCAGTATATAACCGCTAATCACGATCTGCACCCCTTCTACCTGCTCGCAGACCGAAGCGTAAGCACCGAGTTAACAGAATCATTTCCCTTCTGTGAAATAACTGCCCTGCCTCCCTTCAGTACAGCAGAGGCTGAAAAGCTGATAGCAGAGCTGCATACTATCGAGCCGCATGCCATGCTGCAGAGGAGAATAATAGAAGCATGTTCCGGAAATCCACTTTTTCTCAGAGAATATGTCCGTTTCATTCATGAACACCCCGATTCACCGGATGTGCCATCCACCATGCAGAACGTCTTCCTGGCAGCCATAGACCAATTTCCATCTGAAAAAAGAGATCTCCTCAAGAAACTGACGGTGTTTGCCCTGAACTTCACCCGGGAAGAGGCAGAGTTTCTGCATGGGCACACGGAAGGAAATGCGGAAACTGTCACAGAAGCATTACAGGATTTCCAGAACAGAGATTTCATACTACGCAGCGGCACGCAATTCCACTTCAAGCATGAGGCATTCAAACGTGCTATTTATGACTCGATGCTGCTATATAACCGCAGGATTCTGCACAACGTAATCGCGGACTATATGCTCGCATCCGACAATCCCCACACAATGCGTCTTCTACATCATCTGATACGTGGCGAATCATATACACGAGCAGCAGCGGTAGTGCTGCAGGCAGTGGAAAGGTTTGTAAACCCCGAGATTGCAGGCCCTATTGACAGCATACTGCATTCGGAAACGGAACTGAGTGCAGCAGATCGCTGCGGACTTCTTTTTATAAAATCAGCTGTTCTTTTCAATAACGGCTCGACCATTCCCGCAGAAGAAAGCCTCCGCGAAATCATTGCCCTGGCAGTCGAGCAGCGCCGAACAGAGAACCTGGCGACCGCATATCACCTCCTGACAGCATATCATCTGAAAAACTATGAATTCTCCAAGGCCTATCATACCGGCAAGAAAGCCTTGTCTTATTACGGAGAGCAAGATGACGCACATAAACAGAACGTCCTCAATCAACTCGCCACTTCAGAACTGCTGCGAAATCATCGTGATGCTGCTTCATATCTGATTGAGGAAATGAGTTCGCTCCCGAACGGAAGGGAAAGTCAGATCCGCAATGCACGCACCGAGCATGCCCTCCTGCTCGGAGACTACTGCACAGCTATTCAGATTATTCAACCTGATACGATTTTCAATGAACCTGATTCAGAAGTCATCACCTACTCTATGCTCCTGGCAGCAAGTGCCTGTTGGCAGCGATGTGATTATGAACAACTGGTCAGACTCATACCAGGCATGATGCAGAATCCATCCCGCAACTACTGTGCTTTGAGTCAGGCACAGGCCTATCTGGCAGCAGCACAACATTCCCTCGGCAACAGCAAGGCCTCAACAAGCGCATTGGAGCAGGCAGAGCTGTATCTCTACCGAATCACAAATATATATGACAGTATTGATGCCCTGAGAAGCCTGACCCAGTCATGCATGAGAATGCAGAAACTTGAAGCAGCCGAAAAATACGCGATGCGCGGCATAGAATCCGGCCTGCATTATTCGGCTCATTATCCGAGCTTCACCATGCTCATGGCATTGGTGGAAATCAATTGTATGCGCAATACCCCTGCAGATGCCGGCTTTTTCCTGAAAGAAGCAGAATTTATTCATGATCAGGGCTTGCTGCTGCAGCGGAAGGACCTTATTCTATATCATGGCCTGGCAGCCCGGGTTTCAGGCAGGGACAGCAGCCTGCATCCCCGGATTCTGAAGTCATTGGTAATGGAAGAACAAGAAGGAATTAATTCGCCTGAGCTCTTCGAGCGCTGGCTTTCTATCCGTTCATACGGTAATATAGCAAAAGGAAACGAGGATTAATTATGAGTGAGCACAAAGAGATTACCGGTTTTCTCAAACAGGTTCCGCTATTCGCGCGTTTGAGCACCGGACATCTTCGGGCTATCGCGAAGTCCTGCACAGAGCGGAGCTTCAGCAAGGGTGAAACCGTCCTGCAGCAGGGAAATCCCGGTGTGGGCCTGTTTATTATTGTATCCGGATCTGTACGGGTTCAGAAAGAAAACGAAGACGGTACCGTCTTTGAAATCGCAACCCACAAGGCCGGCGAAGTTCTGGGAGAAATGTCAGTACTTGACGGGGCAGCCAGAAGCGCTAGCGTGATAGCTCTGGAGGACTGCGAGACTCTTGTACTTCCCTCATGGGCATTCAACGCATTTCTGCAAACCCATCCTGAGGTAGCTCTGGAAATACTGCCGGTTGTGGTTCAACGCTTTCGTGAGACCAATAATGCTTTGATCCATATGAAGAGCAAGCAGGGAACATGATCCGCTGGCTGCGTTCTGTACTTTTCCCTGGAAGTGCACGGGCGGGTAAGCCCGGCAGACAACCTGAATCAGTTTTTATTCTCAGCCTGGACAGTGGCGGCATACGTGGTCTCATTCCAGCCCGGGTTCTACTGAGCCTTGAAGAACGGCTTCGTACACTGGGATGTACAACTGCGATTGGAGATCTCTTTCATCTCATTGCCGGGACCTCAACAGGTGCGCTGATTGCTTTCGGGCTTGCTATGCCTGAAAAGAGCAACCGAACCGATATGAAACGACTGTGTAATCTCTACCGGAAGCTTGGTCATACAGTCTTTCCTCCAGATCGGTTCTTTTCACTTCGTACAATGCGGCAGGCTTTCACCGAGAAATATAATGCCGAACCTTTCGAGCGCTTGCTGAAGGCAACATTCGGCGACTGCACCCTGAAAGACTGCCGCACGAATCTACTCGTCTGTTCCTACGATACTGTCCGGCGCAAACCTCATCTCTTCAAGAACAGACTCGATCGCAGCATTGAAGATCCAAACTTCTTTCTGAGGGACGCAGCACGTGCAAGTGCAGCAGCGCCTACTTTTTTCAAGCCTGCACTTATCCAGGACATCCCCTATGATGAGCAGCCGGCAAGGGATTACTGCCTCATTGACGGTGCGGTTTTTGCGGATAATCCGGCAATGGCAGCCTATATCGAAGCAAGGAAAATCTACCCCGGGGCTGGCAGGTACATCCTTGTTTCTCTGGGCACGGGGCAGCAGCAGGGTGCCTACAGATATGAAGATATAAAAAGCTGGGGCTACATGGACTGGGTTTCCCCAATGCGGAATGTTCCACTTTTTACCATAATGAATGATGGACAATCGGCTATGACCAGCCATCAGCTTACCAAGCTTCCTGGTGTCGAGTTCTACCGGATTGATCTCCCGCTGCCGCCGGAGGTTTCCGAAGACATGGATAACAGCAGTAAAGAGAATATGGCGGCAATCGAGGAATTTTCAAGCCAGGTTATTGATGCATTCAGCGACCAGCTCGATACTATTGCCCGTTTGCTGGCAGATCGCTGATTACTATACAGTGTCCAGCCTGCAATGCGAGCTTGGCTGGACATGATTCCACACTGACAGAACTATTCTGAAAGCGTTCCCAGGCTTCGCGCTTACCCTCACCTATAAACAACAGTACAGCAGCCCGGCTGTTGGCCAGCAGACTACGGGAACAGCTAACACGGTCTGCAGGAGGCTTCGGAGAATCATGCACTTCGATAAAGCCATAGCCCATATTGTGTATTCCCTCATGATGAGGGAAAAGCGAGGCGATGTGACCATCTTCCCCTACTCCAAAAACAGCCAGATCAAAGCGTTCGGAACTACGTGAAGCGTACTGACGGAACTCGGACTGATACAGGCCGACTCCTCCATCTGGAAGATCCGAAGTATACCTGAAGGGATGCACCTGATCCTGATGCATTCTTCCGGCAGCAACCAACGGAGAAAGAATTTGATCCCAGACGGGAAGAAAATTGCTGTCAGAGTGTTCCAGTGGAACCCAGCGTTCATCTACCCAGAAAATCTGAATATGTTCCCAGGGAACAGCAGGATGATCAGCAAGTGCCTGCATGAGCGGCAAAATGCTTCTGCCTCCGGGAATTGCCAGCAGAGCCTGTCCATTCTGCTGAACGGCTTCCTGCAATACAGCCGTACATGCAATGGCTGCCTTCTCATGTATCTCATCCCAGGATCCCTGGATTAATTCGAAAGGATTTTCTGCATACATACAGCTAATATACGCCCCAATTCCAAAGCAGGCAAGGATGACGGGTTTATCTTAGCAATTTCCTCGACTTATTCAGATTTTTTTCGGGCAGCAGCTTCTGTCTCAAGCTTGCGTTGTTCAGCAAGAGCACGAATAGACTCGGCAAAATCAGGGTATTTATCCAGAATACGCTCGAATGTAATTTTATTGAGCGAATATAGGTCACAGTACTCCCTGGCCTTGATGGTAGCATTTCTAGGAGTGCTGAGCAGCAGAGCGATTTCTCCGAAAAAAGCGCCTTCATTCAGCGTGGCATAGACAATCGACTCATCTTCGGAAACCACATCAACCGAACCCCTGCTGATAAAATACATTTCATCCCCGATTTCTCCCTTACGGACAACATAGTCACCCGGAGTGAAAACCACAGACTCCATGTTGAGGATAATTTCACGAATGAATGCTTGACTGGCACCAGCAAAAATGGGCACTTTCGAAATTATTTCGCGATGCAGTTCCAGAACAACCTGAACACGAAGGCTGTACGGAAGCTCGTCAACAACTGATCTCTCGTCGTAGCCCCTCCGTGTCTCCCAAAGATAATCGTAATAGTCGTTTATCCTGTTGCTCAATCCGGAAGGAATATGCCGATATTTCAGGAATGTATTAATACGCTCCATTTTTTCACGATACAAGGTTTTTGCTGTATCTATATTGGCAATTACTGTGGAGATATTCCCGATTACATAGCCATACATTCCGACCCCGAGAAGCTGGGACATTATCGTGAACAACAGGTGAACCTGGTTATAAACATCCGGTGTAATATCGCCGTAGCCCACTGTTGATAAGGTCGTAATCGTCCAGTAAAGCGCCTGAAGATAACGCATACCAGGGGGCAGATCCGGTGAAACACCCTGAACGAACACAAACCCGCAGGCCAGAAAATGAGCGACCAGGAGAAGCCAGAATATCATGACTGCCAGCCGAACAACATTTGAATTGAATTTGGACTGCTTGAGACGGTTGATACTACTATTTCTGGAAAACAGGCGTAGAATTCTGAACAATCTGGCAAACCTGGCAAGCCGGTTCAGATTCAGGAATGTACCACCGGGAAGCAGAAAAAAAGGAAAGGATGCAATAAGATCTGCCAAGAACCATCCACGGCAATATCGCCGTGCGATCAGTTTCTTATCTCTCACCGTTTTTCTGTTGTCAACATAGGCAGTATGAAAAATTATTACCATGTCGGCAATAAAGCTGATGGTAATAATTACATCCAGTACCAACAGAATCCCCCTGGATTTGAGGTCCAGAGCGATAGAGAGCGGAGCCAATATAGTTGCGATTAAAACCATAAGCAGGATATAGGCATCCCAGCGCAGCTTCCATGACGCTTCGGAATCTATAATCGGAATTCCGGGAAACAAGGAAGTACTCATGACTCAAATATAACCAGGATTACCTGCTCTTGCCAGTGATACATCTCAGGAAAGCAGCAGTTCATCATTATCAATATCCTGATGCCGGATCTGACGGAATCGCTCTATCAAAGCCGGAACGCTGAGGTTTGCCTTCTCTTCGCCGCTCACGTCGAGAATAATCTCACCGGCGTCCATCATAATCAAACGGTTCCCGAACTGCAGGGCCTGCTGCATGTTATGCGTGATCATCATGGTGGTAAGCTTGTATTCATTTATAAACCGCTGGGTCAGCTCCATTACAAGCTCGGCATTGTGGGGATCCAGGGCAGCCGTATGCTCATCGAGCAGAATCAGTTCAGGCCGGGAAAGCACCATCATCAACAGGGTAAGTGCCTGCCTCTGACCGCCTGACAGCAGTCCGACATTATCTTTCAGGCGATCCTCGAGTCCCATTTTCAGTTCAACCAGATGCTCTCTGAAGTACTGCCTGCGTTTGCTGTTCAGATTGATTTTCAGGCTCTTCATGCCCTTGTAGGCGCAGATCATCATATTATGTTCGAGTGACATATTGCCCGCTGTTCCCAGCAAGGGGTCCTGGAATATTCTTCCGATATAGCGCGAACGCTTGAACTCCGCCTCTCTGGTCACATCACGTTCGCGAACGAAAACCTGTCCCATAGTCGGTGCAATCGTCCCGCCGATCAGATTGAACAGGGTGGACTTACCCGCTCCATTACTGCCGATAATTGTTATAAAATCACCCGGCTCAATTGCTATATTCAGATTCCGGATTGCTACATTTTCATTCGGCGTTCCGGGATTAAATACCTTTGTTACCTGCTGTAGCTCGATCATGATTTCTGCTCCTCAGCTGCACGCTCATAATGACTCCGCTCCCGTCTCAGCTTCGTAATAATCAACGAACCGATAATCAGAAGCCCGGTAATCAGTTTCAGATCACTCGGGGTCAGATTGATGTAATAACCGTAATAACGTCCGAGATACATCAGGGCTCGATACAGGATCGATCCAAGAAGCACCCTCGTAGTCAGAAAACCTATTTTATTTGATTTCAGCAGAAACTCACCCATCATTACCGATGCCAGGCCTGCAATAATGATTCCCTGACCGAGATTCACATCAGCAAAACCCTGGTATTGCGCAACCAGAGCACCAGAGACTGCAACCATTCCGTTGGATAGACTGACTCCGATGGTCTTCATAATTTCGGGATTCACTCCCTGATTGGTGACCATCTGTTCATTGTTTCCGAGAGCACCAAGGGTCATGCCCAGGTCGGTAACAAAAAACAGATCCATGAGCAGCTTGATGATTATCGTAACGACAATAAAGAAGATCAGCACGGCCCACTCAGGGCTGATTATGCCTTCAGTCAATTCCCGAACCCAGGTCAGCAGTGTGTACTGACGAAGCAAAGGAAGATTCGCCCGTCCGCCAAGAACACGGATATTCACCGACCAGAGCATGGTCATGGTCAGGATTCCTGCAAGCAGGTTCGGCACCTTCAATTTATTGTGAATCAATGCTGTTATCGTACCGGAGAGCCATCCAGTCAAAAAAGCGACCAAAAGACACAATACGGGATTCCATCCGGCGACAATACCTGAAGCCATAACGGCCGCACCGAGCGGGAAAGAACCATCTACTGTC
The DNA here is from genome assembly GCF_054657935.1 of Spirochaeta dissipatitropha. Lineage (NCBI taxonomy): Bacteria > Pseudomonadati > Spirochaetota > Spirochaetia > Spirochaetales > Spirochaetaceae > Spirochaeta > Spirochaeta dissipatitropha. The sequence goes on along the minus strand of NZ_BAAHXT010000002.1, from coordinate 85,708 downwards.
AAATCCGGAAAGTCCAGAATCCTGAAGGTTATAAATACCCCAAGAGCCATGATTCCGTATGCCAAACCCTCAACTAAAATACCTTCAATCATAAGCCTTCCGTTAAAATTACATTTTACTGCAGGATAGTACTACATAGAACAGGCCGGCTGGAGACCGGCCTGTTCTCCTCAAAAAATCAACCGCATAATTACTGCTGCTGTCCGCCGGAGATAATCATATTTGCATTATCAAGCAATGCCTGTGGAACTGTGAGACCAAGCCGCTCTGCAACATCCAGATTGATCAGAAGATCAACATCTGCCGGATCAGTCATGTACTGAATCGGAATGGATCCAATCTCTCTTCCCGCCTCGATTTCTGCAATCAGACGCCCGGTAGCACGCCCCATGTTATAGTAGCTGAAGCCGTGAGCCGCCAGAACTTCAATTCCCTCTGCAGAACTCGGATCTGCAGACATTACCGGAATACCGGCATTATTCGCAACATCTACCAGAGCACTCAGGGCTGACACAACCGTATTGTCAGTACTGACATAGATTGCATCTACACGGGAAGCAATAGACTGGGTGGCCTGCCGAACCTCGGCGGAGTTGGTCACAGTCGCTTCCACAAACTCAATTCCCATAGCAGCGGCCGCATCCCGGGCGATTTCTGCAAGGGCTACAGCATTGGCTTCACCGGATGAATAGACATGCCCAAGTCGCTGAACATCCTTCATCTGTTTCAGTATACTCAGCTGCTCGGCGACAGGAGTCATATCCGAGTACCCAGCTACATTCGCTCCGGAACCCTCTGCACTGACGGTCAGACCGGCACCGACAGGATCGGTAATTGCTGCAAAAATAACCGGAATATTTCGAATTTCATTCACAAGGGCCTGGGAGGTGGGTGTCGCAATTCCTACCGCGTATGCAACCCGGTCATTACGGAACTTACTGGCGATCTGGGCAGCAGCACTAATGTCCCCGTTTGCATTCTGCAGATCAAAAGTAAAATCCAGTCCCTGTTCTGCCAACTCATCCTGTATCCCCTGCTCTACAGCATCCAGGGCCGGGTGAGAAACAATCTTTGAAATTCCGATTACTCGTGGACCCTCATCATCAGTTTTCCGTTCACAGGAACTGAAAAAAAATCCGACCGCAAGCAATCCAGCCAGCAGCACGATACTCATTCGTTTTGTCATACCTATCTCCTTTTTGATAAAATCACAGAATATTCTACCTAAGCTATTATGGGTTGTCTATGTATAAATATACGTTTTCAGTGATAATTTATTGATATTCATCCAGATGAGTAAACTGAAAAGCCTTTGATCCGATAATATAGCTGTCATGCGATTTCCCATCTTTTCTGTAATTATTACTCTGCTGCTTCTCGGCACCGCTAACATCTCTTCCCAGGAACTGGCAGAGGAACCAAGAATGCTCGGAGGCATCCGCTTTGACGATCTACCACCGGACCCTGATTTTCATCCACCGGAGCTCCCCGGACCGGAGGAAGCATTTGCCATCGATGACAGATCAGCGGTACAGGCAGTCTGGATGCTGCGGAGGTCTCACCTGATCCAGGTCGTGGACGATGATCTTCGCCGGCGCACACTGGCAATTCACGAAGCCCGGGTAGTCAAAACCGAACCGAAGCTCTACACAATCTATATTCGAGGCTCTTCCGGCGGGCAGGCCTTTGAATGGCAGGAGCTGGACTGGAACCGCAGCTATATTCATTACAATGGACGTATGACAAATCTCCGTATACTCTACAGCTACCGGAATCAGGCCCATCCTTTTGATTTTCCGGTCTTTCTTGATTAATCCTTTATTCTACCTATAATAATGAACATGCAGACGGCAGCTGAGAACACAGGAATAGAGCGGATCGAGCGCATCGGTACCGGGGCATCCGGAACGGTATACAAGGCTGTACACAATACTGGCAATGAATCCCGGATAATAGCCCTGAAATGCATTCACCCCCATATCCTGCGGCAAGCCCATGCATACACAGCCCTGGAACAGGAATTCAGAATCAACCAGACACTTGATTCACCTCAGATCCTGAAACTCCACGCAGTTCACTATGGCCTCCACGACGAAGACAGCTTCAGCATAAGTATGGAATACATGGATGGGGGAAGCGCCAGACAGCGGCTCTTCAAGCACGGCCGTTTCAGCAGTTCAGAAACCTGCACCGTCGGTATTGCTGTCTGCAAGGCTCTTGAGACAGCTCACGGTAAAGGCATCCTGCATCGCGATATAAAACCCCATAATATTCTCTTCGATTCCACCGGAGCTGCCAAGCTGGCTGATTTCGGCATCGCCCATGCTGCTGCCCGGCAATGCAGCAGCACGGCAATCGGAACAGCAGATTACTGCGCTCCCGAAATAGTCCGGGGTGAACTGGCCGATCAAAGGAGTGATCTCTACTCGCTGGCGGCCTGTCTCTTTGAACTCTGCACCAGCCGACCGGTATTTCCCGCTGATTCACCGCAGGTGACACTCATGATGCACCTGGAACAAGCAGCCTCCGAAGCCTCTGCGCTTCATCCAGATATTCACCCTGCCCTCTCGGCAGCCATTGCACGCGGCTTGAACAAGGATCCAGCTGACCGTTATCTCAGTGCAGGAGACTTCCGCCAGCACCTCGAACAGGTACAGGAAGCAGTCAACAGCGGTAGCTCAGTGGCCTGCCAGGACCAGAACAGCGACAAACGAATACACTCGTCTCATAAAAGCTGCGCTGTCTGCGGAAGCATATTTACGGGTCCGGTGTGTCTTGCCTGTGCAGCACTTGCTATTCCTGCCGGAAGGGGTGAGGATAAAATCCACGTACATATTCGCGAACAGAAAAAGGGAGGAGAAGTGTGCAGGCAGCAACTCCGCTCCAGCATTCTATCCATAGTACCCGAAACATATTTATCGATATCGATTTTACAGACGAACCTTCCTTTCATGCCCTTCACCCTGTGCAAAAATCTCAATATCTCTGCAGCCACAGAATTGACACGCAGGCTCAAACAGGCAGGAATCAGCTATACCTGTACCAGCAAGAACCCGTCACACACATCCGGAGATCTGAAGTCGTTCAGAAAGGCTGTACTGCGAAAACACTTCAAGACAAGTATGCAAAGCCTGCTAAAGCTCGGAGCGATGAGCATGGCCGGCTGGCAATATTTTTTTCACGCGAGCTCCATCAGAGTACTGAACTTCACCATTCTTCTACCATCGATTATCACTCTGGCACTCCTCTACTCAAACCTCTGGCAGCGTATGCCACGAAGCGAACCAAAGAAAAAGATCGATCTGCACCCTGTAATAAGGGCATTCGCTGAAACCCATGGATCGCTTCGAAGCAGCCGGATTCAGGCTATGAGCGACAGGCTCGCACAAGGCTTCCTGCTGATCCATGACATGACAGAGGACAGCAGCCTGCAGGCTGCAATACGCGAAACAGCCGGCTCAATATCCCGGCTCTGTCTCTCGGCCTCTGAAACAGAAGCTGTTCTCAACACACTGAATCCAGGTAATCCAGCGGAATTCACGGAGTACCGCAAGCTTGAGCGTATTCTTACACAACATATTGAAGTACTGCTTGCTGTTGCGCTCACCGTAGACAGCACAGCCCGGAGATTCTACTCGAACAATATGGACGCTCTTTCACATCTGCAGGCAATGCTCGGAAATCTGGAGCAGCGAATTTCTGATCTGCACTCTGCCGATCATGATCTGCAGGGTATCAATCAAAAGGAAGAATTCAATGCCGATGACAGATGACTACCAGCTGCTCCATTCAGGGCCAGTCGCCGAATGCTTTATTTCCGGGGACGGCACGAGAGTCTGCAAACGCTACCATGAGTATCTGAGTGCCGATGAATTCCTGCATCAGCAGATTATTGCTGAACTGAAGCTGTGTGCGGAATTACAGCATGAAAATATTCTGCCTATACAGGAGATCGAATGCGATTCGGAAGCAATACGCATCTATATGCCCTGGGTCAGCCCGGTCTCGCCGGGCGATCTCAATGAATCAGAACTGATCGCAATGCTTCGTGACTGCGCTGCTGCCCTGCATTACGCTCACTGTATGGGTCATGTTCACCGATCGCTGCATGCAGGAAATGTCCACCGAAAACCTGATGGAACATTCTGCATCAGTGATTTTTTCTCGGGTAGAAATCGGGATACCTGCACCCTCACCGGAACCAGCTTCATACCGATGAATACAGACAATATCGCTCCTGAACTTCTCAGAGCCTGCAGGACAGATCCACGCATCGATATTTTCAGCCTTGGAAAAACCGCACTGCATATATGGAACAAGGCAGCAGATGACCTGGATAACACCTGGCTCAGGGATCTACTTACAGCTATGCAGGGGCAGGCAGCTGAGCGGCCAACATCTGCAGCCCAGCTCATGCAGCACCTGTATGAGCGCTCTGCACCCGGGCGAGGCATTGGCCCCTGCCCGTTCTGTGGCGTCCCGAAAGTCCGCCGCCTGCGTTTGTGCCCGCACTGCAATAAAATAGAACCCATTCCGACCTATTATGATAAAGCAGATGCCAGTGCACTGATTCTCACGGTTACAACCGAGGACAGCGAACAGATCGATATTATCCGTTCAATACTTAGCCATTTCAGCGGCCGCCCGATGTCGGAACTTGAACTGATCAGTGGAGATATCCGTAAATACTCAAAAGCAGAGCGCCATGAATACCTGCCCCAGGGAATAGTTCTGGCTGCTCCAATCAGTGAATCCAATGCCGATGAAATTATCGAGGTCTTTTACAGCAGAATCCACCATGCCAGTATCAGCCTGCTGAAACACCGTTATCACGCAGTCAAGAATGATCGCAATGTGCGAAATCAGACAAGTCTGTTTCCATTGGCAGCATATGCTCATAGCGATCATGAAAGACAGTTCCTTCAGAACTCGAAGCCGTACATGCCTGCACAGGCTTCAGATATGGATCATCAACAACAAGCGCTTGCAGAGGCAGCCCGGATTCTGCGCGCATTCGGAAAACCAGCTGATAAACACATGGAAGTGCTTCTGCAAAACATGTTCAAGGCAGTAGATTCAATCAGGCAACAGCGGACATGGCTGCAGCAGCCCCGTCTCCTGGACCTGTACTATCAGTCTGGACGGGAAGACGGTCAAACCGGTGGTCTGCAATTTGAACTGGAAGAACTACGTAAAAAGGAACAGGACTGTATTCGTCTTGAACAGGCCATACTCAACCAGCTTCATCGCCTTTCTGTTGCCGCCCGAAAAGCAAGCTCTTGCCCGGATCTGCAAGCCCTGGTGTCAGAACTGGGCATTCAGGCCTTCCTGTGATACTATGCCTGCATTGTGAAGATAGTAATACTTGGCGGCGGCTCTGTCGGAGCACAGATTGCGCAGCAACTGATTGATGACAAACTGGATGTAACCCTTATTGAGGAGAACCCGGAAACTGCCCGGCTCCTGAGTAATCGTCTGGACTGCACGATCCTGAATCAGGCGGGAAACAGTGTCAAAGCCCTGCGCAAGGCCGGCACCGCAGATGCCGATGTCTTCGTTGCTGTTACCGGATCGGATGAAATCAACATGGTGGCCTGCGCACTGGCTGCAGCAGAATTCAATGTACCCCGCAAGATTGCGCGAATCCGCAACATCAACTATTCCGATACCAGTCTCTCTGCCCGCAAATTCCTGGGCATTGATGCAATCGTTAACCCGGAAATAGAAGCCAGCTACGAGCTTATCCAGAGCATTGAACATGGGGCCATGAGTGACATAATTCTGTTTTCCGGATCGGACATCCAGATCCGGAACCTGTCTGTGCCTCGGGGTTCTGAAATAATCGGAAAAACTATTCGCAAGGCATTCTTTGAGTCATCAATACGCTTTCTGATTGCAGCAATTCTTCGTGGAGATGATTACATAATCCCTGACGGCAACACAGTCATTCTGGAAAGTGATATTCTGTATATTGCCGGCAACAAGGAAGATCTGGATACCGTCATGCGTTTCTTCGGAAAAATCCGGACACGGCTGGACAAGGTAATTATTGTCGGCGGTGGAAAGTCAGGTGTACTCATTGCAGAGAACCTGCTGCAGAAAAGCGAAGCACCTAGCGAGCCCAGCAATGTCTTTCATCGCATCCGACGTTCGTTCAACAAAAAAAACGTAGTAATCGTTGAAAAAAACCCCCGTAAATGCAAACAGCTCTCACAGCAATTCCCGGAAGCTCTGGTTGTAAATGCAGATATATCCGAGGAAGGAATCTTTGCCGAAGAGAATATGGCGAATGCTGACCTGCTTCTGGCAGTTACCGATAACCAGGAGCTCAACATTGTCACTGCACTCTATGCACGGTCACTCGGTATTCACCGGGCTGCAGTTCTGGTGCACAGCACACAGTACGCTGCCATCTGTTCTCGCCTGGAAATAGATTCGGTAACAAGCCAGAAGCAGGCAGTTATCAACTCGGTCCTGCGCAACATAAAGATGAATGAAGCTAAAAGCATACACAGCCTCTTTGATGGCAGACTGGTCGTACTGGAATTCAAGGTGCCTGCCAAATCATTTATTACCGGAAAGCCCCTACATGCCATTAAATTCCCGAAAGATACTCTGGTAATTTCCAGCAGCAGAGAAAACAGTCACCGGATACCTGACGGGAACTATGTCCCCCAAGAGGGTGATACAGTAGTTATGATCGGCAAGCGCGAGCATGCCGATGACATTCAGGCCCTATTCAGCACAAAAGAATGAACTATTCCCTGATTCTTCGCATCCTTGCCGTCCTCGCCTGTCTTGCAGCCCTGTTTCTGCTCGTCCCGGCGGCCGTTGCCCTTATGTACGGTGAATATGATGCCCTCAAGGCATTCCTGGTAGTCAGCCTGCCTACAGGAATTGCAGGAGGAGGGCTACTCCTTGCAAAAAAAAATACCAGACTCAGCCTGAGCACTCATGACGGTTTCCTGGTAGTCGCCCTGGCATGGCTGACTATGTCCGCAATCGGAGCGCTTCCATTTGTGCTTTCCGGGGTTATTCCTTCATATACAGACGCTTTTTTTGAGACCATGTCCGGTTTCACAACTACCGGTGCAACCATTCTGACAGAAATCGAATCGCTGCCGCGTTCAATTCTATTCTGGCGCTCGCTGACACACTGGCTTGGCGGGATGGGAATAATTGTTCTTACTGTTGCAATATTCCCTCTGCTTGGATTCAAGGGACTGCAGCTCGTAAAAGCTGAAGCTCCGGGGCCTTCAGTCGACAAACTCAGCCCGCAGATAACCCATAGCGCAAAGATCCTCTGGCTGCTGTACATAGGACTCTCAGCTATCGAAACCCTGCTGCTGCTCGCCGCCGGCATGAACCTCTATGATGCCCTGACCCATACCTTCGGCACCATGGCTACCGGCGGTTTTTCTACCATGAACGCGAGTATTGCAGCCTATAACTCAGCTGTTATCGATGCAATCATTACCGTATTCATGGTATTGGCGGGAATAAACTTCGTCGTGTATTACAGTATCATAACCCGCAGATTCAGAAACGTCCTCAAGGACACTGAACTCAAGGTATATCTGGGAATATTCACCGCAGCTACCTTACTGGTCACCCTGCAACTGCATGGAAATGTCTACGAAGGAATAGGTGAGAGCCTTCGCTTTGCAAGTTTTCAGACTGCTTCAATCCTTACCACAACAGGCTATGCAACGGCAGATTATACCCTCTGGCCCTCCGCTGCGACCGCTGTGATTTTTATATTGATGTTCATTGGAGGCTGCGCAGGCTCAACCGGAGGCGGAATAAAGGTAATACGGATTACTGCACTTTTCAAACAAGGTTTGAATGAAATGAGACATCTACTTCACCCCAGAGGAGTGTTTTCTCTACAGCTGAATAAATCCCCACTGAGAAAAAGTCTCATACTGGGAATCAGCGGATTCTTTTTCCTTTACATCCTGTTGCTTCTGATTACTACACTGGTACTCGCTTTCAGTGGCAATGATTTACTTAGTGCCTTTTCGACAGCATTAGCTACACTGGGAAATATCGGGCCGGGCTTCGGAAATATCGGTCCAGCGGAAAACTATGCTCATTTTTCTCAAGCAGTCAAATGGTATCTGTCACTGATCATGATGATAGGCCGACTTGAAATATTCACTATTCTGATTCTGTTTACTCCCGGCTATTGGCGCAAGTAAAATCAGGAAGAATAATTCTGATTACCGCGCCATTATCGTTCAGGGTTTCCAGACGTCCACCTATCTGTTCTGCCAGACCTCGCATCAGTATGAAGCCAAATCCATCATTAAATTGTGCTTCATCCGGAAAGCCTTCTCCATTGTCACGGAAAAGCAGCTCAAGACCCCGGTTGTCTGATCCTGTCACCGCAGTCATTTTCAATCGGATCCCGGTCTCACTGTTACAGTTGCTGTACTTCAACGAATTGGTAATTGCTTCAGTCAGAATGAGCGACAATGGAATAGCAATATCGATCGGCAACACTATATCAGGCACATTATATGAAAAGGAACAGGCAATAGTATTCATGCCGTACACCGCGAGAACAGACCGATATACCCGCTCAACAAGTTCCTCAAGCTGTGCACCTTCAAGATTATCTGCTTCATAAAGAATTTCATGCACAGCAGACATTGCCCTGACCCTGGTCGAAATCTGTTCGAACACAAGGGCTGAAGCCTCATTAACCCGTGACTGTTCAATAGAAATAAGACTGATTATTATCTGAAGATTATTCTTGACCCTGTGATGGATCTCCCGAAGAAGCACATCACGCTGATGTAATGCAGAGGAAAGATCAGAGGTCTGTCGCGCAAGCTGATGCTCTCTGACAGTTGCAGATTCCATAAAAGAGTTCAGAGCGGCTGCAATTTCAGAAAACTCCCTTACTGACTGATTTTCTTCCAGACGTTCATAGTTATCTCCTCCATGAGCAACCAGGAGAACACTATGAAGTCGGGCGACCTTTCGGATGAGCTGCTTGTCAATTATTACCCCGGCTAATCCCGAGGCCATAGTAATAAGGATCAGGGTGATCAATGCACCCCGCAGGTAAAACCTCCGCAGCACCCTCCGGTAATAGCCCATATCATAGTGCAGCTTCAGGACGAATTCCTGACGGATGGGATTATCCGCTCTGAGAAAACGCTGACGCTGATATGTGACCAGTCTGTTATCAAGCATTTCCCTGAACTGCCCGCTTTCCTCAAGTTCCCTCTGAATGCGACTATCAAGAATTACCTCTTCACCGCTTACCAGTGACCAGTTCCGTGGAAAATTATACGTGAAAAGATCTGCTTCAACGACATAGCTATGCTCTTCCAGAAGAGATGAGAAAAGCATTGCCGGCGAAAAACTGTTTCTGTTCTGCTCGAGGTAATCCTCAAGCCCAATTGAAAGCTGAAGGATAAAGTCCTGATCCTCAGGGCCAAAATATGAATATATAGTCAGAGCACCTGTCTCAATGGATGTAGTCAGCCGCTGTGTAACAGTATCACCACTGCCCATAATTTCCCGCAGGAAAATCAGAAAGTTGTAGCCAATCTCTCCCAGCCGCAAACCCCGATCCTGAGGAAATGAACTGCTTCGTACTATCAGATCAGGACCAATTACATAAAGATTTACAGAGCCAATACGTTCCGCTTCAGAAACAAGCAGAGAATCATCCCATTTGCGGGGATCGCTTTCTATTGAAAGCAGATTATTGTAGGCATCATTCAGGCTAAGCTCTGCCTGATCCCTCATGGGGTGCTCGATTATTGACAGCAGCTCTTCCAGCAACTGCAGGCGGCGTTCGACCTGTTTCGCAAGTTCCCTGCGATCCCGTATGAGAATTCTGTCCATTTCGGATGTAAAACTCAGGCCAAAGAAAAAACTGAGTCCAATCGCTGTGCAGCTGATCATGGCAATCAGTATGAACAGAATCCTGCGCTTCATTGGCTTATTGTACGCTGTTTCAAAATAAATATCCAATGAGGAAATTGCAAAATTACGTGCAATTTCCTCCTCGCATTAGTAGCGAATTCTCAAGTTGTTTTATTTAAACAACTTGAGAATTTATAATCTTGCGAATGCTCATGCAAAATGTAATTTTGCAAAAAGCTCCAATGCAGGCAAAAGAATTATTGCTTGCGAAAAAGAATTACATGATGTAAACTAATTACAACATGTTAACCAAAGAAACCAGACATCAGGAAATCAGGGATATAAATCACCTCTCGCTGCTGGATGCTGCTGAAAGAATTTTTTTACAACACGGGATAGCATCTGCAAGTCTACAGATGATTGCAGAAGAAGCCGGTCTCAGCCGTGTGACCCTTTACAAGCATTTCAGGGGGAAGGACGAACTGGTTTTTGCCATTGAAACAAGAATAATCTCCGAATTTGAACGGGGGGCACAGGAAGCATCAAATTTCGAGGGAAGTGGATTCGATCGGATTACTGCAAAAATAGGGGCATGGACTGACTATTTCATGCAGAACAAAGCGCATTTTGCATTTGTCGGACTGTTTGACCATCACTATGCCGTGAGTTATCCAAATGAAGAGCTCGCCCGGCAATACCGACAGGTTTTAACAGGATTTACTCACACCCAACAGTTACTTGAATCCGGAATCGAAGATGGCAGCATCAGAGCGGGCATTAATCCAAAGGAAATGGCACTGTTTATCGGGAATGTATTCATTGCTACTGCGAACCGCATTGCTTCCAGAGAAGAAATTCTATCAAGAGAGCAGGAAATGAATCCGGACAGAATGATACAGATGTACAAGGACATGCTACTGCAGTCACTGCAGGCAAGAAAAGAATAAAAATTACAGACGAGATATACAGGAGCTTAAGATGAACGATTCTAACATAAAGATGAGTCCCAATGAACTGGCAGACCTATCTTCCGGCAAGACAGCCTGGAGTAGCCAGGGGAACGAGAAACTGGGTATTACGGATATTACCATGAATGATGGTCCTCATGGTGTCAGGAAAGCCTCAGGAGCGGCGGATCTCCACCACTCTATTCCTGCAACAGCTTTTCCTACGACAGCCTGTACGGCTAATTCCTGGGACCGGGATATACTCCGGGCTGTCGGAGCAGCTATTGCCGTAGAATGCCGGGAGCTTGGAGTCCAGATTCTTTTGGGTCCAGGTCTGAACATCAAGCGCTCGCCACTGGGTGGCAGAAACTTTGAATACTATTCAGAAGATCCCGTAATCTCCGGCGAGCTGGCAGGAGCCTTTATCCAGGGTGTACAGTCAATGAAAGTAGCCGCAACAATTAAACACCTGGCAGCAAACAATGCCGAATTCCACCGTTTCACCATTGATGCACGGCTTGATGAACGAAGTCTCCGGGAGATATATCTCGCCGCTTTCGAGCGCGCAGTGAAGGTGGGTAAGCCGTGGGCTGTAATGGCAGCATATAATAAACTGAACGGTGAGTACTGTACTCAACACAAAGAGCTGCTTACTGACATTCTGAGAAATGAATGGGGCTTTGACGGAATTGTAATGTCTGACTGGGCAGCTGTCGCCGATCGACCCGCAGCAGTCAAAGCTGGACTTGACCTTGAAATGATGGGTCCATCACCGCATTTTGACAGGATTCTGGCTGAACATATAGCGGAAGCTGCCGGTGTCGATACCGGGACTGAAATTGAATTAAACTCTCCTGCTGTCCAGATTAGTGGTGTCAGCCGCGTGATTTCCGTTTTCCAGAAACTCACCGGGCGCCTTGCACCGGTGGATCCGGATGCCCTCACAAGGGAAAGAATAACGGACAGCACTGCCGAAGAGCATCACAAAATCGCCAGAGAGGCTGCCGCTGCCGGCATGGTGCTTCTGAAAAACGAGAACGGGTTACTTCCATTTCTTCCTGATACAGTAAATAAGCTGGCAGTCATCGGTAAATTCGCTGATTCACCGCGTTTTCAGGGAAGCGGCAGTAGTCAGATTAATCCGACACAAGTGGATACCATACTCTCTGCTGCCCGCAGTGTGTATTCTGCTGTTCAATATTCTGAAGGATATCCGGAGAACGGAATTCCAACTAAACAAAGCATACAGGACGCAGTCGAAAAAGCAGCCTCTGCGGACAGAGCAATTCTGATAACAGGTCTAACCGAAAGCTATGAGAGCGAAGGCTTCGATCGTGAGAACATACAGTTGCCAGAGGGACAAAAAGAGCTTATCGAAGCTGTCTGTAAGGCCCAGCCGAATACCGCAGTAATCATCATTGCAGGATCAGCAGTTGATGTAAGCTGGAGAGATAATAGTCAGGCAATTCTATATGCTGGTCTGGCAGGCCAGGCTGGTGGATCGGCATTAATAGATCTTGTAAGCGGCAAACTTAGTCCACGAGGCAGACTCACCGAGAGTTTTCCATGCAGAATTGAGGATACACCTTGCTACACCAGTTTTCCCGGTGAAAATAACATAGCCGAATATCGTGAAGGTATTTTTGTTGGGTACCGTCACTACTGCAGTATCGGCCTGAAAACCGCCTATCCATTTGGTTTTGGATTGACCTACACCGATTTTTCTTATACCTCTCCCAAAATTACCAGTTATACAGGTGACATTGATCATGAGAGTTATTACTTTGTCTCGGTCGACATAACAAATACCGGAGGGACTGCCGGAACAGAAGTCGTACAGCTTTACATCGCTCCGCCAAAAGGAAGACTGTCCCGCCCTGTTCGCGAGCTCAAGAACTTCAGTGTAGTGCATCTTGCACCGGATGAAACCAAAACCGTGGAACTCAGGCTTGATGCACGAGATTTCTGTGCCTGGGATCCGACTGTACAGACTTTCAGGGCCGAGCCAGGCCAGTATCTCATTCAACTCGGAGCTAATGCCGAGGAAATCCGCCACTCTTTTTCCCTGCAGATAAAAAACGGCTTTGGACCTCAGCCCAGACTGGATGAATGGAGCAATATAGTGGAGTGGATGAAGGTTCCCGAGGCAAATGCCCGCCTGAAGGAGTTATTTCCAGCAGAATTTTACAGAATGATGAATGAGGGAACCCGGGCAACGGATATTATGCTGCAGAATGTTCCCCTGATTAAAATGGTTCAGTTTTTTCCCGATAGATTCAAGCCCGAAATAGTCAGGAAACTTGCAGAAGACTGTTCCTGAAAAAGGGATAAGGTAGTACCGCAGAGGGAATTGCACGATAAACTGCAATTCCCTCGATCGGTATTTTCACTTATTCAGCTGCGCTTGCGGCGTATTTCACGTTGCAGAATACCGAATTCCTGGATTGCTCCGGCACTCAATTCCCGCTCCGAATAAAACCCTTCCTCAAAAATTTCGATGAATCGTTCTGTCTGCATCCTGATATCAGGATATCTATTACTGATATTCCCTCCGAAATGCTGGGGGGGATCACTTCTTCTCACCGGAACCCCACGCTTTTCTGCCCAACTCAGCAAACGATCGTAGGCCTTGCTGAGCATATCAAGCTCCCGCTTTTTCTTTCGGCTCAAACTGGTGCCATCGTTGTCCCAACCTGCCCTACTACCTGAAGACAGCTCTTTTTGCACCTTCCGGTAATTCTCATCCTTTCCGGAAAATCCAGGAAGAAATCCCCGCAATTCTGACCAGATAAGCATGAAAAAATATCGGATTGCGGCCAGAATACTGCGTAGAAATCCATATCGCCGTACAATTGCCCGGAAAGACCTGGAGAAAAAGGGAGCGAAAAGAAATAGCCCGAGCCCGAGAAATAATGCATAACGCAGCATTTGTCTGATGAGCGGAAATAATACTGTAATAAACCAACCGGGCTCCCGCGGAGCAGTCTCACTGAACTCAGGAAGAAGAGGCGGTGGCTGTGCTGCCTGCATGTTCGACATCTGTTCATACACTGCAGCGGTTAACTCTTCATTCTCGAACATGCGTGCCAACCACAGAAAAGGTGCAAGCAGTAATTCCGCGGGTAGAATTGCACCACGGGCCACAATTACAGAAAATACCGCGGCGGTAATCAGAATGTACCAACCTATTCTTGACTGCTCTTTGAGCTGATCCATCGGCAGGGGAATGCCTTCAGCTGCCAGTGTGAGTTCCTGCCAGAACTGCACGACCTGTGAACGGAACCAGAAAAAACCTGCTGCAATGGCTGGAAAAAGAATAAGCAGAGACAAATACACTTCTCCGCTGACGAGCACAATTACCATTGAATACAAGGCGGTCGCAAGAAGTACTAAAGTCGAATAGCTCTGTAAGGAACGCATTGCCTGTATTGTATCTCCGACAACATCATAATTGTTCCGCATTACTGTATTCAGATCCTTGCGTGCTACACCTTCTTTCAACGAAAGAACCAGCAGCCGGTTCTCAAGCCGCTTCAATATATCAGCACTCGACATCCAGGCATAAAAGGAGGGTAACAGCAGCACAAAATGACCGGGACCAGGCTGCAGACGCTGCAGGAACTCCCCGCTTCGAGTCATGGAATATACCAGGTACAGCAGTCCGAAAAGAAGAACAAACTCCCTCAGACCGGCAAAAACACCAGCTTTTTCCTGCTTGAAGATGTGCGTAAAAATCAAGGAAACAGCAGCAGAAAAAAGCGTAAAGGCAATCAGCATAATTGGGTGTACCTGCATCCTGAAAATGGAAATCAGGCTGAGCCCAACCAGCAGGGCTGGTAATACTGAAGGAAGAAGGGCCATGGCAGGGTGAATCAACCGTCGATAGCGCTGTTCAGGACTCAGCCTCAATTGCCTGCTTTTCTCTTTCATACTGTAATCCCCTCAGCGCTTGTGGTAATATTATCTCCATAGTCCTCCACAGGAAAAACCTTTACCTTTCTAAGCGCTCGTGCTGCCAGCGAAGCTGCCTGCCGGGTAGATTCATGTGATGCCGCCCCGCGTGACGAAGCCGATTGCGGCAGATAATACAGTTCAACCTGGGAAGCAGCAGGAATAATTGCGGCAAGACGCACAAGATCATCCTCATGCAGCTGTGGGCCAACATACTGAATTATACTTCCGGTCTCAATGCGTCCGGTCAAGAGATCAAATACAGTGGTCTCATCCTGTGAAAAATCAACACAGCTCAGTAGCTCCAGAAGTTTGACTCCATGCTGATCTGAATCGCCGGCAGGAATGCAGGAAAGATGATCTCCAGCATCACCGGGAACAGCTGCATTTGTCACAATTCCAACTGACTGGCCACGCTCAAGGTTGAAGCGCACCAGGGCTGCGGCAGTCTGGACGGCTCGTTCACCGGCATGATAGCGTCCGCGCTGGGCGTAGTCCTCTGCACGGAGATTCAGACAGATCAATCCGGTGAAGTTGATTGTAGGCATAAACTCGGATACATGCAGACTGCCGGTTCTGGCACTTGCCTTCCAGTTAATCCTTCGAATTTCATCTCCAGTCATGTATTCCCTCAATGATCTGAAGCTGCTTACATCTTCAAACAGCGGATTACTTACCTGCATATTTCCCGAAGGCATTCCTTCCTTGACCAGGGTATCAAGCCGGTACAACTCGGGGTAGACAATAACCTCTGCCTTGCTGGGAATCTCAAAGCTACGGGCAAAAAAACCAAGGGGATCGTACACCCGAACCTCTATCGGACCGAGGAGGTAACGTCCACGATGACTGCTTTTAACACTGTAGTGCAATTCCTGGCGTTCATGAGGGCGCAGACTCATGGTCTGTCTGGACTCTTCATCACCGGAAAGTGAACCGCTGGCATCGAGAACCGCAATCAAAGGTATCGGCAGCCAGCTGCGGTTTTCAATAAATATACAGACATCCAGAGCCTGACTGCGATATGTCTTGAGAGACACTGACTGACGGTACACTCTCAGACCACCAAGCACTGTTCGCATATACAGGTAGCACAGGAGGATAATCATGATTCCAGCAGCGCCAAACCACTGCACCAGAGGCACAGGAACGAAGAGATATATCAAGATAAACAGAAAAAGCAGCCCCCGGTACTGTGCGCGCATGAATCCTCCGGATAATTGTTTAGGAGCGGCTGACTGGAACTTCTGTGCGTTCCAGTATTCCTTCAATCAGATCTATGGCCGTAATTCCCTTTATTCTGGCATCAGTGGAAGGGATAATACGTTTTTCGAGAACCGGAACCACAATTTCAGTGACATCCTCAGGTATGACATAATCCCGTCCGCGTAGAGCGGCCAAAGCCTGTGCCCCCTTGTACAATGCCAGGCTTCCCCGCGGTGAGACACCGACACGGATATTCCCGGAATTACGGGTTGCTTCAACTATATCGAGAATGTATTTGATGATAAGGGGATCCACAGTAACCTGCACGACCTGATCCTGCAGTGCAGTAATCTGATCTATAGTACTCACAGCCTTGAGATCTACAACAGGATGAGTCCGGCGACGCTGGGCAAGGATCACCTGCTCCTCAACCTCCCGATCAGGATACCCGACATGCAGGCTCATGAAAAACCTGTCTTTCTGGGCTTCCGGAAGCGGAAATGTTCCGTCAAATTCAACCGGGTTCTCTGTTGCCAGCAGAAAGAATGGATCGGGCAACGCAATCTGCTTACCTTCGACGCTGATCTGCTGTTCGGCCATAGCTTCCAGCAAAGCTGATTGACTACGCGGAGTCGCGCGGTTTATTTCATCTACGAGTACAACATTCGCCATAATCGGCCCTTTCCTGAAACGGAAGGTTCCTTCGTTAGGCTGATACACCGAAACACCAAGGATATCTGCAGGAAGCAGGTCAGGTGTACACTGAATACGGGTGAACTTCCCACCCAAGGCTGTGGACAGGGATCTAGCAAGAACCGTTTTTCCCAGCCCGGGCACGTCTTCAATCAGGACATGGCCACGGCACAGCAGCGAAACAAGCACCTTTTCCAGTACCAGTCTCTTTCCGAGAAACACTTTCTCTACTTCGTTATAAATACTCTCCGCCCATTGCTGTATATTATTCACATTGCCTCCCTGCGGGATTATAGCACGGCCTGCTTTTATTTGCCAAATACTGCCAGATACTGGGCAATGGAGAAAAAACGCACTATACTGAATCTCATGAAGTCTTGCAGCCAAATCTTCCTGTATAGCATTTTCCTCGTTTTCTTAGCTCTTATACCTCTATCTGCAGCAGAGTATAATTTTTCTCCCGATAAAATATCTGCAGAAGAACTGCTGGTTTTCGGCCAGGACCGGATTGGACTTCACAGTTTCCGACACGAATTTGCAGCGGCGCTCTCTGAAATGGAACATCGAATAGATAGCAACACATCTGCCTACCTCATTGCAAACCAGCAGCAGGTTAACCGGCTGCGGCAGGTATATGATCTATATGCCTTACGCTGGAAACTCGAGGAACAACTCTACTCCTTTCAGCGCAATCCACAGGCAATGGTAGTGACTGTAAATCAACTGTATCCTGATCCATCCCTTCTGCAGAAATCTACAGATGGAGATCAGCTGCAGCGCATGGCAGATGACAATCTGTATACCGCGTTGCACCTACTGGCTCTCTTTGCTGCCTACGACATATCACTGGGAGATTTTGACCAGGCAATTCAGACCATGCTTCTGTACAGGGAACTTCCCGGACTGAGCAGCGAATTGACTGAGCAAATGCCTGCCGATGATCAAATTCGACCGTACCTGAATAAATTCAAGTCACTGCTTTATTCGCTTGAGCAGGAAATACAACGCTATGACTTCAGACGTCAACGGCTCCCGGTACCGGAAATTTTCGGTGCTGTTGTCGGTTTCGGCATCTCAGGGGCAGCACTTGCCGATCTGCTTATCCCTGCGGTTACACTACCCTTCTTCCCCGGAGATTCTTCAGCTCGCAGTGCAGCCCTTGCCGGCACAGCACTTAGCGGTACAATTATCGGAATCAGTGCTATTACTATTCCGCCTCTGGTACGGACGCCACCTGTACAGCCTCTCACGGAATACCTTGCCGAAGAATGGGGGCACCTTATTGAAGGGGCAATCCAGGTTTTTGAAGACTATCGACATCGGCAGGGACAGCTCATTGTGCTCAGTCTCATGCCAAACAGACTGGTGGTTTTTCCTGATGCATCCGGGCCGAAGGAACTACCAGCTGTATTCAATGTCCAACGTTCCGGAAACTTCCGTATTCAGGTCAGCAGAGGTCATGAACGAATAAGCACACCAGTACGCGAACTCCACCAGGGCCTAAATCTGATTTTGCTGTATGAGTAGAAATCATTCACTGAATTATTTATTGCTTGATCTCACGCGAGTGCAGAGAACATGAATAACACCCTTTGCAATCCCCGGGTGATCTGCCATAACCGAGTCAAACGCATCCTTACCGATTCTCAGCAAGCTTGTATCTTCAATCGCTGTTACCGATGCCGATCTCGGTTCAGGGTCCAGAACAGCCATTTCACCAACAACACTGCCGGGTCCTAGTTCTGCAAAAGTAGTCTTTTCATCATGAACTGCAACCTTGCCAGCACGAATGATGTACATGCAGTCTCCCATTTCACCTTTACGGATGAAAGATTCTTTGGAGGCTATATCCAGATCCTCACCTATTGATGCTATATGTGCAAGCACAGCATCCGGGATGGTAGAGAATATATCCGCAGCCTTAAGGGTCATTACCCGTTCAATTGTGGTTAACACAGAATCCTCCAATTCATAATTAATTATTTCCAGGGAACTAGCCGCATAACGGGCACAGACAAGCAGCCATTCGTCCGTCCACAGATCTCTATTATTACACAGCTCATTGATTTGTTCTTTTATACCAAGACGCGGCAAGGCGAACTCATCGCGAAGCAGGTCCACATGATCTGCTGAGGTATTCTCAAGAACCATAATTACCTGCCGCCTGATACGACTTTCAAGGAGAACTTCCAGCAATTCACTGCCCAAAGCCCGCTGTTTCGAGGTGCCTTCTATAAACTTTCTCTGAATGCCTAATATATCATCCTGTCTGTACAAGAGTGCACATCGGGAAAAAATTCTGTTCTGCTGCTGTTTGTACAAGTCACGCAGGCTTGACAGAAGAGGCTTCGTTCCGCTGATCCCGGAAGCAAAAAGATGCTGTGCAGTCAGCAGTCTCGCTGCGATTTGCGCATGCCGAAGAATCTCCTTCTGGATAACAGATCTGACTTTCGATCCCGTTGCTCTGTATCCCCGCTGCGACAGAGCGGTATATACAGCATCCAGTAATTCATCATCCTGCAATTTCATTATTGCCTGAACAAGTACTTCTGTCAGGCTCGACTGGGAGAACCTGCTGCAGGAACGTATTAATCGCAAACCTCTCTCTCTGGGAATCCTTGCATCACCTCTCAGAACGAGTTTGATCCATGGAATAAGTTCGTCTCCAAACCTTCCCAGAGAAGCAATTACATCAGCTCGCATTTCCGGATAATCAAGCCAGGGTAATATTTTTGGAATCAGACCCGGGTGGGCGACGGAGCCTGCAGCCCTGAGTGCTGCGTGAACAACCAGCTGTTCCGGATCTCCGAGCAGCGCAACCAGAGGTCTGTAAAAATTCCTGATGCCAGCCCGTTCAAGGATTTCAGCAGCCTGTGTTCTTTCATCCGGATCATTACTTTCAAGCATCTGGTTAAAAACATTACCAGCTATCAACACCCCATCTATTCCGCCGTAAAGAAACAAGCCGGCCACAGCAGCACTGCGGATGACCGCAGATGAACTATTCAGATAGTGCTGAATTGTTTTGACTGGTTCATCCACCAGTGCGCAAACCGCACGGAGAGCGGCTGCCTGTACCGATTCATCATCTGCTGACGCAAGTTTGATTTCAGCAATCTCAAGTCCCCAATCCGGCTTGAGATACTCCACACGCTCCAGCAAATCCCTGATGATTGCCGGATTATCCGCAGCAGTAAACTTGTTCCGTACTTTTTCAGGATAGTTTTGGTGTCCGGAATTACTCAATAGATCAAAGCCGCTTTTCACTAACCAGGGATCGTCTGATTCCAGTATATTATCTATTACCTGCATGGTAGAAGCATCATTCAGATCCAGTTCAATATCTCCGATGCTCCGCTTGCTCAGCATCTTACTCAACTCTGTTCTGTAGGATTTATACAGGAAATAACCTGCTACACCGCACAGTGCAGTTATACCGAGCGTAAGCTGCACAGCCATTACCGGTGTGTAGTCTGTAATTCTGGAAAACAGCATAAGAAGCAGACCTGCCAGACCATAACTGACCGGAATGCCGATGCCCTGGGCAAAAGTGTGAACAACATCTCTCTCTTTGGGGGCTAAAGGCTGGAATGCACTTTGAACCGCTGTTTTGGAGAAACCAGAGTACATCATGTAATCAATGAACTGGGAAACCACAATAACTATGAAAAAATACTGACCGGCATCTCCATTAAAAAAACGTACAACCAATGCTGCCAGCAAGGCCAGAGAAACTCCGACCGGACTGCCTGCGATACCAAGCGGCATTCCGAAGCGAACAAGAAGTTTTCCTGCAAGAAATGTGAGGAATACAAAACTGAGGCCGGTTGTACCGGATTTGACATACCCGATGAACTGACTCATCTCTGCCTGTGAAGGAAAAAAATTCTGTGCCTGGGAGTAGACAATATACTGTACCAACAGGGAAATCATGGAAGTGAGCATCTGAAACAGGAACACAAGCAAAGTGTATTTTTTCCTGAGGATGGCAAGAAATTGGCGGAATCCGGACTCATCATGACTGGATGTATGCTCGTGAATATGAGCATGGTGAATTGCTTCTACCGGCATTATGTAGTTTTTGACAATCAGCCAGACAAACACAAGCGCAACACTCATGGAAACCCCGGCGATCAGCAGAAGCCGGTCAAGAGCTCCAAGAAAGGAAGCCAAAGGCGCAGCGGAAAGACCAGCTATAACTACTGCAAGAATCTCACCACCGGTGATCTTCGGATATCTGTTTTTAATGGTTCTGGCATCATAGACCTCAACCGCCTGGGAACCTCTGAGCATCATCAGATACAGGGTTCCCATCATGTTGACGATCATCATCGTATAAATGATCCAGGAAGCATCGTACATCTGCAGTGCGATATACATCAGAAAAAAAAGCAGAACAAATGACGCTGTGACAATCAGAGATGTTTTCGCCAGGTGCAGTTTTTCTTCCAGAGCATTAAAGCAAAGAGAGACAATCGGAACTATAATCCCGACAAGTACATATACCGTCCGGAGTCCAGCAGAACCAAACTGTACAACCAGCGATGTATACGCGACGTTGTACAGAAGTCCAAATGATAACCCGGTAAAAAATGCCTGCCCGATGAAAAGAAACAGTACCCGGTCCTTCGATGATCGTGCAGCAATTGTAACATCAGAATGCATTGTACCACCATACAAAGATTATTTTATCGGCTGAGTGATCTCAGACCATACAAAATAAGTGTACTACTTTTTTTGGCATCATGTGTACACATGTACTGATATCGCATAAAATAACTTCATGGCACACACGCGCATCCGTATTCCTTTCTTCGCTGCACTGCGTATGATCTGGGATTACTCCGGTCTCAAGATAAAGGAACAACTGAAATCAGTGGCCTTTATTGTGATCTACCTTATAGGATTTCAGATTCTCGTTTTTGGAAGTCCTCCTGCAAATGCAATTGGTATTGCTATCGGCATAGCACTCGTCGTGTTCGGTCTTGCTTTTTTTATTGAAGGACTAATGCTCGGTTTGATGCCGCTCGGTGAGAGAGTAGGTATTCAGCTGCCGTCTCATGGTGGTCTTGCTATCATTATTCCATTCGGAGTCCTGCTGGGTATCAGCTCAACCTTCGCCGAGCCTGCTGTTGCCGCCCTGCGAGCGGCAGGCTCCGGGATTTCAGCTGTTGATGCCCCGCTGTTATTCTATATTCTGGAACAGAACCCGCAACTTCTTATACTCGCCATCGGTATCGGTGTAGGCTTTGCAGTCGCGTTCGGCATGGTCAGATTCTACCTCGGATTTTCGATTAAACCAGTAATACTGATCCTTTTCCCCATCCTGTTAATAGCTACATATTTTTTCTCACGCAATGAAATACTTTCTCCTGTTCTGGGTCTGGCCTGGGATGCAGGTGCGGTGACCACCGGAGCCGTTACAGTACCTCTGGTTCTCGCTCTGGGAATTGGTGTTTCCAGATCCTCAGGCAAGAGTGATAAGACCGGCAGCAGCTTTGGAATCGTGACTCTGGCTTCTGCTTTGCCGGTTCTCAGTGTTATGGCCCTGGGAATACTACTGTACCCGGTAATCAATAATACACAGGACACAGCGGAGGCTTCAGCTGAAATTCAACAGATCGACTCGGCATTGTCAGATACTCTTGATGATAACCAGCTCCCTCATGATTCATCTGAATCCATACTGCAGATTTTTCTGTCTGAGATCAGCCCGGCAATGCAGGCGGTTGTTCCGCTTACCGCCCTGCTATCCCTGGTACTGTTTCTTCTGCTGAGAGACCGGCCGAGATATATGGATGAGGTATTGTTGGGTATCTTCTTCGCACTCCTGGGCATGGCACTTCTGACCACCGGTGTCAAAACCGGACTCACTCCGCTTGGAGACGAAGCAGGCAGAATGCTCCCACAGATATTCCAGCAGGATAATATTGAAAACAATGCTATTCATATTCATGATTTTGATGAATCCAGCATCTTTTCCGCCTATACCGAAGACGGCAGCAGCAAGCAATTCTTTCATTTCCATGACGGCAGCAGGGTTCGTACTTATGAATTTAAACCGGATCAATATGATGCAGAAAGATCGATCTATACACATGCAGCAAGAGCAAGTATATTTTTTCACCCCAGACTGTCAGGAATGGGCATAGGGATAATCCTTCTGTTCGCATTCGGTATGGGGTATGGATCGACGCTTGCAGAACCTGCCCTCAACGCTCTCGGGAAAACCGCAGAGGAAATAAGCGTTGGAACCATTAAAAAAACCGTAGTCATACGGGCGGTTTCGATCGGTGTCGGATCGGGTCTTGTCCTCGGAGTGATCCGGATACTCTATGATCTACCGGCCATGTGGTTTCTGCTTCCTCCCTACGGAATCGCTCTGATTCTGACTTTTTTCAGCGATGAAGAATTTACCGGTCTGGCATGGGACAGTGGAGGTGTTACAACAGGAGCAATTACTGTCCCGCTGGTTATGGCCATGGGGCTTGGACTGGGTAGAGTTCTGAATATTCCGGATGGCTTCGGTATTCTCGCCTTAGCCTCGGTGTATCCAATTGTAGCTGTACTTCTGTACGGTATTTCGGTAAAAATTCATCAACGGACAATTGTAAGAGCCATTGAAGGAGACGCTGACAATGTATGATTCCGGAAAAATGCTCCACCGAATCACCTGTATGATCCATAGCAGGAATGCATCGACCGCAACGGAAATTATCTCCAGATGCACCGACTCCAGTATCAGCATAGAGAATGGAAGAAACGTCCGGCAAAGATACAGGAAGAACAGGTTCCTGTTCTCCGGACGCTCTGTCAGCCTCGAGGACAGCCCCGTGGATATATACCGGCTGACGGTGGATCCGGCAGAATCTGATCTGATCATGCAGCGATTGATTCATGAGCTGAAGCTCAGTCAACCCGGCCGGGGGACCATATTCCTTCAGGAAGTCACAGAATACATTGATCAACAGAAAGGTGACCGACCGGAAATTATCCCGGAAGAAAGAGAAAGAAAGTACTTGCTGAATAAGCTATCCCTAATAAGTTGTATTCTTTCCATGCACGGCAGCGGAGAGGACCTTGCAGGCACAGCGCTTGAACTGGGTACCGGCTTACCTATAATTACCCACGGGAGCGGCACTGGAATCAGAGACAAACTTGGTCTGCTGAGAATAACTGTCCCGCAGGAAAAGGATCTGGTGCACCTGCTGGTTCCAGCAATTGATGCAGAAGGCATAAGCAGACTATTGATAGAAGTGGGAAGACTGAACAGGCCTGGAAAGGGCTTTCTCTATATGACCCCGGTAAGCTGCGGGTTACTGGATACACGCCTGAAAATAGGCACGCAGGAACAGCAGGCAAGTATAGAACAGATTATTGCTGCTATCGACGAATTAAAGAACGACACAGCCTGGCGCAGACGCTTCCCTGATATCGATTCTGAAGGTCGCGTTTCCTTCACCCGGAACATGAATGAACTCTGTCTCAATTGTCCCGAAGAGCGCTCAAGCGAGTATGTTTCAGCGGCACTTGAAGCCGGAGCAGGCGGTGCAACCGTAACCCGCACGCAGCAGCTCCGGACTACCGAAGCCCCGCATGGAGCAAGGGAGCGGTGTATAATCACACTGCCCGAGCGAATAACGGACAAAGCAGTATCGAGAATACTGGAGATCAGCAATCAGAAGCCGGATACATTACTGTCACTGCAGTTGATGCCAGTACCGTTTTCTTTTTCCTATAGAGTATAAGAACTTTCTCCAAAGTCATATCTTTTCCGGCAGCAGACTATTGTGCTATATTAGATAGATGCATATATCCGCCACGCAGATACTCCCATGGACAAAAAACCTGCTTGAAGCTGCAGGAATGAAACATAGCAATGCCGCAGCAGTGGCAGATATATTTTACAGGGCCAGCCTCAGAAAGCTTGGACATCATGATATACATGATCTACCCGGCAGGCTTCAACGCCTGACCGGAGATATTAACAAGGCAAATCCCTTATTCACAGACGTACATGACTTCGCTGCCGTCCATGTTTTCGATGGTGATTCAGGATTAGGTGAACTCTGCTGTTGTCATGCATTGAACTCAGCGATTGCGCGAGCAGGAAAATTCGGCATTGGAATGTCATCCGTACGTCACAGCAATCATTTTCTGGCTGCCTACCCCTTTGTACAGATGGGTGTGGAAGCTGGATTTATTACAATAATCTACTCCAACACAGACCCGAGCATGGTAGGTCCGGATTGCCCGGAAGCAGTAATAGGCAATAACCCCGTAGGTTTCGGAGCTCCTATGCCCAATCAGGACAGCACGAACGGTCGGGGTACAGGCGGCATGCTGCTTGACACCTCCTTGGCCTACAGTTCAATCGGAAATCTACTAAGTCTCCAAAGGGAGGGCGGAAGCATTCCGGATTACTGGGCGCTTAATTCCGACTGCGAACCGACCACTGACCCCGCCGAAGCAGTAGAAGGCTGGAGGGTCAAGCCGATCGGGGGGCATAAAGGCTTCGGTATGGCATTGATGCACGAAATACTGACTGGCGTTTTCAGTGGCGGTGAAACAAGCACCGACATCCAGATACCCGGGGGAATGAACACCCACAGCCAGACAATAGTAGCAATAAGCCCTCCGCCTCATTTCAGTCTTGAAACACTGCAGAAACAGATGCAGGCCTTTGGCCTCAGATTGCCGGGAACTTTCTCGACTGCCAGAAGTCTGGAAGCAGCTGTTGAAGGAATTGAAATCCGCTCTGAAGTATATACTCAGCTTGCAGAATGGTCAGACAGGCTCGAAGTCGAGGTACCCAGACCGGAAAATCAGCCTGCTGCGTATAAGTAAAGATATCAGAAAAATACTGCAACTAAAGGGAAAAATACCCCAGTTCATGATCCATCCGCTGACTGACCTCGGCCATGAGATCTGTTTCCTGCTGCAGAGCATTAACTACGGCTGTAATATTTTCAACCCCCTTCAATATCGCTTCCATTTCAGCGGTGACCTCACGTGAAACATTCTGGACCAGAGACATCTGCTGTTCGACTTCCTTTGCAAAACCGCTCATTGATCCTGCCTGCTGTCTTGAATCAGATGAAACATCCAGCAGTCTGCGGGAAACCAGGCGGATTTCATCTCCTGAATGCTGGATCTGATCTATGCTGTCAAACAGAATCTGAAACCGCTCCGACACCTCGGCCACCGATTCTGTGAGATCATGGAATACCTTATCCATCTGGGTATTGGTATCATTGGCTGTCTGGATTGCAGTCACTATACGCTGCACTGCTCCAACAATCATTTTACTACCGCTGGCCGACTGCTCAGCCAGCTTCCGGATTTCAGCAGCAACTACAGCAAAGCCTGCGCCCCGGTCCCCGGCATGGGCGGCTTCAATGGCTGCATTCATAGCCAGCAATTGGGTCTGGGCCGCAATATCCTGAATAACCTTCGACATCTGGGTAATTTCACTGGTACAACTGTCAATATCATGAACTGCTGTCATCGTACGCTGGAACTGTACCGATCCTGAGTCGGATGCTTCCTTGAGGCGCCCGGTAGCTTCCCGGTTTTCCCTGGTAATCTGTAGTGTATTTTCAAGGACCGTGGCCATTGACTCAGCAGAGGCGTTCATTTCTTCTGCCATGGATGATTCATCCTCAACAAGCTTGTGTGTTTGCTCCAGCGACATCAGCAGCTGTTTGTTGTCTTCTGCAACAGCTTCAATTGCCTTGTTCAGTTTTCCGACGCTGCCGGAAATGCTGTCCGTGTTTCCCTGAATGTTTTCCAGTGAGCGGGAAGTACTCCCAACCGACGCCTGAATCCTGTCCCTGACCTCCAGGTTCTCGGATGATTCCCGCTGAACGGCCCCGATAAGTCCCGAGATTTTGTCAATAAATCGATCTGTATGAGTACTGAGTTCACCGATTTCATCCTTTCTTTTCAGGTTACAGCGGGTACGCAGATCCCCAAGGCTCATTTTTTCAAGATGGTCTTCAATTCTACGTACGGCTTTCGCCAGGGAACCAGCCAATACGGCGCTGAAAGCACTGGATAACACAAGCAGGAACAATATCATTATTCCGGTCAGTTGCAGTCCCCTCCGTTCAATACGCTGGATCTCATGATTGATTACCGCTTCCTGATCCTGGAGGACTCTCAGACTGGACTCAAGAGAATCCACGAGCTGTACCAGACCCCGGTAATAATTCTGGGCAGAAGTTCTCATATTCGGAGAGAGTGTGGTTTCTCCAATCAGATTCCGGAATACAAAACTGCGAATAAACATCTGCTCGTCTTCTATGGTCCGGACCAGCGATTGAGCCTGGGCGATAAATTGCTCCTGATTACTTCTGATCAGCGGTTCCAGGCGCTGAATAGCCGAAATACTGTGTGCCAGAGTCTCATTCATACCCGGCAGAACCTCCAGAGCTCCTACCCTTGAAAATGCCTCGAGTGTCAGACGGGTTGTATTCTGATATTCCTCAAACTCAAGAGCAAACTGCCCGGTTGTGACCTTGTGCAGCTGCAGTAGTTCGCGGTTAAGCCGGTCATTCAGAATACGGATCTCGGATGATTCAGCATTAATTACGATGATAGGCCTCAACAAGATGAGCAGATACACCGCAATAGCGATGAGAAAAGCGGCTTGCGTTGACAGCAGCAGCCCCAACAGTTTTGACCTGATTTTCATAATAACTCCATCGGATCATCTTTATTATTGCATATTTTATTGTTTATTACCGAATTCCATTCTATGCGGGAAAGTGATTCCGGGCAAGGAAAACCCTGCCCGGAATCAACAGGAGGTGGATCAGGAGCGCTTGCGGCTGGCAATATCAAACCAGACTGCAAGGAGAAGAATCAGACCTTTAACTATCATCTGATATTCAGAGGATATATTCATGAGACTCATACCGTTGTTCAGACTCGCCATAACCAGCGCTCCGATAATCGCGCCGAAGATTGTACCTTCACCGCCATACGTACTCGTACCACCGATAATAACCGCTGCAATCGTATCCAACTCGAACAGGTTGCCCGCACTGGCAGTAGCAGAGTTCAAGCGTGCTGTAAACACCAGGCCCGAGAGAGCTGAAAGGATTCCCATTATTACAAATATCCACAATGTCTTGAGCTTTATATTGATACCGGAGAGCAAGGCAGCCTCACGGTTTCCACCGATTGCATATACATGCCGACCAAAAGTGGTATTGTTGGTTAGAAATCCGAACATAAGCACAAGAGCCAGAACAATCATTATCGAGTATGGAATACCTCGATAGTTAACCATAATGGAGAAGAAGAGCCAGAGCATGGTGGATACCAGAATCATCTTGGCAACAAAGAGCGACATCGGCAGGTTCGCAAAACCATAGGATTTCCGACGGCTGCGGTTCCGTAGTTCCATTACCAGATAACCGGCGATTGCTGCTACAGCAATAAGAAAACTGAAGTCGTGAAAGCCTGCAATCGCATCGGTATTCAGGAAGAGACGTGGGATGTAGCCCTGTCCGATCGCCCTGAACGCTGGTTCAAGCGGTGAGATAGTCTGTCCGCCGGTCAGAGCGATCAAGGCTCCACGGAAGGTGAGCATCCCGGCCAGGGTCACTATGAAAGCGGGCACACCGCGGTAGGCTATCCAGAACCCCTGCCAGACACCGATAATAGCTCCCAGAATAAGCGTAAGGATTACCACTGTCAGGGTATTGAATCCCAGCTGCACCTGCAGGACAGCCGCAAAAGCACCGGTGAATCCGACTATGGAACCGACAGACAGATCAATATGCCCTGCCACAATTACCAGCACCATACCGACTGCCAGAACAGCGATAAACGATGTCTGAAGCATCAGGTTGGACAGATTACGGGGTGACAGAAAGATCCCATCCGTCAGGACGGTAAAAATCAGTCCGATTGCAATGAGCGCAATAAACATCGAGTACTGTCGTACATTATGCTGCAGCTGATCCTTCAGAATCTGCATGCTTGTTTGACCTGCTTTTATTCGTGTCATTTTTATTTTCCTCCGGTTGCCAGCAGCATGGTTTTTTCCTGCGTAGCATCTTTCCAGTCTAATTCGCCGTTCAGGCGTCCGTTGTGGATTACTATTATCCTGTCACTCATTCCAAGTACCTCAGGAAGTTCAGAAGAGATCATGACTATGCAGACTCCCTGCTCAACTAGATCATTCATAATATTGTAGATCTCGAATTTAGCCCCGACATCAATACCTCGAGTTGGCTCGTCGAGAATCAGAACCTTAGGCTTGGTCAGCATCCATTTTGCAAGAGCTACCTTCTGCTGGTTTCCACCTGAAAGATTCTTTGTTTTCTGTTCGATTGACGGAGTTTTAATCCTCAGTGACTTTACATAATGCTCTGTCTCACGGATTTCCTCGAGGTCATGTATTACCGACAGCTTTGACAGACTCTTCAAAGCAGCAAGACTGGTATTCTGCTTGACGTCCATACCAAGTACCAGGCCTTTGCCCTTGCGGTCTTCGGTAACGTAGGCAATACCGGCGCGAATGGCATCAGCAGCACTGTTTATTTCCACTTTCTGCCCATCCAGATAGATTTCACCACTGAGACGTTTTCCATAGGATCCGAATATGCTCATCATAAGCTCTGTACGGCCTGCGCCCATTAGCCCTGCAACACCGAGAATTTCTCCCTTCCGTATATCGAAAGAAACATTCTCGACTATTTTTTTCTCAATATTATCCGGATCCTGAACGGTCCAGTTTCTCACCTGCATCAGCACATCACCGGCTGTATGCTCAACCCGTGGAAATCGTTCAGTGAGTTCCCGGCCCACCATCAGGGAAACAATTTTCGCTTCGTTCAGCCTGTCTGCTCCGTGCATGTCATGCGAGGCTACTGTCCGGCCGTCCCTGAGCACTGTCACGGTATCTGCAATCGCCAGAACTTCTTCCAGTTTATGAGAGATATAGACACAGGTGACCCCGCGATCTCTCAGCTGCCGGAGAATTTCCAGCAGATTTTCACTGTCATGCTCGTTCAGAGCCGCAGTAGGCTCATCCAGTATCAGGATTCTGGCCTTTTTTGCTATTGCCTTGGCTATCTCTATCAACTGCTGCTTGCCAATGCCAAGATTTTTTATTTTTGTCTTCGGATTTACATCGAGATTTACTTCCTTCAGATATTTCATTGAATCCTGAATGGTTTCATCCCAATTGATTTTGAACGCTGAACCCTTCTCTGCTCCGAGAAATAGATTCTCAGCCACGGACATCTGCGGAACAAGGGCAAGTTCCTGATAGATAATACTGATCCCGGCGCGTTCACTGTCCTTGATAGATGAATAATTCTGCTCTTCACCCTCAACAATTATCCGTCCTTCAAAGGTACCGGCCGGATACACACCACTCAACACCTTCATAAGGGTTGATTTTCCGGCTCCATTCTCACCAACAAGTGCGTGGATCTCTCCGGATTTCACCTGGAAACTGACTTTATCCAAGGCCCGGACACCAGGAAATTCTTTCACGATATCCTGCATTTCCAATATGTAATTACTCATGGATTCTCCCATCCTTACGGTTCTGACAATAGACCGGAGGCCGGAGCCTCCGGTCTATCAATGTCTCACTTAAGACTTAGTTTCCGTAAATCTGTTCGCGGGTCAGGTATCCGCTGTCAATCAGGAGATTGATATTATCACGTGTGATGATATGCGGAGTAAGCAGAAGTGAAGGAACACCTTCAACCTCAGCGTTGGTCTGAACTGACTGTCCCTGAGCGAGGGTAATAGCTGCCTGAATAGCCTGTGTACCAAGATCGCGGGTATCCTTGAAGATAGTCATAGACTGTGTACCTTCAACAATCCGCTGTACAGCAGAAAGCTCGGCATCCTGTCCGGTAATCGGAACCTGTCCAGCCATACCCTGGGCTGCGAGAGCCTGAATTGCGCCACCTGCAGTTCCGTCATTTGGTGCCAGAATTGCATCAACCTGGTTGTTGGAAGCAGTAAGTGCATTTTCGACGATGTTCAATGCATTTTCCGGTAACCAGTTATCTACGGCACGCTCGGTAATAATATTGATGTCGCCTGCGTCAGCCAGAGGCTGGATGTATTTCATTGCACCTCTCTTGAAGAGTGCTGCATTGTTGTCGGTTGGAGCACCTGACATTACGATATAATTACCAGCAGGAACCTGCTCGGTAATGTAACGGCCCTGCAGTTCACCTACCCGCTCATTGTCGAATGAAAGATATACAGCTACCTTATCACTCAGAATAAGGCGATCGTAGGAAATTACCGGAACGCCGTCTGCAGCAGCCAATTCAGCAAGAGTAGCAGCAGCAGATGCATCGTGCGGAGCAAGAATCAGAACCTGAACTCCCTGTGCAAGAAGATTCTCGACCTGGCTGGCCTGCTGTGCCATATCAGCATCAGCTACTGCAACACGAAGGTCAACGCCAAGACGTGCAGCTTCAGCAATCATTGTTTCTCTGTCACGTACCCAGCGCTCCTCACGCTGTGTTGGAAGTGAAAGTCCTACAACCAGGCGTCGGCTTACTTCAGCCTGTTCTGTCTGTCCACCAGCTACTACGTTAACAGCTGGAATCAGCATTGCCAGTGCGATAATACCGGCAATCAAAGCGAAACGTTTGTTCATACAGTCCTCCTTAGGATTGATGATTCACAATACGCCCGCAAGCGGCTGCTGTCATGAAGAAGATTTTTGCTTTGTGCAGGACATTTTTCACATGAAGAAATTTACTGCTCATTGGCAGTACTAATAGTGCATCATTATATTGCGGTTAACGAGGACGATGTTCCGGGGAAACATTCCTGTAGACATCTGCAAAGTCATGAAAGCCATCTGCAACTACGGTATCCATAATGGTGTCCCTGGTAACCAGTACCGGTTTCAGCTTGATAAATGGTATCTCATGACTTCCGTTGAAAAACCGCTCTTCGGTTCCCGGATCCTCACCTCTGGCTAGCCGGACAGCAGCAGCGACTGCCTCCCTGGCAAGAGGTGATATTGGTTTATACATGGTCATGAGTTGTGTTCCCTCCGCAATTCGCTGAACTGCCGACAGATCACCATCCATGCCACTGACCAGAATTGTACCAGCCAAGCCATAACCGGCAGCCTCCCGAACCACTGCATCTGCAATCAGATCATTGGCAGCAATGACAGCATCGATACGTTCATAGCGCTCAAAAGCCTGGAGTATGGCATCACGGGCCTCCTCGTTGCGCCAGCGCTGCAGCCACATGCTTTCAAGCAGCTCGATTTCTCCGTTCTGCAGGGCTTGTCTAAGTGCACTGATTATTCCCTGATTGATTACAAAGCTATTATAGTCGTTCAGGGCTCCATTTATAATCAGCAGCCTGGGGACATGGTTTGTGTCTTCAGCCTCATTCACACCGGTGTCGTTCTCCAGCAGGGCAGCTACAATCGATTCAGCCATAATGCGCCCGGTAAGATGAAGATCATAGCTGACATAGGCATCTATTGGGACATTCCTGATAACTCTGTCATAGGCAAGTACCGGAATTCCCTGATTCCGTATCTGCTGCACAGTGTCCGATAGAGCTTCACTGTCATTCGGAATAATGACAAGTACATCAATATTCTGTCTGCTCAGTTCAAGAAGCTGGCGCCTTTGTGCTTCCAGATCCTCGTTGGCGTTCCTCAGAACTACCTGGGCTTCATATTCCCCTGCGGCTGTAAAAAACTCATCCCGATCTCGCGCCCAGCGCTCAACAACCAGTGAATCCAGTGAAAAACCGATCCGGATGCTCTTGTGTTCAACATCCGCGATCGGTGCTTCTGCATCATCAGTACAGGAATTGCCTGATATCAGAACAACAAGCAGTATCAGAGCGCAGCCGGTTTTTGTAATCCTCATTCAATCCTCCACCAAATGCTTTTCCGCGTATTCACTCGGCCGGAGCCCAACCCATCGCTTGAATACCCTGCTGAAGTAATTCGAGTCATAATACCCCGTCAATTCGCTGATTTCCTTGATGCTGTATGTACGCCGCTCGAGAAGCTTCCGCGCATATTCCATCCGCAGCGATGTGACATAATCAGAGAAAGACAGCTGGAGCTCCTGCCTGAACAGCCGGGACAGATGTGCAGCGGAAACCCCAGCAATTCCGGCGGCATCATCCAGAGACAGCTGCCGACCGAAATTCCCCCTTATATAATCAATCGCGGTCTGAAGAGTCCGGGATTCCACGGTTTCCTCACCTCCTGTCCTCAGAGCATCCTGTAGACGGCTGATCAATAGATCAAGCATTTCTTCAGCAGAAGCACACACCGCAAGGCTGCTCAGAATCAGGGGCGGAACCTGAGGACTCTGATAGGCAAGATATAAGGGTTCAAGCAGCAGCATTCGTGCCGTCTCACCGTCAGAGCGAAGGACATCAGTAAGCAGAGAAAGACAATCCGATCTCCAGACAGAAAGCCCCGTATTGTCCCTGGAACAGATACGTGGCCAAAGCTGCTGAAGATGTACCCGAAGCGCTGGGATATTCCTGCTCTCGACACTGCTTTGTGAGGATTTACTGAAAAGCGAGAGAAACTGAGGAAGGAATTCCCAGAGACGTTCCAGACTGAAATCCGTACTGCAGTCAATCTGCGGTTCGAGACCGATTCCTGCACCGGCAAGATGCATAAGCTCCCGGGCTGCTTCGGATAGCATAGAAACGGCCTTTTCATTTTCTGATGCTACAAGCACTCCAACAGATCCAGGAGCGATGACTCCAGTCCAGCAGGGAACCTTATATCTCAAGGCTATCGCCATTTTTCTGTCCGTATCCCGGGACTGGATCCCTTCAGGTAGCGATACCCTGACCAGCCGCACCCGGGGGAAAAAATCAGGGCGCAGGCTTCTGAGAGCAACAATCCACTGCTGCCATAGATCGGCATCCGGTTTCCAGACCCCTGAAAAAACCCGCTGGATAAACTCACTCTCAAGCAGGCTCTCAACCGACTGACGGAGAACCTTACTGTAAAGATGCTCTTCCTGCTGCTGCTGTTCCTGATCGAGTGCCGCGGCCGCTTTCTGAAGAACCTTCAACAAGCGGCTCTTTGTAACTGGTTTGACAATGTAGGCGAAAACCCCGAAATCCAGGGCTTCCCTGGCAATATTGAACTGCTCGTATGCAGAAATAATAATGCAAAGCACCTCTGGATTCCTGCGCTTGACTTCACTTACTATCTCCAGACCGGATATTCCAGGCAGATGAATATCTACCAGCAATATATCCGGGGGATCAGCCGAAAGTTTCTTCAAGGCTTCAACACCGCTTCGTCCTGTGCCACAGACCTCACCTTCAGGAAATGAAGACTCGATGATATGCTGCACTCCCTCAAGAACCGGAAGTTCATCATCTATTACAAAAATTCTGCGTTTCATGAATCGGTACTCTCCCAGAAATTAGAACCGGCATTAACCGGCACCTCAACCTTGACACAAAGGCCACCCCGTCTGGATGTCTCGATAAAAAAAGAATCTTCTCTTCCTGTAAACAGACGCACCCTGTACATGACATTACGCAGACCGATACCATTGGTAGTGGATCGAACATCGAAGCCATGAATAAATTCGTCATCATCATGGATGTGAAGACTCTGCAGCAGTTCATTCAAGCGGGATTCCGCCATACCCCTTCCATCATCATCCACTGAAAGCAGCAGCTTGTCACCACTTATTTCAGAACTCAGCCATATTGTTCCATTCCCGTTCTGAAAACCATGCTGTACCGCATTTTCCACAATAGGCTGCAGGATCAAGCGCGGAAGGAAAACCGACCTTGCAGAATCAGGGCAGTCTATATTCAGAAGTAGCTCTGTCCCGAAACGGATCTGCATAATAAACATAAAGGACTGCAGGGTCTCAATTTCCTTTCCCAGTGTGGTCGCTTCCGACAAAGGCCGCAATGTCTCTCTCAAGAGCGATGCCAGTGAATCGATATATTCACTTGTCCGGTCAGCATCCTCAATTGTTGCCAGCTGAACCGCTGTGTTCAGGGCATTATATAGAAAATGAGGCTGAATCTGACTCTGCAGTGCAGTCATCTCAGCCTGTTTGAGAGTGTTCTTCATGCGAAGATTATTTACACGCTCCTCCATGAGGCCTTTTTCTACTTCAGCAGCATGCTGCAGTTCTGTTATATAGGTTTGAATAGAATGCTTCATGGTATTAAAGGCCATCGCCAGCTGCTGGACTTCTGTACTGCCCCTGGATACAAAATCACTGCTGGAAAAATCGCCATCTGCAAGACTCAAAGCCCTGCTGGATAACTGAACAATCGGCTCCGCTATCTTCTGGGCAAAAATAGAGGACAGCATCGCAGTGAAAATCATAAGGGAAATAAGAAACAGAAAACTGAGTTGCTGAATTCGTGAAAGGATGGGGGCATAATCCTCCTGAATTTCCATTACTCTGGTTAATTCATTTTGGGAAAGCTGGATGAACAGACTGTTCAGAAGCCGAACCTGCACACGGACTTCAGCATACAGCTCAGCATAGAGTTCGGGTGAACGGCCCCGTTTCGCCTGAACTGCCTGATCAGCGGTCTCCTGCAGACTCAACAGTAGATAATGAGCGCTCCGTTCAAGAAATCGCTCACCCTGTCTGATCTGCTCTTCAGAAATCTCCAGTGAAAACTGCGGTACTGCCTCACGCAGCTGCATGGAAATCTCCAGATAGTACCGAAGACTGTCGGTTGATTTGGTCAGGAGATAGTCGTTCAGGGCCTGATCAAGCAGAAATACGAGACGATCCACTTCCTGATACTGTTTGTTCCTGTCATAAATCTGCAGGGATTGCGTCAGGAGTGAATAGGTCAAGGTAATTGGAATCAGTACCCCGAGCATAATAGGGATCGCCAGTGCAAACAGATACAGCAGGCTTCTGCGGCGTAAACTTGCCATCAGCGGATCCCCTCAGGAAGCAGTACATGCAGATTATTGCGGTCTACGGCTGTGTAATTGAGCAGTGTGTATTCAGGTATGTACTGGCTCCGTGAGGCATCAAGAATCAGACGGAGTCCATTTCTGCCGATCTGCTGCGGATAGCGGTATATAGTCCCCTGAACCAGGCCACGTCCTATTGCAGTTACAATTTCTTCGTTGCTATCCAATCCTGCTATGCGAATATCTCCCAGCTTGTTCTGGTCGATCAGTGCATGAACGACTCCACCAAGGGTTCGAGGGGCAGCCACGACAATTCCATTTATACCAGGCATATCGCGAAGCAGACTGGCAGTCCGTTTCTCGCCTTCAAAATGTCCGGTTGATTCAAGATGTTGAACTACATCAATAGAGATATAAGGATAGGGCTCTATCATGGCCTGCATAATGGACAGCATCCGCTGTCTGTCCTGTAGCCCCTGTGAGGAATCATCACCTGCAAAAAAGACAGCCCATGATTCTGGCACAGATGATGGATCATAGTCACTCAGCATAAGTCTGACGAGCTCTCTGGCCAGCACTTCATTATCAAAGCCGGCATGGCCTGTGCGGTTGGAAAATGGATTATCGTGTATAAGTGTTACAACAGGAATATTTCTGGAAACAAGCTCATCCAGTTCAGCAGCCATGGCGTAGGATTCAGGAAGATACAGAAGCACTCCATCAGTCTGCATCCAGCTTACCTGACGCAGCAGCAGCCGCAGTTCGGTTTCCGGAAGAATGTCACTGTAATGCAGGAACTCAACTGCAACATCACGGCGCAGTGCTTCATGAACGACTCCTTCTGCCAGCTGATCGAAGAAAACACCTCCTTCGAGAGGCAGAATGATGGAGATGTGGGTATGAGCCTTTCGTGCTGACCCCTCGTTGAACAGAATATGCTGCGTCGCCTGTGTATACCAGAACACCAGCAGCAGGGCAGCGCTGCAGATTCCTATAAACGACAGGACGAACAGGGCTTTTACCGGCATTCGCATAGCACAGTGTAAGGCTATCTGCTTCATTTGTCACAAATTTTCGGAACTATCGGGATTTCCCGCCTATGCCTTGGCTGCAATTTCGAGCAAACGGTCAGAGCCCTTGGGTAGTTCCCTCTGGCAGCGGGCAATATTGAGAGCAAAGTCCCCGATGTGTTCGATCTGATTCAGAAGATCGATATACAGCAGCTCGGTTTTGATACTGGTACTGCGTTTCTTGATTCTCTTTCTGGCGGCCTTTTTCAGCAGATCGCGGCTGGAGTCAATCTTCTGTTCGAGTTCGCGGGCCTTTTCCAACTGCTCGGCATTAAGTCTACGCAGTAAATGAGCATGAATGTAGTCGACAAAACTCTGTACCTGCAGTGCATAACCGTGCAGATCAGATTTAGCGTCTTCTGAAAACTCATAGTTTTTGAGATGCCGCCGCTCAAGAATCAAGGTAAGATTGAAACAGCTGTCAGCCATCCGCTCAAGCTCATTCACCACTCTCATCATGGTATTGATCTGTGCAACCCCACTCTGGTTGAGGGCTTCACTGGAAGCAGCACCCAGAACCGTTGATATCTCCTCTTCCATGAGGTCTGTCAGGTCCTCAAGGCGTTTGAGCTCCTGGACTTCAGCTCCCAATACAGAATCGGGGTTGTCTATCAGGTACATTATCTTTCCGTACATCTTCAGCACTACCCCGGCCATCTTTCCGACTTCATCCTTGATCTGCAGCAGATACAATTCGGGATTTTTCGCAACATGGGGAACAAGATATGCGAGCGAGTAATCAGGTTCTGCAGCATCTCTATGATCAGGGACAAACCTTTCAACCAGGCGTGCAAAGGCTGGCACCCAGCTTATAAACAGCATCGTATTCAGCACATTAAACAAGGTATGAAATGCTGCCAGATGTGCCGGTAGATACAGTCGCATTTGTTGGATGTCGACGTTCCCGAGCATCTCACCGGGAATAATAAAATCTACCAGATGCAGGAAGGGCACGAATACTACCAGCATCCACAGCACACCAACAACATTGAAGAGGGTATGAGCCCTGGATGCACGTCGCGCATTTACATCGGTGCCGATGGATGCCAGGAAAGCGGTAAATGTTGTTCCGATATTCTCACCAAGGATTATTGCAGCCGCGGTCGGGTAATCCACCCAGCCTGCGAAAGCCATAGTCAGAGTAACTGCCACCGCCGCCGAAGAGGACTGAAGAACAACCGTTAACAGGGCCCCGACGACAATAAACAGCAGCAATGAGAAAACGCCATACCCGGTAAAACCGCTGATAAACTCCAGCACTGCCGTATTCTCGGAAATATCCGGAACTGAATCCTTGAGAAACATGAGTCCGAGAAAGAGGATTCCGAAACCTATCAGGGCTTCACCCCAGGCAGTCTTATTCAGACGTTTATAGAAAAGCAGAAAAGAACCTATAGCGAGAGCCGGGAAACTTGCTGATGAAATATTGAATGAAAAGCCGAACACAGCAACTATCCAGCCGGTTACGGTAGTGCCAATGTTGGCTCCAAGGATTACCCCAATGGCTTGTGCAAGGGTCAACAGATGCGCGTTGACGAATCCGACAACCATAACTGTAGACGCAGAACTTGATTGTACCAGGACTGTAATAAGGAACCCGGTACCAACGGCTGTGAAACGATTGCCGGTCATAAACTGAAGGATCGCCTGTAGCTTGTCCCCGGCAGCCTTCTGGATGCCGTCGCTCATCACACGCATACCAAACAGGAAAAGTCCGAGACTTCCGCCCACCGACACAATCAATTGCAGCATATATATATGTCCCCTTTTCGGGCTTGATTGTGCCGGAACAGCAGGCTTTTTACAAGCGTTTCACACTGAAAACAAGTCGAAGAATCAGCAGCAGCTGCCGCTTGAACAGTCACCGCTTGAGCAATCGCCCTCACCGCAGCTCCCGCCCCCGCAACCGCCAACACTCCCGGCGATCTGTGCAAAATCAAGTCCGAGACGGGTACTTATGCGTTGGTTGCAGCCGCGGAGCAGTCCCTGAAGATTTTCCTGTGTCATATATACCTTTTGCGTCACTGGATGATCCTGCAGTTCCATCTGTATTGCCCGAATGTCATCGATATCCTGCTGGCTGTGTGTACCCTCGGACTGCTTCCTGTGGAAATCCTGTACCATCTCTGTGTACGAATCCCGCAGTGTTCTCAGATCCGTATTGTTTGCATAATCGGTCTGAGCATTGATAAATTCCTGCATGGCATCGGTTTCCCGGAGATCACCCACGAACTGTTGAAGGGCATCCTGTATCTGAGCATCAATCATAATAATATATCCTTGTTCCGTTCAGCAGCTGCCGCCGCAGCCGCATCCACCAGCCGGCTTGGCCATGGAAGAAAAATCGAAGCCGAGATGTGCGCTCAGTGAGGCATTGATTTCGGCTAACTGATCCACAAATCTCTGTTGAGCAGCAAAAAACGCACTCAGAATTTCATTCTCCTGCATTGCGCGTTCCTTGTCCTGAAGATTCTGGATTGCATCCTGACTTACATCCCCATATTGCTGGGCATGTCGCAGAGCCTGCTGTTCATTCTGGAATTCCTGCAGTATGGTGAGTGCGGTTTCATCGGATCTAAGGACTTCTATCTGCTGCTGAAAGTCAGCATATGTGCTTCCAGCTTTTATCGTTTCCGCCATCTTTTCTGCTGAAGCAAGACAAGCGGTATAAATAGTCTCTGTCATACAAACTCCTGATGCATATAATAATGCATATACTGAGCCTTGTAATCAAGAGTGGCGCCGGCATACCACCGGCGCCTGTAATGTGATTCCGGAGTCATGCAGACAATTCTACATCGTGAGCAGCCAGACTCCAGCGGCGGCTGCAACAGCCGCAAAAATGTAGAAGAATGCCACCGTACCTGTTTCCCCAAGCAGCTTCACAAACAACCTGATCTTGGGCATTTGCCAGATTTTCTCCGGTTTTTTCACCGTAATCGCAACGATAGCTGCTGCATAAGCCAGAAGTAGAATTCCAAGTAATGCCAATCCGTTCATACAAACCTCCTTGATTTTTTAACGCTCAGTTCAGACCGTTTCTGATACGTTTTTTCAGCACTATAA
Organism: Spirochaeta dissipatitropha; assembly: GCF_054657935.1. Taxonomy (NCBI): domain Bacteria; kingdom Pseudomonadati; phylum Spirochaetota; class Spirochaetia; order Spirochaetales; family Spirochaetaceae; genus Spirochaeta; species Spirochaeta dissipatitropha. Next base: position 45,983 of record NZ_BAAHXT010000002.1, on the reverse strand, counting down.
ATGTAATTGCGGTAATCCCGGTAATAATTGCTGTGTTCCGGATTACCTCCAACCATTGAGCCTCCTGAAGCAGAATTGCACGTACGCTTTCGAAAGCCCAGTAAAATGGAGACCAGTACAGAAGCCACAGCAGGTTCCCGGGAAGATACATTGCACCGAAAACCGAAAGTAGAACCGGCAGAAAGATAATCTTCATACTGGCCACTGCTGTAATTGGCTCATCACTGACCACACCAACACTGAAGCCGATAATCACTGAAATACAGGCTATGCTCAGTATGCTCAACAAGAGCATCCCATAATGCACTCCATCAAATCCGAGTATCCACACTGATCCCAGACAGCCGATTACCGGCAGTATAAATCCGAGTATACCTTTGCCCGCTACCAGCTCAAGGCGGGTTAGCGGGGAGACATTCAGGGCTTTCAGGGTATTGTGCATCTTCTCATCCACCAGATTCAGCACAATGAACATGCCCCCGAAAACGGTGGTCATGAGCAGCAGAAGATTCCCGCCATGCAGTTTGAGCGGAGATATCTCCCAGCCTATATCCGAGAAACTTATCGCCACCGGCAATTCTGCATCCGGTCGAGATAATCTGGTCAGAAGAACCTCCAGCATCTCATGCCCCGCACCGATCTCATTTCCCTGACGAATCAGTTCGAATCCTGAATCAGTACTTAGCACTCCGTATATATCATCCATGCGGAGAACTCTTTCTTCCATCTTTTCCAGAGTGGCTACCGTCTCTACCTGTGCAATGCGTTCAAGACGAGGCCGCAAGGGATCATCTTCCAGCAGTACCACATTTACCAGTGAGTCACCTACTCCAGGAATCAAGGCCCGGAGAATAAATGCAATCAGAAATGGAGCAATACTCAGATACACGATCAACCAATCGCGTAGTCCACTACGTACATCCCGGCCAACTATTGCCAAAATTCGTTTCATAACAGTTCCCCCTCCCTATACCGTCAGGGTTTTCTTGAATCGGGCAGTCGCCATGCTGAAAAAAACAGCTGACAAAAGCAGAAACATAAGGCTGTTCCTCAGCACATAGGCAACATCGCCATTAGCAAGCAGCAATTCCCTGAAGCTGAACAGCATTGGATACGAAGGCATAAACTGCATCCATAGTGGATTAAAAGAAGGCATAAAATATGAGATCGAGGCAATCATCATAATCATGACCGCCAGATATAAGGCCCCCATTGCCTTTACCATGCTGTCAAAGAAGCTGGAGATGAACAGACCCACGCTTGATCCGAACAGATTGAAGGCAAACACAGCCAGGATCAGCAAGGGATAATTAACCTGCATTCCCACGATTGCGAGAACAGTTAGCAGTGAAGTTCCCAGCCCGATAACAGTCATTATCATGAGCTTGCTTGCCAGATACTGCCATATCTGTACCGGCGCTACTGCATACGCCTTGATTACTCCCTCATCCTTATCAAGGAAAATATAGGCTGCAATTATAAAGAGTCCCATAAGCCCGACATTCATGGTCAGGTATACAGGCAGAACATGCTGCCGATCGCTGAGGCGTTCACTATCCGGTTCAAGCACCCGCTGCTCCACGGCTGCCGCACCGCTGAACTGAGCCAGAAGCTCACCTTCGATCATGTTCTGCAGCAGGCTCTTCATGCGTTCACTCTCGTAGCCCTGTAGAACAAATTCGTAGTCCAGACCTTCCTGACCGATAGAGAGTTCAACACCTATCGACGAACGATCTCTTGACATTGCATCTTCCAGGGATTTACGTGATTCATGACGCTGAACAGAACCGTCTATACCATCAAGCATCTCAGCCATAAGCTGCTGCTCTGCAGGTCCGCCTCTCAGATACACATGATAGTTCTGGCTGTGATCAAAGGTCTCCGGCACGACAAACAGCATTATCAGAATAAATACCACCATCATTCCGGCTTCTATATAGAAATAGAGCCCGTTGAACGACAGCTTCATATCCTTCAAAAAGGTTATCCAGAGTTTTCTCATGATTATTCGAGCCCCCTGCCCGTGACTTTTATAAATATTTCCTCAAGGGTAGCTTCCCGGGTATGCATCATTTCTATCTGTCCATTCAGGATAATATCATTCAGTTTTGCCTTGTCTTCGGGAATAAGCAGGGAAAATTGTTCTGTGACACGCTGTCCCTTGTGTACATAATCTACCACCACCAGTTTTTCCCCGAACCGCAGCTTCAGATTGCGGGGGGAATCGATCAGCCGGATCTCTCCATCAATAATAAAAGCAACCCGGTCACATAGTTCGTCAGCAACCTGCATGTTGTGAGTGGTCAGAAAGACGGTTGCTCCTTTCTGGTTTTCCTGCCGGATAACATCCTTGATCTGGCTGCCGATGGCGGGATCAAGCCCGGTAGTCGGTTCATCCAGAAACCAGATTTCCGGTCTGTTCAGCATACTGCGGACAAAGGTCAAACGGTGCTTCATTCCCTTCGAGAAGGTCTCGGCTTTCTTGTCTGCGACTTTATCCAGACCGACCATTTCCAGCAGCTCGGATGGATTCATGGTGGGTACATCAAACAGTTTCGCGAAGAAATTCAGGTTTTCACGGGCAGTTAGTTTTCCATACACATTTGACTGTTCGAATGATACTCCAATCTTGTTGAACATCTTACGGTTCGGCTTGTGCATATCATAGCCTGCAACACTGACCTCACCTTCCTGCAGTGGAAGCAAACCAGTCAGTATACCCTGTGTTGTAGATTTACCGGCTCCCGAGGGCCCGAGAAACCCGAAGACCTCTCCCTTGGCTACCTCAAAACTGACATTCTTGACTGCGTATACACTGTTGTGAGTATACGAATGACTCAGATTCTTTACAGTTATCACTGTTCCTCCTTGTTCCGGAGCCCATAAAACAGGACATCCAGAAGCTTTTCCAGGGATTCAAACATGCGGTCAAGCCAGTCTTCCTGATCCAGATCCGCATTGTATTCAACGAGATTATTACTGAGCGAAAACAGGAGATGGGCTGTATACGGCACATCCAGATCTTTCCTGATTTCTCCACGCTCTACTGCCTTCTGCAGCAGCATTTCATACACTGACTCTGCAGTGCGCTGATTATCCGCCATTACTTCTTTATAGATATGATGGGTTTTATCCTGGATAAAACGATTTCCGATGCGCATATAATGAGGATGATCTTTAGCAAAGCGCAGTCCTGAAGCATACATGTCCCGAAGGACATCGAATATCGGATGCTCAAAAGGATTCTGCATGACTGGTGTCAGATACTGCATTTTGGCTTCCACTATCAATGACAGCAGATACTTGTAGATATCCTTCTTGCCGCTGAAGTACTGATAGAAGCTGCCCTTTGGTATGCCCGCTGCCTCAACAATGCGATTGATGCTGGCCTGATCATAATGATACTGCTCGAATTCAGCGATCGCCGCATCCAGAATAAGGGATTTCTTCTCAACCGGCAGATTGAAATACGTTTCCTTGGGCATTCATCGGCCTCCATTCACAATACATGACTCATTAGTCATATGACTATACAGTCACATGACCCTATGGTCACAATAATCCCGTTTCCAATGAAGTGCAAGTGTTTGTATAAAAAAAAGCACAGAATTTATAAAAAAAAGCGACATATTCCAGAAGAAATCACCCATGTAGAATTTAAAAATTGACTTTTTCAGCAAAACTGGACAGAATGCTTGTGTTATGCCGCAGAAAATCCTGCTCGGAACAGACAGTACATGTATCTCTTCCTTGATTATGTCCAATCCTGATTATCAAGTAGAAACCATATCGTCCTATTTTGCCGAATTCAGACCACATTGCAGTGAGCGGAGTTTTGCACTACTGGATATGAGCACCTACGAGGCTCTATCCGAACAAAACCGAAAAAGACTTGAGAATGGCGATCTACTGATCCTGCTTGATGATCAAGACATTACCAGGCTTCTGCAGGACGACAGCCCGAAGAGCGTCGCCCGATATTTTTACCTTAACTGCGAATCCGAAACATCAGTCGCAAACCTCTGGACAGTGATCGACTGCATCAAAGAACTGAGAACCATGAGTCAGCGCCTGAATTTCTACATTAAGGACTCATTCACAGATATTGTTGACAGCAATATCCTGAAAAGACAAAAACTCGAAATCGAAGAACTGAACCGTAAGCTGAATGAAATCAGCAGGGTCGATTTTCTGACGAGCCTTCTCAACCGCCGCGCTCTGCTTGAATCATTTGAGGCCGAGCGTAGGCGTGCACTCCGTTGCCGCTGGAGACTGAAGAATCAGATTGAGCCTCTCACTGATGAATCCAGAATAGATACCCAAACTGAATTTGACCACAGAACCAGTGGAAGCCTGGAAGAGCACCTTGGTAATTTCGCCTGTATGATGCTGGATATTGATCATTTCAAGCGGATCAATGACAGCTACGGTCATTTAATGGGAGACACAGTACTCAGAACCTTCGGAGAATTACTTCGTGAACCGGGACTGTTCCGTGATACTGATGTTATTGGCCGTTACGGTGGAGAAGAGTTTATTGTATTGCTGCCCGAGACAAACTGCGCTCACGCAGCCATACCTGCTGAACGGCTGCGTGAGCGCATACGCGCAGTAGAGTTTGATGACGGTAAGGGGGGCAGCTTCTCAATAACTGTAAGTATTGGTATAGCAGAGTTCCTGCCCGGAGAGATAGATTCGGACGAGCTCATCAAACGGGCTGATGCAGCTCTTTATCAGGCGAAAGCACAAGGTCGTGATCGCGTTTGTACATACCTACCCGAACAGAACATGATTGCTGACTGACCAGCCTTTTGCAGGCTCCTCCGACTATTCCCCATATACAAGCTGTAGCTCCAGCCATGCGAGAGCCAGTTCATGTTCAGCCTGTATGTGATTATTTTCCGATTGAATCAAATCGAGCTCAAGCCTGGTCAATTGCTGTTCAGTTCCGATACCGGATTCAAAACGCAGGGCCGCTTCTGCATATGCCTGCCTGTTCAATGTAATCTCCAGCTCGAGCAGCTCCAGTCTTTCGGAAATAACGCGAATCCGCTCGCCGAGATTACGTACATCTTCAGCACTATCCGATACTGCCTGCTGAAGACTGATTACTCTCTGTTCAATTGCCAGCTCTTCAGCAGCCGATGCAGCAGCTTTACTACCGCTATCAAATAACGGTATCTTCAAACCAATACCCAGGGTCCAGTCAAAGCCAGCAGAATCAAACAAATCGCTGACAGACGATGCTATGTCCTCCGGATTTTCCCGTTCAATGGGATAACGAGGCTGTAACCGGCCGAATACGGTCAAGCGGGAAGCTCTTCCAAGTGCCGAAGTAATTTGTTGCCATCTGGCTTCATCCAGTGCCCTTTCAGCACGCTGTACAGACAGCGGAGAATTCCGGGTACCTGACAGTGATACAAGAGACATTAAGGTTCCTGCATTGAAATTTTCTGTACGATAGGCTGAAATATCCAGGCCACCGCTGATATCACGAATACGGCGCTGCACGAGCTGCTGATTTTCCTCGACATTCAGAATATTTTCGCGAATGCGGTTCAGGTTCACGCGAAGCTGAAGGAACTGCTGCTCGCTGATTGCCCCGGCAGCCAGGTCCGTTTCGGCCTGTTCAACCCGACTGCGCTCAAGTTCGAATCTACGCTGCAAAACTGTACGGGACTGCCTCAGACTATGAATTGCGCCATAGAGCTCAACTGCAGCCATAGTCAGCTGATTTTGCAGATTATCTGCAGAAAATGCTGCCGCTGAGTATCCCGAAGCCGCGAGCTGATCACGGGCTTCGGTGCTTCGAAAGTCAAGCAGGCGGCCGCCGGCAAACACCGGCTGGCTGTACTGCATATTCAAGGACGGTTTCAGACTATAGCTTATGTCGGGATCATCCTCACTTTCGTAGGCGACAGAGCTGCTGCGTTCGAAGCGCCCCGACAGTTCTATGTTCAAACGACCGTCGGCCGGGAGCGCCAATGATGCACGAATGCGAGGTTCACTGAACAGGGTTTCAACATTCAGTGCAGGTAGCCCAACCGCAGCTGGGGCACCAGTCTCTACTCGTCGCGAGTCATAAGCGACCAGGTCGGCATCAAGCTCAATCTGCAGCCCGGCACCAGCCCGGGCTGCCTGCCAGCCATAACGGGCTTCCTCACGTGCCAGATATGCCAGCCGAAGATCAGCACTACCTTCCAGAACGACTTCAACGAGCTGCTGCAGAGTCAGAACTTCGCCTGCAGGCCGGTTCGATCCAGGGGCTGCCGTGTCCGCAAAGGCGGTAAACGGCAGCAATGCCGAGGCACATAACATGCATAATACACACCAATCTTTTAACGAAATCTGTTTGTACGCTGGATTATACATGGGAAATTTCCTTTCGTGCCCTGCGCGGTGAATCGTAAAACAGACCGTACACACAGGGAATAATAATGAGAGCGGTGACCGTTGAGAAAATCAAGCCGAAAACTATGGTCCCGGCCATAGGACTCCAGACCACACTGCGACCACCGATTCCGAGGGCTACAGGCAGAAGTCCGGCGATAGTCGTGAGACTGGTAAGCAGAATAGGACGCAGGCGTGCAGCAGCCCCTTTGATGACGGCATCGCTGATTCCCATGCCGTCGCGACGCTCCTCGTTTATAAAGCTTATCAGGACAATACTGTCATTGACCGCGATGCCTGCCAGGGCAACACCGGCATAGATTACGGTTGTCGAGAGCGGGGTGCCGGTCAGAAAGAGAAAGAGTATAACCCCTACGAAGGCAAAGGGGACACTGAACATAATAAGTACTGGCTGTGTATAGCTCTTGAACTGGGCTGCCAGGATCAGATAGATCAAAAAAATGCCTATCAGAAATACCCGCAGTATATCTATGAGCAGATTACCGAATTCAGCGAACTGTCCGCCAACATTGAGCTGAATATCTGGAACCCTGGATGACAGTTCTCCGTTGAACATCTGTTCAACACGGCGGTTAACTGCACCGAGATCCGTTCCCTCTGCAACCTCAGCCTCAATTGTGACCTCGCGACGGCCGTCCAGACGCCGAATAGAACTGAGCGCCTGGGTGTCCTCGATCCGGGCGACGGCCTCGAAGGGAATACTGCGGCCATCGGGTGTAGGAATACGAAGTTGAGTGAAGCGGTCATAGCTCATTTCATCAGGCAGTTCATAGCGAACCCGGATGCCTATTTCTTCGTTATCTATGAAAACTGTGCCGACATTAACGCCGTCAAAGGCTGAACGGATAAACTGACCGATCTGAAAACGGCTTAAACCGAAGCGACTGGCCTGGAAATCATCGACAATAATCCTGAGTTCAGGGCTGGAGAGCTGAGAGTTGTCACGGATGTCGAAAACGCCTTCAGTGTTCTGCAGCTCAAGCCTGATTGCCGCAGCGGCTTCCTCTAACTGATCAAAGGAGTTTCCAAATAGCCTGAAACTCAGGGGAGGATCCACGGGAGGGCCGGTCTGCTGGGTCCGGTAGCGGACCTGTTCGGGTCCAGCAATGCCAACTGTCCGGCGCTCGGCTTCAGCGAGAACCGCAGGGACGGGGCGGCTGCGGCCTTCCTGCAATTCGAAAAGATCAACCAGAATCTGACCGACAGTCGGATTTGTGACGTTTTCACTGCTGCCGGCCGAAAAACCGACATAGGCATTAATGGCCTTGACCTCACCCTGCCCCAGCATTGGCTCGAGGGCGCGCTCAAATTCCCGTATGATCCGGTCAGTCTGCTCTACCGGTGTGCCGGGTGGCATCTGTATATCTATAAAAAATACACTGAAATCCTCGGCATCGAAGAGATTCTGCGGTATGAAAGCCACAAGACTGAAGCTGCTGATCATGATCAGTGCAACAAGTACAAGGCTGCGTTTGCGTTTTGCATAAATTTTTTCAAGCAATCGGGTGAAGGCATCCTGGGTCCTTTCGAACCAGAGATCAAAGCGTCGGCGGCGGGTTTTTCCGGGCCAGTCAGCAAAATGGCTGGGGAGGAAAGCTGTGGCCTCGAAGGTACTGGCAATCAAGGCTATGCTGACTGTCAAAGGCACAACCCTCAGAAAGCGCCCTATAATGCCGGGTAGAAAAATAAGCGGCAGAAATGCAGCAACGGTGGTTGCCGTTGCTGCCCAGACCGGCACTACAACCTGGTTAACACCTTTGATTGCTGCTTCATGACGGCTGAGTCCCTGCTGCTGCAGGCGGAAGCTGTTTTCTACAATAACAATTGCATGGTCGACAATAAGACCGAGGACCAGAACCAGACCGAAAAGGGTGTTGCTGTTCAGGGTCTCACCCATAAACTCCAGCACTATAAACGTTACGGCAAAGGTTACCGGTATGCCTATTGCAGCCATAAGGGCATTACGTATGCCTACGAAAACCAGAAGAATAGCGACCAGTAGAATCAGCCCGAAAATGGCATTGCTGACCAACACATCTATGCTATCACGTATCTGAACAGTCGAATCATTGAAGAACTCAATCTGAATGCCAGGAGCAAAACCCTGGGCTTCGAAGCCGGCAACAAGGGCCCTGACATCCGAGATAATTCCTGTGCTGCTGCCGCCAGGGATTTTTGCAACCCGGAGGCTGATCGCATCCTCCCCGTTATATCGGGCTGCAAGTCCTTCCTGATCAAAGGTTTCGCTGATCCTTGCAACATTACCAAGACGAACGACCTGACCATCAGCTCCGCTGCGGAGGATAATGCTTTCCAGATCCCGGGCTGCACTGACATCACCGACGGTTCTCAGCAGAAGGCTGCGGGAGGGGGTAATAAGACTTCCGCCAGGTACTGTGACATTGCGAGCCTGAATTGCCTGTACTATCTGCTCGAGACTGATCCCCAGACTTTCGAGACGCTGTTGACTTGGCTCCACGAGGATCAGGGGATCTCTGGCACCGACTATGCTTACACCACTGACCTCCCTGACACCCTCAATGCGGTCAGCAAGGCGGCGGGCAGTTCTGTTCAGATCTTCATACGGACGATCCCCAAACAGTACCACCTCTATGACAGGCAGAAAATCGTTCGAGCTGAACTCGGTAATACTGGCAGAAGCAACTCCATCAGGGAGGGACAGAGCATTATAGCGGTTCTGCACTTCCTGAAAATTCCGGTCAAACTCACGGCGATTGATGCCTTGATCAAATTCAAGTTGAATGTTGGTCACGCCATCACTGGTCAAAGAGCTTACTCTGGACAGACGATCAAGGCCCTGCATGGCTGTCTCGACCCTGTTGGTTACTGAAGCCTCGATATCCTCAGCACTGACACCGGGATACGGCACAGTAATATTTATAAAGAAAAACGGCACCTCACTGAACTGCTCCTGCGGTAGCCGTACGATACTGAATACCCCGACTATCAGAATAAGTACACTCAGAATATTCACCAGAACCGGATTGCGGACTGAAAAATCGCCAAAACTCATGCTGCATGCTCCTCTGATCCGCGTTAACGGAGGTCTCTTTTATCGGATATCCCGACTGTTACCTATTACTTCAACCTGAACCAGATCCCTATCCTCAAGCAATGCTACAGCCGAACTGATAACAAGCTCCCCTGGATGTAGACCGCTGCGTACGGCAGCCCTGGGGCCGCGACGACCAGCAAGTTCAACTTCACGCTCATAGGCACGCCCATCGAGCTCTACAAAGACCACTGTTCTTCCACGTCGACTGGTGATTGAACCGGCAGGAACAATCAACTGTTCTACAGATTCAGAGCCAAAAATGCTGGCAGTACCGCTCACTCCACTTCGTCCTGATACTCCTTCAGGCAATTCCCATTCAATAATTACCGGAAAACTACCGGTTGCAGGATCTGAACCCGCGCCAACGCTCTGCACCTGACCTCTAAAAATTTCAGCACCCAATGCAGGAACAAGAATATCAACTGGATTTCCAGGCTGAACCCGACTTACCACCTGCTCCCCAACACCGACCCTCATACGCAGTCGGCTGGTATCCACTACTCGGGCTACCCTACTACCAATAGCCAGTGGATTTCCTGGAGAAATTTCTGATGGTTTATCTGCAATCAGTCCGCTGATGGCCGCTCGAACTGTTCTGTTTTCAAGCTGCCTGCGGGCCTGTTCGAGAGCGCTCTCTGCTCCGGCAGCTGCAGCCTGTGCCTGGCTGAGTTCTGCCTGACTTGCATTTCCCCGATCAAAACTGCGCTGTACAGTGGATAGATCAATTTTAGCCGCATTGTATTGTTCACTGGCCTGACGGAAACTAGCCGCTTCAACACGATCATCAAAGCGAACGAGGGGGTCTCCTTCAGTAACTGAGGATCCAAGATCAAACATAACCTCACGGATTATTCCCTGGGACTCACTGCTGATTACTGCTTCGCGGATACCGGAAACAGTCCCGGACACTGGAATTGCATCCGATAAACTTCCAGTCAGTATTTCATAAGCCTGAACCGCTCGAGATAAAGTTGCTTGTGCAGATCTGCTGGAATCTTGATCGTCGATCTCACCGGATGTATCCAGAGCATCAAGCGCATCCACATTGCAGGAACTCAGGAGAAGAACCGAAGCTAACAAAGCCGTGGTCATGAAAGAGATAACAAACCCCGGAGAACTATATAATCTTTTATGTATACTGATCATTTGCTCAAGATACGCATTTTTATTTTAACCGACCACAAAGTGCCAGACAATTCAGAAAATCCACACAGAATGGAAATTTAAATGGATTTCAATTCCAAAAAGATTTACACTCTATAGTATGTCTGATCCCCTACGGCCTATTTTCCATTCACTCAGAATAGTTGCCATATATGCCAGCCTGGGTAGCCTCTGGATCCTGCTCTCGGATCGATTGGCATGGACGCTCTTCGGCAACACTTCATACTATACCTACGTGCAGACCGGGAAGGGCTGGTTTTATGTTGCAGTAACCGCTGTGCTCATCTACAGCCTCGTCAAGCGATCCATGCAGATCCAGGAAAATGCAATTGCAGCATCCAGCAGCGATGCTCGGGAGAAGACCATTCTGCTGGAAGAACTGCACCATCGTGTCAATAACAGCATTCAGTTGCTCATGAGTATTACAGCGATTCAGATGGAGGACTATACCGACTCTCCTCGTGCAGTTCAGGCTCTTGAGGAGATGTCCCTCCGCCTGGACTCGATTGGCATGGTCCACGAAGAAATGTATCAGAGCGGCAACTTCAGTGCAGTTAATATGCAGGGACATTTCCAGAATCTCATGAATGAAATGACAATCAAAAGCCGGGAGTATGGAACATCTATTGTCTGGATGACCGAAGGTGATGAGCTGCTGCTGAGTGTAGACAAAGCCATTCCCCTGGCGATGTTGATCAACGAGTTCTGTACTGCTGCCATGACCCATGAACCGGAACCAGACACCGTCAGCATCCAATATGAGCAGATGCGATCCGGTTATGTACAGATTAATCTGCTATGTACGAATTCGATGAAATCCATCCTCGGAACAGAAGATGAGCCGAATCTTCACGGTATTTTCATTGATGCTCTGATTGATCAGCTCCATGCTGAAATAATTACAGATAAGTCAGGCAGTAAATCAGTACAGAACAGTGGAGAGAATAATTTCAGGCTCGGTATCGGCTTCAGCGCATAGGCAGAAGCCATCTTTCAGGTTACAACAAGGTATGGACAGCTCACAGGATTTTTTTGCTTCCTGCATTCCAGGCACAGAACCCGTGCTGGAACAGGAACTTCGCGAACTTGGAATAGAAAACGGGACTCAGCAGCATGGAGGCATGAGCTGGCAGGGGAGCAGGACAGCAGCAGAAACAATAGCCGGAAAACTGCAGACCGCGAGCGGACTGTTTATAAAGATCGGCAGCTTTAAAGTAAGTGCTTTGCCGGAGTTGCTTAAAAAGACATCAAAACTTCCCTGGCCTGAATACCTTTCAGGGGAAGAAGAAATCGAGATCCGTGTCAGCTGCTTCCGCTCGAAAATCTACCACTCTACTGCCGCAGCAGAACGGATTAAATCCGGGCTGGAACAATGCCTGGGAAAATTACCAGAAAAAAGCTCACATGATGCAGAAAAACAGGAGCAGCACTCCGTTCCCAGGCGCAGGATAAGCGCTAAAATCGAACATAATCTCTGCAGTTTAAATATAAGCATAGGTCAGCCTGATCTTCATAAACACGGCTACCGCCTGGAAACCGCCAAAGCTCCGTTACGCGAAGATCTTGCGGCAGGCGTATTGTACGCCTGCAGGTGGTCGGCGGATCTACCCCTGGTCGATCCATTCTGCGGTTCAGGGACAATTCCGATCGAGGCAGCACGACTGGCCCGCAGACGGGGTGAAAACCCTGCGATTTACGGCTGCGACCGTGATGCCGGCGCAATAAGCATGAGTCGAAACAATGCCGAACGCGCAGGAGAAATAGAGTCTATACTGTTCTCATGCCAGTCAGTCAGCGATCTCAGGAACAGCTTCGACAAATCCGGCTTGATACTCAGTAATCCACCTTATGGAAAAAGGGTGAACAGCAGCCGCGATCTACGGAATCTCTATGCGCGTTTCGGAGATGTTCTTCGCAGTGAATTCCCCGGATGGAAGATAGGCATCCTGTGTACCGCAGGTACTGAGGGTGACATACTGCTTGGACAGATGCACCTCAACTTTCAGAGTATTGCAGCCTTCTCAAACGGTGGACTACCGGTGAGCCTGCGCACAGCAAAAATACCCAACCCATAAACCGATATTTCAATTGACAATACACATATTTTACTAAAATTCAATGAATTCAATAGATTCCTGCGCTACAGTTAGGCGCATGAAGAAAAAGAAACACACATCCGCATTTAAGCGGCTCAGGCCGGCAGGGCTGTATATACTTGCCCTGGCACTGATCCTGTTTGCCGCTTCCTGTGCAACAGGCACAGAAACTGAAACAGAAACCGCAGCAGAAACCCTGATCGGCCGGGAGAAAAGCAGTCCGGCTATTGAAAACAATCCCGCCTTGCTCAGCGGCAGACTCGAAAACGGACTGGATTATTACATCCTTCCGAACGCCGAACCCTCAAACAGGGTTTTTCTGAGACTGGTAGTAAACGTCGGCTCGATTATGGAGACACCGGAACAGCTCGGCCTTGCTCACTTTGTTGAACACGCCGCCTTTCTCGGAACTGAAGACTTCAGTGAAAGTGAAATCGTCGGATATCTGGAATCACTGGGCATGCGCTTCGGCCCCGATATTAATGCCTACACCAGCTTCGATGAAACAGTGTATATGCTCCAGGTTCCTGCCGATGATCCGGAAAAGATCGAACGGGGACTTCACATCCTCCAGCAGTGGGCACATGCAGTAAGCTTCCCTGAGGAAAGAATAATCCGTGAACGCGGTGTCATACAGGAAGAATGGCGCTACGGGCAGGGAGCTCAACAGCGGCTCCGCGATGCTCATTTTCCTGTAATTTTCAAGGACTCATTGTACGCCGAGCGTCTTCCAATTGGTGACCCGGCAATTTTTATGGAAGCAGGACCAGCAGAGCTACGGGAATTTTATAAAACATGGTACCGGCCGGATCTCATGGCAGTTGTTGCTGTGGGTGAATTCGATCCGGAAGAAATGGAATCCCGGATCAACAGTATCTTTTCCACGATTCCCGGAAATCCTGACACTCAACCCAGACCGGTTCCGGAGGTTCCTGTCCACAGTGGCACCCTGATCAGCACTGCGTCAGATCCTGAACTGACCTACAGCAGCATTACCATATACAACCGCATGCCCTCACTTACACTGAGCCATGAAGAAGACTACCGTAGCAGCTGGACCCATGACCTGTTTGCAGTTGCTCTCTCGCGCAGAATTGAAGAAAAGGAAATGAACCCGGATTTCCCGATGCTGGCTGCAGGTGCAGGATTCAGTGAGCTGGTTCGTATCCGTGATGCAGCCTTTCTCTACGGAATATCTGAAACAGAGCTCCTTATTCCAGCTCTCGAGGAACTGATACTCATGATTCTGGAAATTCAGCAGCATGGCTTCACTGAGAGTGAAATCGAAAGTTCCAGAAGGCAGCTGTTGCGCTCATATCAGGATGCCTACAATGAGCAGGATTTCATTCCATCCAGCTACTTCGCAGGGCAACTGAGCCAGTCCTACCTCTCAGGAGGACCAGCCCCGGGAATAGTCCAGGAATGGGAGCTTGCATCAAGAATTATACCGGATATAAGCAGCACTGAAGTAAGCCAGGCAGCGGATGCCTATCTTCAGGCAGACGATCAGGTTATCACTATAAGTGTTCCGGAGTACTACGAGGCTTACCTGCCGTCAAACGATGAGATTGCCGATTTCATTGCAGAGATCAGATCCAGACACATAGAAGCAAGCGAGAGATCCGATCGAAGCGGCGGGGGACTCATGGAAGAACTTCCTGCCTCCGGCAGTATTATCAGCCGGGACTATATCGAAGATATTAATCTGCATGAATGGCAGCTGTCCAATAACATGAAAGTGTATCTCCTGCCTACGGATTTCCGAAGCGATGAAATCCTGCTTTTCAGCTATGCCTTCGGCGGTCATTCACTGGTAGAAGATGATCAATTCCATGCCTCGAATCTGGCAGCTTCTACAGCCTGGATATCCGGGCTGGCTGATTTCCCCCGAGCTGAACTGAACACATTACTGGCAGGTCATTCCGTCGATCTCTCTTCATACATCGATTTTTACGATCACGGATTCTACGGCGAAAGCTCACGGGACGATGCCGAAATTATGTTTCAGCTGGCCCACCTCTACAGCAGCAGCCCACGCCTTGAGAATGAAGGATTCAGCTTCCTCATGCGCCACATACAGACCAGCCTTCAGGCCCGGAGATCAGATCCGGATGCAGTCTTCGCAGACCGCCTGCAGGATATCTCAGCAGCCGGAAATATCCGCTACAGAAGTCTCAGAGAAAATGATCTTGAAGATGTAAGCATTGAAGGTGTCCGGGACAGCTATGTAAGCAGATTCAGCGATCTGGGCGGCAGCGTGTTCTTCCTCGTCGGTGCCTTTGAGCCGGATGATATGGCAGAGCTTGTGGAAACATACATAGCCAGCCTTCCGGGCAGCGATGCAGCATCCGAGCGAATCCCGAGAGCCAGGAAAGTCAGTCAAGGAATAATTGAAGAAGAAATAGCACATGGCCAGGCGGACTCAAGCAGAGCAGCAGTAGTCTACCATGGCTCATACGACGCCAGTTTAAAAAACGACTATCTCATTGCCGCCCTGGCCGACACTCTCCGAATCCGTCTCAGAGAGGTTCTCAGAGAGGATGAAGGAGGCACCTACGGTGTCAGCATCAGCCATGGTAGTGAGTCTTTTCCGACCGGCACCTACCGTATACAGATTGATTTCAACACCTCGCCTTCACGTGTGACTGAGCTGACCGCCCGAATACACGAAGAGACCGAACGGCTCGGGACTGAGGGACCAGACGAAAGTCTCCTGCAACGCGTTCGGGAGATCCATCTGAGAGACCATGAATCAAATCTTGAGTCAAACGACTGGTGGCTGTGGGAGCTTTACCGCTATCACATAAACGGCAATGAGCTCACAGATATTCCGGTCCAGAAGGAATGGATCGATGAACTCAGCCTGGAACAACTGCAGGAAGCCGCCAATCAATACCTGCGGAATGATCAGTATATCCAGTTGATTATGCATCCGGCAGAATAGGCGGCAGAATATCCAGACCCATTAAGAAGCAAGGGCAGTCAGTGCAGGAAACAAGCCCTGTCCTGACTGCCCTTGTGCTTGCTATAGCTAACAATTGCTACTATGCTTCATAGGTATCGCAGGATACAGGAAATGTAATGAAGCAGTTTATCCAGAACCACCTGACCATTTTTGACCGCAGTGTGAGCTACCCGCGAACATACCGCGAAGAACTCAATTACCAGGCCAGCAGGATTATTTTCCTCTGCGGACTGATTTGTATATTTGCCTGGATTCCCTACATTTCTTTTGATGCAGTACTAAATCCCGATATCCAGGCGATGTACTTTCTGCGGATCGGCTTGAGCCTGGCAGGTTTCTTAACCCTCATCCTCAGCCTGGTCCCTGCAATACGTGCCGAATATTCCCTGCACATCCTGATCGTACTCGGAACATATCTCCTGATCGCAACCGGCATCATAACCGGACTTTCCGGCGGTAATGCTGCCTACATCGGTGGCTTTCTTTTTATTCTCATGCTGATCCCCCTGGTTCCACTACCCAAAAAGGCAGCCTGGATCATACTCGCCGCAGCGGTATCAGCATTTTTCATGACCGGATTAATACTGGGGGTTAATTTCCGGACACCAATGGAACGCTACAGCCTGAACGACCTTTTAACAACAACGCTTATCTGCGGTATTTTTATCTATGTAACAGATAGAATCCGCTACCGGAACTGGAGTGCTTCGTTGAAAGTTCAGGATCAGAACGAGGAAATTGCCCATATCCACGGCAAAACGATCGAAAGCATTACCTATACCAAGCGCATCCAGGAGAGCTTTCTCCCGCCATGCTCCAGAATCAACCGTCATTTCGGAGACTTTCTGGTGATCTGGCAACCCAAGGATATCGTTGGCGGTGATATCTACTACCTGAATGTCTATGGAGGCAAAACCTATCTCTGCCTGTTGGACTGTACCGGCCATGGTGTTCCAGGCGCATTTCTGACCACCGTAACCCTGGCTATTCTCGAGCAGATACTGTCGGAACAGCCAGGCATTGCAGTCGGAGAGGTATTTTCCCGCCTGAATACGCGCCTCCAGCAGCGCTTGCACGAAGATGCAAGAGATCATAAATCCAGCGATGGCGCAGATGGGGTGTTACTATGCTTCGATCCCGCACGCCCGGGTGGCTTCAGCTATGCCGGAGCGAATATCGGAATTTACTACCCCGAACATGGCAAATACCACATCGTAAAAGGTGACAAGCACAGCCTCGGCTGCAAACGGACCCACCGCGACACGGTTTTCAGTGAGCACTGGATCAAGCAGGAAGCTGGCCAGCGCTACTTTCTGGCGACTGATGGATACCGCGACCAGAGCGGCGGACAGCATGGATACTCACTCGGCAGGCGCCGCTTTATGGAAATTCTCAACCTGACCATTGGAATGAGCAGTGAAAATGCCCGCGAGCTGCTTGAAACCAGCCTGAAAGAGTACCAGGGCAGCTTCAGCCAAAGGGATGACATTACAATTCTCGGCTTCATATAAATCCTGGGGAGCTTGCCTCCCGGCTGATCCATGAGTATTCTCAAGGCATGAAGAAGAAGGATGTACTGGGACAGTTTCCGCTCAGTGAAGAAGAATTTGCCGCACTCGGTCTGACATGGGACGATCTCAAGGCAATTGAACGAGACTACGAGAAGCTCCAGCCCACCATGGATTCAGTCGGCCGCTTTGTAATCGACCAGATGATTGGAAGTCCGGCCATCCACTCCCTGAATTACCGCCTGAAGGATCCTGCGCATCTGGTAAAAAAAATAATCCGCAAACGCATTGAAAATCCGGAGCGCATAATCGAGCTCGGGAACTACCGCCAGCAGATCACCGACCTGATCGGCATCCGCGCCCTGCATCTGTTCAAGGAAGACTGGCAGGGAATACATCGCTACATCTGCGAGAACTGGGACCTGGCAGAAACCCCGAAAGCCTATGTCCGCTATGGCGATTCGCAGCGTATAATCGATTATTACAAAAAAAACGACTGCAGCGTTCAGGAGCACAAACATGGCTACCGCTCCGTGCATTATCTGCTGCAGCTGCGGCCGAAAAATGAGGACGTGCTGGTAGAAGTCCAGGTCAGAACACTCTTTGAAGAGGCCTGGGGAGAGATCGACCATCGTGTCCGCTACCCGCATGAACAGGACAATGAACTGCTTGTGCGCCTGTCTTCAATCCTGAACCGCCTGACCGGCGATGCCGACGAACTGGCATCCTACATGCGCTACTTCACCATTCGGGACAAACGTCGGATGAGGGAACATCAGCGTCAACTGGATGACAAGAACCGGACAATCGAGCGGCTCAAGGAACAAATCAATTCGCTGGAAATCGACAAGCAGTCAAAACAGGCAATCAGCAGAAATCTGGACGACCTGGCCCAACCCGATGAAGAAAATGAACAGATAGACAGTGAGTTCCCCTGGCTTAACTCGTTCCTCGAGAGCAATCTCTTTCAGGGAATACAGAACAGCCTGAAGGATTATATGAATTCAGACTCATTCCAGCCCCTGGAAGTTGATCCCGATGAGCTTAAAATGCTGCAGGAAACCCAGAAGGAACTCATGCGAGCGATCGGAGCCGATCCGGCAAAATTGACCCGCCTCATGCAGCAGGCCCCCAATCCCCAGTTCCTGATTGAAGCCATGAAGGAAGAAGAACAGGACCCCGGCAGCCAGGATTAAACAGGGATCATTCGATTTAATTGTACAAAAGAGTACAAATGCCTTACACTTTTAGTATGGAACAGGAACGCAGAAAAGTACCGCGCTACGAGCTAAACCAGCTTGTTGAGCTCGACTATGGCCGGGAAAATTTCATAAACGGCGAAGGTCTGGATATAAGCGCCCGCGGCATCGGCTGCAAGGTCTATGAATGCGTAGAGCTCTACAGCCGGTTGTACTTCATGCTTCAACTCGACCCCGACGCCCCGGAACCCGAGATACGCGGTGAAGGCATTCTCATCCGCTGTGACCCCACTACCGATGGCGACTTTGAAGTCGGCATTGAATTTACCGATGTCCCCGAATATATGCTCAAGAAAATTTCGACCTTCCTCGAAGATCCAGGGGAATCATAATGAACCCGCGGGCCTACCCGCGGCTGATTTGTGACTCTCAATTGTTATGACCCACGCCCCGCACTGCCTCCGCAGTGCACCATGTCGAACCAGCCATCCATATTCTCATCGCTCGCACATGATTAATCGTCGGAAGGGGTTTCTGATGCGTAATTGCCTCCTGTTGTGGAAATATATATCTTGTTGAAATGAACATGAAAATTACCAGCCTGCTGCTGATCTGCGTCCTCCTCGCTCCTGGCATTCCTTTATCCGCTACTGAGCATCACCGGATACCCGATACAGAAGTACGAAGCATCAGCGGTCGCCGCGGTCGTCTCAAAGACTTTATCGACAAAGATAAAATCAGTTTAATCGCCCTGACAGCAGGCCAGACCCAGGAAAACGGTGAGGAGCAGCTGGCGGCATTAGTCAGCACTCACCTCCAGCTTCTGTCTGAACACCCCGAAATTGAGAACACCCGCATACTACATCTGAATGTTATTGCTGGAGCCCCATTTTTTGTTCATGGATTAATCCGAAGAGGACTGGCGGATTCCTACAGCAGCCCCATCCGTACTGAAGACGTATTTGTTGCCTTCGTTTCTGATGCAGGTCAAATTCTTGATTCTTTCGGCATTACCCCGGACCCCTGGGGCACATGGATTGCTGTAACAAATGACGGCAACGTGGTCTGGAGCATCAAAGATACAGGAAGCGATACAGCAGAACGCATAGCCTCCTGGCTGCAGAAATAGAAGCCAAACTTGACAGTCAAACTAAAGCGACATAAAATGAACTTTGACGCCCATTAGAGGGCATAAAGGGACATATATGGCACATAAAATCGACTATGGAACTGCCAGTTGCGCTCAAATCGAGAAGGATATCTGTTCAAGACTTGAACAGATCCGCCTGGCAAGAAATATAACCCAGGCAGAGATCGCTCGCGAGGCAGGTGTTTCCCGCCGCACAATCGGACGAATGGAAAAAGGAGAAGGAACATCTCTGGACAGCTTCATCCGGGTCCTGACTGCACTCCGTCTCCAGCAAAATCTGACGCTGCTCCTGCCTGACCCGGACATCCGCCCAATTGAACTGATTTCAGATCGTGAAGGGCACCGCCGTAGGGCACGCTCCAAAACCGGGGACAAGGAAAGCAGAAAGTGGACATGGGGAGACGAAGAACATGGCTGACAATGCAAGGATACTTCTTTGGGGCAGCATGATTGGAGCCGTCTCATGGGTTCCGGAACGCGAAATCGGAGTCTTCCAGTATGCTCCGGAATTTATTGAAAGTGGTATACAGCCATCTCCAATAGAAATGCCCCTGCAGGAATTCCCCTACTCCTTTCCTGCTCTGCCCAAAAGCACGTTCAAGGGCCTACCCGGTATGCTGGCTGACTCATTACCAGACCGCTTCGGAAATGCGGTAATCGATTCCTGGCTGGCAGAACAGGGTCGGAGTTCTGCTGATTTTCATCCAGTGGAACGCCTCTGCTACATCGGAAAACGGGGAATGGGAGCACTAGAATTTGAACCGGCAATTCAGGGCCCCATGAGCGGAGACAGCCCGGTACATATCGCTGCACTTACAGATCTGGCAAATCATATACTGGCAGAGCGACGATCTCTTCATGGAGTCCTGAGAGATTACGATGACAATGCCACTGTACAAGCCATCCTTCAGGTCGGGACATCAGCCGGAGGAGCCAGAGCAAAGGCCGTACTTGCCTGGAACCCTGTGACCGGTGAATTCCGTTCAGGTCAGACAGGAAAACCAGACGGCTTCGAGGACTGGCTGCTGAAGTTTGACGGTGTGCATGAAAACAGGGATCGTGAGCTCAATGATCCTATGGGCTTCGGAAAAATCGAATTTGCATATTCACAGATGGCACGGGATGCAGGAATTGTTATGACAGATTGCCGGCTTTTCAACGAGGGAGGACGAAGTCACTTCATGACCAGGCGTTTTGACCGCGGTCCCGGCGGCAGCAAACTACACATGCAGTCACTCGGCTCAATGGCACATTTTGATTACGATCAACCAGGAGCGTATTCCTATGAACAGGCCCTGCAGATAATGCGGCGGATGCGACTGCCCCAGGAGGATCTGGAACAGCTCGTACTACGGGCATTTTTTAATGTTGCGGCCCGCAACCAGGACGACCATGTCAAGAACATCGCATTTCTCATGGATAAAGCCGGCAGCTGGCGTTTGTCCCCTGCGTACGATATTACTTTTGCCTGTAATCCTCATGGCCACTGGACCAATCAGCATCAAATGAGTATCCACGGAAAGCGCGGTGATTTCACGCTGCAGGATCTACGGGCCCTCGCAAGCACAGCCGGACTGAAACCCGGAAAAACCGCTGCCATGATCGATCGTGTGCTGGCCGTTATCCGCACATGGCCGGAATATGCCCATGAGGCAGGCGTAGCTGAAGACCAGATGGATGCAATCGATCAGCTTCTTCTGAAGGAAATAAGGCCATAGCAGATATCAATGCAGGAATAAAACATGTATACTATGCAAAAGAAATAATCGAAATAAATCCTGGAGTACACGAATAATGAACAGTAATGAAAAAAATACGAATGAAGACAGTTTTGAAGCACTTTTTGAAAAGAGCATGTCGCAGATGAATACCTTCCAGCCCGGCCAACGCATTGAAACTACAGTTGTTTCTATTTCAAATGATTGTGTATTCATAGAACTCGGCGGGAAAAGTGAAGGACAGATCGATTTGTCGGAGTACACCGACGCCAATGGCGAGACTACTGTCAAGGTCGGCGATACGATTGCTGTTTTTTTCCTCTCCAATAACCATGGTGACATGCTGTTTACCAGCAGAATCAGTGGTGAGAAAGCCGTCGGGGCAGTTCTGGAAAACGCTTTTTCAGGCGGAATTCCGGTGGAAGGCGTAGTACAAAAGGAAATCAAGGGAGGTTTCGAGGTATTAATCGGGGAAACCCGGGCCTTCTGCCCCTTCTCACAGATCGGTCTCAGACGAATCGAGAATCCCGAAAGCTATGTCGGACAGCATCTCAGCTTCAAGATACTTGAATACAGTGCTAATGGCCGTAATGTGCTTGTGTCCAACAGGGCAATCCTGGAGGAGGAACAGGCAGAACTGATCAGCGAGCTGAAGAAAACCCTGAAGAAGGGACAGACCGTTACCGGCAGCGTAGTAAAAATCCAGGATTTCGGTGCCTTTGTAGATGTACAGGGTGTGCAGGCACTTCTGCCGATTTCAGAGATCAGCAGAAGCCGGATCAGTGACATCAACAGTGTCCTGTCAGTGGGGCAGGAAATTACAGCCTCCATAATCGATCTGGATTGGGAGCGTGAACGCATCAGCCTGAGCATGAAGGCATTGCTGGCAGATCCCTGGGATCAGGTAAAGGAAAAATATCCGATTGATTCAAAACATACCGGGACGGTTGTTCGGGTAACCAATTTCGGAGCCTTTGTAAGCCTTGAGCCCGGGCTGGATGGTCTGCTGCATATTTCGGAATTCAATGCAGACGACCGAGAATCCACTTCGGGAGCTATGCCGAAGACAGGACAGAAAATCTCGGTTCAGATCAACAGCATCGACACGGAGCAGAAGCGGATTTCATTACGCCAGATATCAAGTAATCAGGTAGATGATGAGACAAAACGGTTTTTTGAACCCGATACGGAAACCTATAATCCCTTTGCAAATCTGTTGAAAAACAAGGAAAAGAAATAAGTCATTTCTGCCGCTGGTAGTACCAGATGACCAGCTGGGTGCGTCCCCGGAGTTTGAGCTTCTCAAGCAGGCTTGAGACGTAGTTGCGCACTGTTCCTTCACCAAGGCAGAGCCTGTCGGCAATCTCCCGGTTGCTTGATCCCTGAGCAATAAAGTACAGAACTTCCTGTTCACGGGCTGTAATACCAGCCGACAGCGCACTGCTGCTGATATCTGCAGTCTTTTCGGGGGGATTGCTCAGACTTCTGGCAACCGAGGGCTCAAGTACAACATTACCGGCGAGCACCGAGCGTATCCCATCTATCATAACCTTCCTTGACTGATGTTTCAACAGATAGCCGTCGGCGCCAGCCTGCATTGCCTTGCGGATAAAATCATCATCATGAAATGTTGTCAGAATAAGCACCTTCAGTTCCGTGAATTCCTGCTTTGCTTCACGACAGCAGTCAATTCCGTTCATTTCGGGCATACGGATATCCAGCAATGCAAGTTCAGGTTGCAAACGGCGTATCTGTGTGAGAGCCTGCCTGCCATCACCCACTGAGGATACGACCCTCAAATCGGTCTGCTGCTCGATCAGTACCTTTAATCCATCACGGACCAGGGCATCATCATCTGCCAGGAGGATAGTACGCTGATTCATGATTTCCCTCCATTTTCCTGATTTTCCTGTATGCCTGATCTTGAAACCAGACATACACATACAAAGCCTGGTGTTTTACTGCTGTAGGATCTGGCAGGACCAAAGCTGCAGCTGCCGCCAATTGCCTGACTGCGACGCTTTATGCCTTCCAGTCCCATTCCTCCACGCCGGTTGCTACCGGAATTCCAGTCCATTCCGATTCCATTGTCCCGGTATTCCAGACGATAGAAGCGCGAGGTATGAGTAATTGTAATCTGCACCTCAGTGGCCTGAGAATGCCGCATTGTATTAGTCAGCAGCTCACGTAGATTGTCGCAGAAAACCGAAAGCACCGCACCTGGAATTTTTTCCGGATCACCTTCGAAATGCAGGCCTGCTGAACAGAAATCGAACTCCGTAACCAGCTGCCTCAGCAGCGTAAGATCAGGAACCTCACGGGGCTGCAGATCCTGTATTGTTGAACGGATTGCAGCAAGTCCTGACTCAACAGCCTCGGTTGCCCTTTGCAGAGATTCCCGGGCAGCAGAAACATCCTGCAGCAACTGGGAATCGGCTGCCCTGAGCTGCCATAGTGCTCCGGTCAGTCCATGTCCGAGCGCATCGTGAATCCTCCGGGCTATACGATTCCGCTCTGCCAACTCAATTCTGGATGCCAGAGCCAACTGTGATTGCTCCAGTTCAAGCCGCTGTTGACTACTTTCCTGCCGGATTCCTGAAATATCTCCCTGAAGACTGCGAACCTGCTTCAATGTATCTTCAAGAGACTGCAGAAAATACTCCATTCCGGCAAAGCACAGCGCCAGGACTGCAAAAACACCTTCTCTACCAATTGAAAATGACATATCGGCGAGAGACGGCAACAAGATTACCAGAAGAGCTGCGACGAGTCCAACTGCTGCGCGGTAGCCAGACTCCGAAGCCAGAGCCAGGGGGGCGATGAGGGCAAGAGCAGTCAGAACAGGGTCCAGTACGGCAATACTACAGGCAAAAACAGCAAGCAGCGCAGAGAAGTACTGACTCCGAAAAAAACGCCTTCTTGCTATTTCCAGCGCAGCCGCAAAAAGAATCAGGATCAGCCGCTGCGGAAGAAGCAGATCCTGTACAGCCAGAACTGCAAGCAATACAAGAAAGAAGACAGCAGCACTAATTCCCCGCACAAGCTTGATGTGCATCTGTGTCTGAGGTCTTGATTCTTCCATAATGCCTGCCTGCATCCGCAGTCTCCTCTGCTTCAGCCTACCCTGAGTATATAAGTCAGGGCAAGCTGATTGAGCACAGTTTAAGCCCGCATTTCTCTTCCACTTGTAAGCTGCTCACGCTTCCAGGTTCCAAGCAGGAAAAACACAGCGGCAAATGCCACCAGAATACCTATTGGCAGCAGAAAATCTGCAGTAGCACCCTGTTCCATTGCCGCTTTCACACCAAGACCAGCCCAGTAATTCGGTACCAGTAGCGCCGCCCTCTGCATAAAATCGGGCATTATATCTACCGGCAGAATACTCCCGCCGAGCACTGACATGGGGAATATGAAAATTGACCCAAGCACACCAAGTTGATTCATGTTTTTAGCTACACCAGCGATTGCAATCCCGAAGGAGATACCGGTCAAGGCAAACACTGCCATTACCACAAAACCGCGTACAGCGATCGCCGGCCCTATTTCCGGAAATACAAGTACGGATACCACAGATGAAGCAGCAACCTGCAGTAACTGAACACTCAGCAAGGCTGCCAGCAAGCCAGCCATATAGGCTCTCAAACCGCTAGGTGTAGCAGATGCCCGCATGATTGTCCCGCTGTGACGGTCACGAATGAGGTTCATGCCGCCATACAGACCCATGAGCAGCATGATCATACTGAACAGATTCATACCTGACTGATACCTCTCTGCTGCCCTGGAAGATACCCCTGAGCCATAGATGTCTGCCTGCTGCTCAATCGACCGCTCCGCGGGAAGCTCCGCCAGCAGTGACTCAACAAACTCCTGTTCGCTGGCTGGATTGATTGATCCGGACAGCATCAGCGCTGGCTGGATTATTCCGGATAACACTGCTCTCATATGCGCATCGTATTGCTGACTCTGTGCTGATCGGCCGGACAGAACCGGCATTTCAGCTCTCAGGAGCTTAGCCCCGAAATCCTCGTGTATATGCAGCACATAATCTGCTGCTCCCTGCCTGATTATTACGGCAGCCCTGTCTGTTTCAATCAACTCTATACGGTAGGTTTCAGACAGTTTGTCCAGAACCAGTTCTGCCAGGGGGCCGGAATCCTCTGCAATCACCGCTACTCTCGGCAGATTATCTGTCCCGATATAACCGTACATAAGCATAAGCAATGGAATTGCCAGTGTTGCTGCCATAATCAGTTTGTTCCGCAGTATTCGCCGCAGGTGAATAGTATATCCGTTCATGCCTGTCTCCTTCTTCCAATCAATATTGCTGTGCAGCCTGAAAGCACTGACATGCCCAGAAGAATCCCGATGCTCTGCATGGTAATACCTGGCTGTTCCCAATAGAGAAGATTAAACAATGCATTATGCCCGATGCGGTTCGGCGTTATGAGTTCAAGTATATAGGTGATCCGGTTCCGGGGAAGAATAATGAATCCTCCGGCGAACAGGGTCCAGGCGAGTATAATCAGATTCAGAATCATGCCCGAGACCTCTTCACTGCGAAACACTATTATACTCAAGGCACCAAAAGAGGTAGCAAAGACACTGATGGCAGCGCATACAGCCAGAACTGACCATATATTGTGAAACCACGGAACATTAAAGATAACACCGGTAGCCGCAATCTGTACAATTCCAAGCAGCCAAACGAAAAGCGCTGATCCAGCCACCTTGCCGAGATACTGTTCGAAACCAACAAGAGGTGCGGCACTTATACGCTGTCCGACAGTCTTCAGAAGATCCTCTGATAATCCATAACTTGCAAACATTGTTCCGAACAGCATTGTCATTACCAGCATAGTTACTGAATAGTATTCCATGGAACTGGCAGAACTACGGACATCATCCAGTTCCAGATCCAGAATGATAATATCTGTCTCCTGCTGTTGAGAGCTCTCTGCATCTACCTGCTGGTCAAACTGGGAACTCAGAGCGAGACCGAGAATCAGTATAAATACAAAAGGTTGCAGGGTTGACTGAAAAACCGACCCTTTGTCTCTCCAGTAACGCATAATCGTGTATGTAAATATGGTGAACGTCTTCATATTGTACCCTAATCCCTCAGACTACGCCCGGTCAGGGCGAGAAACACGCCTTCAAGACTCGGCTGCTCCAGCTGTATCGAGTGAAGCTCGGCACCACTGCTGTATATATGATCCACGATTCTGGATACACGCACTGCATTCCGCTGTATGCTTATACGCAGGATATTATCCTCATGCATACAGGAGATTACTCCCGGCATGGTACGAATTGTTTCCACAAGAGCTGTACTGATTCCCAGGGCCTCAACATTGAGCAGTTCATCCTCTGCAATCAGATTCTTGACTTCATCTTTGCTGCCTTCAGCAATAACCCTGCCATGATCGATTATGGCAAGGCGTGAGCATATAGACTCAACCTCTTCCATATAATGGCTGGTATACAGAACCGTAGCACCGCGGGCATTCAGTTCCCGGATCGAATCCAGGATGTGATTTCTGGATTGCGGATCGATGCCCACCGTAGGTTCATCAAGGATAATCAAATCAGGTTTGTGCACCAGGGCACAGGCTATGTTGAGACGCCGCTTCATACCGCCGGAATATTCCTTCGGACGCTGTTTACGTCGGTCCCAGAGACCGGTAAATTCCAGTGCGTCGCGGACCCCCCTCTTCAGCTCCTCCCCCTTGAGTCCGTACATCCGGGCAAAGAAAACAGTATTTTCATATGCACTCAAATCATCATAGATGGCAATATCCTGCGGAACCAGACCGATCCGCTGTTGAATTGCCCGGTGCGATTTTTTTCTGTCCATAGAGAATATGCTTATGTTGCCCTGATCGTAGCCATGCAATCCTGCCAGACATTTAATTGTACTGGTTTTTCCTGCTCCATTTGGCCCGAGCAAACCGAATATTTCACCCATGGGAATGGTAATATCTACATGATCTACCGCCGTAAAATCACCATAACGCTTTACAAGTTGTTGAATCTGAATCATTCAGAACCTCCTGAGCTGTATAGTACTTCAGCTATTTCATTACCAGCAGATGTCAAAGGTCACATTCGTACTATGACTTTTGTCATACAAAACTTGTACTACCATAAATACGATTCATGGCCTACAATATGGACATGAAAATCGGTCAATTTGTCAAACTGTACATTTTCTCTTCCCTCGGAGCAGCTCTACTGACAGGGAGTATCTCGATAGGTGCGCTTGTCTGGTACCTGTTCAACCTTCCATTCGGCATAGCGGCGGTTATTACTGTCTGGCTAGGAGGGAGCATTCTGCTGTTCAGCAAGGGGAGTGGAGGATCTGCCATGATCGGGGAGAGAGACCGTCAGCGTTGGCAGCAGGAAGCAGACAGGCTTGAATCTGCGACCGGAAAAGCCAGGCGCCTGGGTAGAATGCGCCTGCCGGATCCGGAAATGAAGCGTCTGGCAGAGCTTACCTCCATTCGTGCCGCTGCTTACTATGCCGAATGCCTGAGAAAGAAAACCTATGATCCAGCGGCAAATAATGCAATCGAGGAATCGGTGGAAATAGCCGATGCCTGGCTTGGCCACCGGGACCAGCTGGCAGGAGCCAGACATTTTGAGGGCCTTGAACAAAGCGACACAGAATCAATTACAGAACGCAGTCGTAGCCTGCTGCAGGATCGAATAAAAATTATAGAAGCAGCCACACTGGAACTCTCCGGCGGTCTGACTTCTGCAGATGTACTTTCAATTAAAGAGGAGCTGGAACTATGAGATCATTCCGACCACGGCTGATGCGGTTGATGCGACTGTTGCTACTGAGCACACTGATACTACTGACATTTTCAAGCCTTGTATCCGCCCAGAACCTGAGCGCTGAACTGGTATCCAACGATATTACGCTCGTACTGGGACCAAACGGTACCGTGGAGACTTTCTACAGTATAGAATGGAATGTTACACGAGGCACAATGGGGGCTTTCTACTTTGAAGGTGAAGCCTATCGTCCAGTATGGAACTACGAAGAAAGTTTTCTTGACCTGGAAGATGGTACCCGTCTGCCCCTGGAAATTACACATCTTGGTGGAAATAACCGCTACGACATTGTGCTGGCAGATGGGAAGCGTTATTCCGGGCGCGCCTGGTTCATACTGAATTATGCAGGCAACTTTGCCGACCACGGGCTTATCGGTGCGACCAGTCATCCGGAATTCGGTGATCTGGTGTATTTCAACTGGGCACCTGTTCAGTGGGATTCCAGCCTTGAATACCGCAGTGTCAGACTTGTACTTCCGGTAGAGGTCGACGGGCCGGAACTCAGTCAGGAAGTAAAGGACGCAATCCCCATGCGGACCGAAGAATTCGTCAACGCCCAGAACAGAATTGATTACTACGGCAGCGAGGGTGATGATGGAAGGTACTATCTGACCATCTTGTTCTACCAGGAAAATGTACGAGCCAACGCAACACAGCAGCTGACACTGTATTTCCCCGATTCCTGGCTGGGACTCAGCACTGAATTAGGCTATAGTGAGACTACAACAGAAACTCCCCGGACCGAAGTACAGACACAGAGCTACACCAGCCGGCACCAGCCAACCCCAAGACTTAGCGCCGCTGATTACTGGAAAAGAAACCCGGCAGCCGCGGTCGGAGTATTCGGACTTATAATAGCCTTCTCGCTGTATGCCTTCCGCCGCCGTTACCTGAGCTATGAAAAACGTCGCGCCATGGTAGAGGGTCTGGCCTGGGCAGGTGATTCCTGGACCCCACCGAAGCTCCTGGCTGGAACCTACCAGATCCCCGGAAAGGTTCATGAGGATCTGCATCCCGTAGAGGTTGCCTTACTACTGGAACTTGAGCTGCCGAGAATAGCGGCGATTATGCTTGATGGCCTTCAGGAACAGGGGATTATTAAAGTTATACAGGAGAGCCCACTCCAAACGGAGATCATTTCCGATACCAAGGCTGAACATGATTATGAAGAGCGTTTCCTGGCCGTGTTCAACTCCTCAGGGGAGGTGATGCCCGGACTCATGGCGGACTTCTTTGAGTATGCAATCAAGAATCTTCAGGAAAAGCTCTGGGACTGTGACATTGAAGCTACCAAGGCTTACTACCGGGAAAAGCTGTACGCGATGCAGGAAGAGGAAAAAAGACTTGAAGGCCGCCCTGAATCAGAGCGCCTTGCATACCGGCGGCGGTATCATCATTATTACTACTGGCATGGCTATTACATGATTCACAGCCGACCGCAGCATCTCAGGGGCATCAAAATGCCGGACGGCATGAGCGGAGGTTTTGCGGATTTCATGCGCTCCTCCGGCTGTTACAGTGGCTGCTATACTCCGGCTAACGCAGCGGGAACGGTGAATGGTTGCCATTCTGCATGTCACAATGCCTGCCATGACGCCTGTCATTCGGCCTGTCATTCGGCTTGTCACTCAGCCTGTCATTCGGCCTGTCACTCGGCCTGCGTTTCGGGCGGTGCACGCTAATGGCATGGCTCACAAAAAATGTCAGAAAATCCGATCTCGGGAAATGGGAAGAAAGCCTGTCCTGGATCTATGATTTCTGGGCAACATTGAGCGGCTTTGCCTATGTCCGACGGGAAGACCATGTACTCATTATTCCGCCGAACATGGTATACAAGACCAACGGAACCGGTGCAGGATTGATTAATTACGTGGAGTCCGGCGGCCGCTTTCGAGACCTCCCTGGATTCAGCCCCGAACGTGCTGCCCAGATTGACGCCTTCTTTCTCGATATTAAAGCCGCCTACGAAGGAAAAAACCCACAGCTTGAACTACAGCAGTACGATTTCAATTTCACCCGTCTACCGATTCTCGGAGAAATTGCAGTAACCTACCGCTGTAATAACCGCTGCACCTTCTGCTATGCCGGCTGCGAGCCCGACGAACACACGCACGAGCCGTTCCACGATCAGATAGATGAACTCGACACCGCAGGTTTCAAGCGAATAATCGATATATTCCGCGACGAAGCAAAGATTCCATTCTTTTCCTTTACCGGCGGGGAACCAACATTGCGCGAGGATCTGGAAGAACTCATTGCCTACGCTGTATCGCTTGGACTTCAGGTAAATATGGTCAGCAACGGCACCCTGTCCACAGCAGAGCGAGCCAGATCGCTGTACGAAGCTGGACTCAGAACAGCGCAAATCAGCATAGAAGCAGCTAACGCCAAACAGCACGATGCCCTCTGCGCCGCCCCTGGATCCTTCAACGCTACAGTATCCGGAATTCAGAATCTCATGGCAGCCGGTATTCATGTCCAGACCAACTCCACCCTGACAGCCCGTAATCGTGAATCCCTGCTCGAGCTTCCGGATTTCATTCACAGCCTCGGTGTCCGCCGCATGGCTATGAACCTCTTTATTCCTGCCGGAACCGGGCTCGTAAATAACCGGCTCAGAGTACCCTATTCCGAAGTCGGTAGCTTTATAGATGAAGCCCGCCGGCGGGTGGAAAATCTCGGCATGGAGTTTTTCTGGTATTCTCCTACTCCCCTGTGCTATTACAACCCGATTGCCAAAGGACTCGGGAACAAAAGCTGCGCCGCCTGTGATGGACTCATTTCAGTGGCCCCCAACGGGGATGTGCTGCCCTGCTCTTCCTGGCCAGAAGCTGTCGGCAATCTTATTGAAGACGGGTTTGAAAAAACCTGGTTCAGCAGCAAGGCAAAGTGGCTGAAGAACAAGGAATACGCCCCGGATGCCTGCCGTGAATGCGGCTATTTCACTGCCTGTCAGGCGGCCTGTCCCCTGTACTGGAAGGTATGCGGATACGAAGAACTGGAGCGCAGCGGCATGGCCTGCTGGAACAAGAAAAGGAGCTGTATATCATGACACGTAAATTCTCGCTGTTTAATCTTTCATTCCGTACCCGGATTATCTATTCGGCCCTGCTATACGCGGTCTGTGTCAGCACACAAATCCTGACTGGCTCATTCTTTCCCGGATTGATTTTTGTTCTACCGGCCTGGATGCTGCTTTCAATGAAGACCATAAGCAACAAACCGGATGATCAGGGTCTGGAAAAGTGGCGCGCTGTTGGTGAAGCCGAGGTCCACAGAATTGCAGATACCATAGAACAGACCAAAAAAGCCCAGATGAAACTTGCTGTTCCCGCGACCTTAAAAACCATCGGAATGGCCACGCTGATCATAAGCGCCATTGTACTGAGGCGCCAGTCCCCACACAGCTCAATGGCACTCTTTGATCTGGCTATCTTCTGCGGCCCGGCCTATTTTAGCGGAATGGTGAGTCTGCATATGCCCCAGGAACTGCGGACAAAACTGCAGGTCTTCATGCCGATTATGAATGCCAGCCGTCCAAAGGATCTGGTACTGACACCGTATGTACGCTTTGATGAGGATCCGGACAAGAATGAGATTCCGGAGGATCTCAGATTCATGCTTGAACCCAGAAGAAAACCGGATGAACTCGTCGGCGTGCAGCTGCAACTCACCATGAATAACGGACCAAACGGACCAGTACCATACATGTATGCTGTTATTCTCATGCACGGCCGCAAGTCCGCACTCTACCAGAAGTTTGCATCAATGGATATCAGCGGCTATGTAATTGAACCGGGCGGGGATGACGAGTACGGAACTGTGGTCGTACGTCAGCAGACTTCAGGAACCGGCTACCATACAAAAGAACAGGACTGCCTCCGTTTGTATAAATATGTTCAGTCAGCATTGCTGCAGCATGCATGAAAATCAGGACGGAGAGAATGCAGAGAACTGGTCCACGGAATCATCCTCCAGCATTGACACAATGGCATGAGGTTTTAAAATTGATATATTCGTATCAAGGGGGAAATCCCGAGTATTCAATGTTGCCAGAATATCTACCTTGTGTACCTGCATAAGTGCGATAAGATTCAGATCGTGGATCCGCTTTCCTGATCCCTGCCACAATAATACCGAGTCGGACAGCGCAGCAAAGACCGGCTCGGTTTCCTCCAGGAACACACAAAGACCCCGAAACCAATTGACATTTTTCTGACCTGCTTCGATTGACATACCAAGGCCATTCACATCCGTCGACCTTGTGCATACGACCATATATTCCCGAAGTATCTGGCCGCAAACACACAGATGAACACCGCATGCATGGCTTATCCGAAGCAGTTTTCTGCAAACCTCGTGGTCAT
Source organism: Spirochaeta dissipatitropha (assembly GCF_054657935.1). Taxonomy (NCBI): domain Bacteria; kingdom Pseudomonadati; phylum Spirochaetota; class Spirochaetia; order Spirochaetales; family Spirochaetaceae; genus Spirochaeta; species Spirochaeta dissipatitropha. Next base: position 13,492 of record NZ_BAAHXT010000002.1, on the reverse strand, counting down.
TCCTCGATGCATCAGTAGCTGAAAGAAGGATATTCGTATCAAGTAGCAGCAAGCTACCTCGCTTGATCACTATACATATCCTCCCGTCTCCAGGTCCCCTGTGAACCAGTAGTAACAGTAATCAGCTGCTCAGGATCACAGTCCTCATGTTCTGGAACCCGCACTGCTGCCTCCTGTAGAATAGCCCGAAGTTCTCCCTGCATAGAACGATGATGCATTTTTGCTCGTTTCTGCAGTTTCATTATTACTACAGGATCTACATCACGAATATGTATCGATTTCATACTGATAGCATAATGCTATCAGAATAGAAGATCAAGAATAAAAAAAGAGCCCGGCCGGATCTTTGTCCGACCGGGCAGTACTGCACCTGCATATGTAGTTTTCAGTCGACACGGATGCTGCTGTCCAGCTCAACCGCCTCGCCATATTTATCCTGCAGCTGATTTTCGATTTTCAGTTTGATAAGATCACTGTCTACGCTTCCCGACAACTCGATTTTCGGCTTTCTCCTGAAAATAGATCCGCCTTTCACGACATTAATCAGAAGTTTGGAGGTATCTCCAAGTGTGGGATCACTTTTCAGGTTATCACTTACCTCCTGCAAAATCTTTCCTACCGTTAATTCACTCATAATCAACTCCTTGACTAAGAGTTTATGGAGTTAGCGTCAAGAAATTTGCGAATTTATGTCAAGAATCTGTCAAGATACCTGATTAACTATCCATATCTCCCGCCCCGAAGGCGCCGGGAAGGAGTCTGGCTGCAGTTGTATGTTCTACTGCATCTCCCATGTTGGCGAGGATGACTTCGAGCTCTGAGCCGCCAAGTTCAATTATGACCTGGCGGCAGGCTCCGCATGGGCTGATTGGCCCCTCGGTATCCCCGACGACAGCCAGGCGGACGAAATCACCAGCCTGGACGCCCTGAGCGAGAGCAGAAAAAAATGCGGTACGCTCGGCACAGTTAGTTAGACCATAGGAGGCATTCTCGATGTTGCAGCCATGAAAAATTCGGCCGTCGCGTGTTTCAAGGGCTGCTCCGACCTGGAAATTCGAGTAAATCGCACGCGCCTTTGCTCTGGCTGCTCTTGCTTCCTGAATCAATTCCTGTTCTGTCATTTCAATGCTCCTTTTCAGACCGCTCCGATACGCTTCCAGATCACCGGATTGATTTCCGGGGCTGTACTGCTGATTCGCACCGCCTTCTGCACCATCCGGACTGCCTGTTCACAGTCTTCCTTGCTGCGGCCGTGCACCTGCATGAGAGACTGTCCCTTGCTGACCTCTGCTCCCAGCTCGATTATTCCACTCAATCCAACAGAAGGATCGATTTCCTGATCGCTACGCAGGCGTCCCCCACCAAGTGAAACTACAGCCAGACCAAGCTGCCTGGTATCGAAGGAAGATATATAGCCTGAGTCAGTTGAGGGGATATCCATGACGACAGGGGCAGCAGCCAGATACCGATCAGGCTTCTCCATAAGATCTGCAGGTCCCCCGAGAATCTTCACCATACGACTGAAACGCTCGGCTGCTTCTCCAGATTCCAGGCTTCCGAGTAGCATGGTCTCCGCCTGCTCTGAATTCTTTGCCAGACCACCTGCAATTAGTCCTTCTATGCAGAGAGCCATAATCACTTCATGAAGACGCTGCGGTCGATCTCTCCCGGATAAATAATCCAAAGCGCAACGGACTTCAATTGCATTCCCGGCACATGGAGCGAGTGATTGATTCATATCCGTCAGCAGGGCAGAGGTTGCCATTCCGGCACCATTCCCCACCTGCACAATTGATTCAGCCAGCTCCTGCGACAGTTCAGGTGTCGGCATGAAGGCACCGGATCCAACTTTCACATCCATAACAAGAGCGTCCAGACCGGCCGCGAGCTTCTTGGATAAAATCGAAGCAGTTATCAGTGGTATTGATTCAACGGTTGCGGTGACATCCCTGGCGGCATAGATCCGCTTGTCGGCCGGGGCGAGGTCAGGAGTCTGGCCGATTATGGCCGTACCAGCTTCACGCACGGCCCGTGCCAACTGATCCGGACTCGGAAAAGGGTTATAACCGGGAATACTTCCGAGCTTATCCAGTGTCCCGCCGGTGTGACCAAGTCCCCGGCCGCTAATCATCGGGTTAAATCCGCCGCAGGCAGCAAACATGGGACCAAGCATGAGAGACACTGTGTCGCCAACTCCACCGGTTGAATGCTTGTCAATTATCGGACCTGGAAGATCAAGGGATTTCCATTCCATTACCCGGCCTGAATCACGCATGGAAAGTGTCAGGGAGACACACTCGTCCCGGCTCATACCATTCAGAAACACTGCCATGGCAAGTGCTGCGATCTGGGCTTCGCTTACAGAATCATCTGTAACTCCACGCACAAAATCTGCAATCTCATCGGTATTCAGTTCCTGTCTGTCACGTTTCTTTCTGATTATTTCCTGAGGTATAAACATAATTCATCTCCTTTGCAAAGCTCTGTCCCCGGATTTCACTGTCAGCCGGGTTTCCCAGCAGCAGATCAAGCGTAGTAGCGGCAATGTCTGCGAAGCTGCTGCGGGTGCCCAGTTCAACTGCTTTCAATGCCGGACCGTACACCAACACCGGTATATACTCTCTGCTATGATCCGTTCCCTTGAAGATCGGATCACAGCCATGATCTGCACAAATTATTACCGCGTCATCCTCACCCAGTAAGGGCAGCAGGGTGCCAAGCTGGGCGTCGAAAGCCTGTAATGCGTCCCGATATCCCCGTACATCCCGTCGATGACCATAGACCGAATCAAACTCAATCAGATTTACAAAAACCAGACCACTGGAATCAGAACCAGCCAGTTCTATGGTCTTCTGCATTCCCTCGTCATTGGTTTTGGTAGGAAAGGATTCATTGATTCCACGCCCTGCGAACAGGTCCGATATCTTTCCCACTGATGTCACAGATTTGCCGGCGCGTGCGAGAACATCCAGCATTGTAATACCAGGAGCCGGCATAGAATAATCATGGCGGTTTCCTGTCCGCTTCCAGGAACCTTCCGTTCCGATAAAGGGCCGGGCAATGACCCGCCCGACGTTTAGCATTTCACGGGCCGCTTCACACCAGGAATACAGGGTCTCAAGCGGAACAATTTCCTCATGAGCTGCAATCTGGAATACTGAATCTGCAGAGGTATAGATAATCGGATATCCGGTCCGGCAGTGCTCTGATCCGAGCTCGGCAATGATCTGTGTTCCCGATGCAACACTTCCGCCCAGGGTTTTCAGATTGATTCTCGATTCAAATTCTGCGGTGATTTCCGCGGGGATGCCCTCAGGCCACACCATCAGAGCCTCATCTATGGGCAATCCGGCGATCTCCCAGTGGCCGACTGTAGAGTCCTTTCCTTTTGTAACAGATGCTGCCCTGCCCCAGGAAGCCCGCGGGTTATCTACAGCGGATACTCCTCGAAGCGGGAGAATATTCCCCAGTCCACAGGACTCAAGCACCGGAAGTTTTAGCTCAAGGGAATCGTCAATATGACCCAAGGTATTCGCGCCGAGATCTCCATATTCTTCTGCATCCGGGAGATACCCGACACCAAGGCTGTCCAGCACAATAATGAATACGCGATTCATCAGTACGCGCCTTCTGCAGCCGCTGTGCCCCCTACTATTTTCACACCGCTACTGGTACCAAGCCGACGCACACCCATGTCGATGTATTTCCTGGCTGTTTCGGCATCCCGGACACCGCCGGATGCCTTGACCAGTGCCTTGCCTGCTACGGTATCAAGCATAAGCTGCAGATCTTCAGCTACAGCTCCTCCGCTGCCAAAGCCGGTTGAGGTTTTTACATACTCTGCTCCGGCAGCAACAGCCCTTCTACAGGCTTCAACCTTCTGCTCATTCGTGAGGTAACAGGTCTCAATTATGACCTTCAGCAGTACTGCCCCAGCGGCTTGTTTTACTGCACGGATCTCGGCTTCGACATCGTTATAGCGTCCGTCCTTTATCCATCCGATATTGATTACCATATCGATTTCCTGTGCTCCGAGGCGAACGGCTGTGCTCGCCTCGAAGGCTTTGACTTCCGGAGCCATTGCTCCGAGCGGGAAGCCTATGGTTGAACAGGCCTTCACATCCGATCCCGAAAGCTGCTCCCGAACGAAGGGAATCCAGCTCGAATTTACACAGACGGAACAGAATCCATGTTCGCGTGCCTCTGTGCATACTTTGACAATATCAGCCTCAACTGCATCTGCTTTCAGTAGTGTGTGGTCAATGTACTTTGCCAGATCAGAATGGTTTGAATTTACACCTTGCTCGTTATTTTTCATCTTCACATCTCCTTGATTTTGTCAGCGTTTTCCCTTGTCAAACGGCTCGCCCAGTGCGCGAGGTGCATGTGTAGTTTTGGAAAAAGCAGTTAGTGCCAGAAGGGTCACCACGTACGGGAATATTTTCAGAATTATCTCGGGTATCGCCTGCAGCGCCGGTTCTGCCTGCGAAGCATTGGCAATAGTCATGGCAAAGCCGAAAAACAGGGTTGAACCCAGAATCCCCAGGGGCTTCCACTTCCCGAAAATAAGAGCGGCCAGCGCCAGAAATCCCATACCCGAAACAGAGCCGCTGAACTCCCCTGAATAAGTCACCAGGATTGCAGCCCCGCCAAGACCGGCGAATGCTCCGGACAGCATGACACCAAAGTACTGCATCCTGTAGACGCTGATGCCGGCCGCGTCGAGTGCTTGAGGATGCTCACCAGCAGCCCATAGCCGTAAACCGAACCGGGTAAAATACAACAGGAAATATCCGAATGCCAGGATCCCGAGAATTATCCAGGTAGTCGCATAGGTCTGACGGAAGAGCAAGGGACCGAGAAGCGGAATCTCCGACAGAACAGGAACGCTGAAGCGTCTCAATCCATGTCGCAACTGGATATTGCCGGATCCTGTCATGGTCCTGGCAAAAAAGATGGTCATAGATGCGGCAATCATGTTGATTGCAATTCCACTAATGACATGATTGGCATTGAGATTCACACAGGCAAAGGCATGCAGCAGCGAAAAAACTGCCCCTATTGCCATTGCAACGAGTAGACTGAGCCAGACAGCATTCATACCCCATACAGGATACATATATGATATGAATACTGCAGAGGCAAAAGAGCCAACCACCATAAGTCCTTCAAGTCCAATATTTACTACACCGCTGCGCTCACTGAAAAGACCGCCCAGTGAGGTAATCAGAATCGGCATAGTAAAGGCCATTGCATATGGAAACAGATTAACGAGAATATCATACATCCTGATTATCCTCCCTTCGATTAAAAAGCATTTTCAGCTTACCGCTGCTCAGGAGTTTACGAATTAGTACGCTTGTAGCCGCAAAATAGATTATGGATGCGATAATTGTATCTCCTACTTCCGGCGGAATATCCGTCATCGCCCCCATGAAACCTTTACCGGCCTGCAAAATACCAAAGAACACTGCCGCACCGACTACACCAACCGGAGAGGAGGCACCTAACAAGGCGACCGCGATTCCATCCCAGCCTATGTTCGGCATGATTCCGATTTCCATGTTTACTGCATAACCGGTATAAAAACTCAGCCCCGCAAGGCCCGACAAAGCACCGGCTATCATCATGGAACTGACAATATTACGTTTGACTGCTATTCCAGCATTTTCAGCTGCAAAGCGATTGAATCCGACTGCTTTGAACTGGTAACCCCAGACAGTCCGGTTCAGAATTATCGAGACGATCAGTACTGCAACGAGGGCAAAGAGAATTCCGAGGTTGATATATGAGCCGTCAAAGAGTTCAGTCAGCCATGGAACACGCAATGAGGCCCGCATAGGCAGTCTTCGAGATTCAGTTGCCAGGCCCAGACTGCTGAAGTGAATCCGGATTGTATAATATGTAATCCAGTAGGCAATCCAGTTCATCATTATACAGGCAACGACCTCATGCACATTAAATTTTGCCTTCAGGTAGCCGGGTATCATTCCCCAAAGCGCACCTCCAGTGAGTGCTGCTACAGTGGTTATACTTATCATGAGGGGCTTTGGCAGATTCAGTGTCAGGCCGAGAATCGTGGCCAAGAGACCACCGATCAGGACCTGACCGGGAGAACCTATATTAAACAGTCCGGTCTTGAACGCAAAAGCCACTGACAAGCCGGTCAGAATGAGCGGAGTTGCCATTGCCAGGGTATTTCCCATGCGCTCGACATTCATCAAGCTTCCGGCAAACAGGTAATAATAGCCATCAATAGGATCATTCCCGGTGAGGAGCATAAGCACCGCACCGGCAAGGAGGCCGAGCAATACAGTACAAAGTCCAATAACCAGTTCCTTGTTCAGGTGAAACCGCATCACATTTCCTCCCTGTGTACGCCGGTCATCATAAGGCCAACTTCCTTCTCGTTGGTCTCGGAGGCATTAACAATGCCGATCAGCTCTCCGTTGTTAATGACAGCAATTCGATCCGACAGATCAAGAATCTCATCCAGCTCCAGTGAAACAAGCAGAATAGCCTTCCCCGCATCGCGTTGTGCGACAAGCCGCTTGTGGATATACGAAATACTACCCACATCCAGACCACGCGTCGGCTGCACAGCTACCAGAACCTCGGGATCAAGATCTATCTCTCTTCCCACAATAGCTTTCTGTTGATTCCCTCCGGACATTGATCGTACGACTGTTGCCCCGCCTTCACCTGCCCGCACATCAAAATCCTTTATAAGTTTTGCAGCATGTTTACGGATTGCAGGAAATTGCAGAAAGCCGTTTTTTGCATACGGAGGCTTCATGTGTGTTGAAAGTACAAGATTGGACTGCAGGCTGTAGTCCAGCACGAGTCCTCGCTTCTGACGATCTTCAGGTATATGGGCAACACCCGATTCAATCCGTTCCCGGATACTGGAACCCGTAATATCCTTCCCTGCCAGCATAATCCGACCGGATTCAGTTTTCCGGAGCCCGATCAGAGCTTCAACCAGTTCTGTCTGACCGTTACCTTCGACCCCAGCAAGTCCAAGAATCTCGCCGTAACGCAATGAGAGAGACAATCCCTTGACAGCAATCGATTTACGGGAGCTCATAACCTGCAGATTCTCGATCTCAAGCGCTGTTTCGCCTGCACAGGAATCCTGCTTGTCCACCGAGAAGCTGACTTCACGGCCGACCATCATCTCGGCCATTCTGGCCTCAGAAGTACTAGCTACATCCACCGTTCCAATCAGCTTGCCACGGCGGATAACGGTGCATCGATCAGCAATTGCCTTTATCTCTTTCAGCTTATGGGTAATCAGAATAATCGATTTGCCCTCAGCAAGGAGATTACGCATAATCTGCATAAGATCCTTGATTTCTTGAGGTGTCAGCACGGCAGTCGGCTCGTCAAAGATAAGCACATCTGCGTTACGGTAGAGCATTTTAAGGATCTCGACCCGCTGCTGCATTCCGACCGAAATATCTTCGATTTTTGCCCCAGCGTCGACATTCAGACCATATTGCTTTGAAAGCTCCTGAACCCGGGCAGCAGCACGCTCCATATCGAGCACAATGCCTCGGCGAGGTTCGACCCCAAGAACAATATTCTCGGTAACGGTAAAATTATGCACAAGCTTGAAGTGCTGATGAACCATTCCTATGCCAAGATTGTTGGCAATAGTAGGATTATCAACATGAATCTCTTTTCCCCGGACCCGGATAAAACCAGAATCCGGCTGATACAGGCCGAACAGAATGCTCATTAATGTTGATTTTCCGGCTCCATTCTCACCAAGCAGGGCCAATACCTCCCCCTGCCTCAGCTCAATGCTGATATTGTCATTGGCAACGACACCCGGAAACTCCTTCCGGATATTGATCATTTCAACGACATACTCCATATCAGACCTCCCCGATATCTTTCAGGATTTCTGCTACTACCGTGCAGAAACGCTCGGCAGCTGCATTGGCAGTCTTTACTACCTCTTCATGTGAATGCTTCACTTTGGCGATTCCGGTCGACATGTTGGTAATACAGGAGATTCCGATTACTTCCATGCCCATATAGCGGGCTGCTATGACCTCCGGCACAGTCGACATTCCGACTGCGTCACCACCAATGGTCTGCATAAAGCGAATCTCTGCAGCAGTTTCATATGCCGGGCCGGACACGCCAACATACACACCCTTCTGAAAGTCAAAGCCCATAGCCAGTGCCTTCCGTTCAGCCAGGGCTATCAGTTTACTGGAGTACGGCTCGGTCATATCCGGAAATCTCGGTCCCAGGCGCTCATCATTCAGACCTATCAGTGGATTGTCACTGAAAAGATTAATATGATCATGTATAAGCATGAGATCACCCGGGGTAAAATCCGGATTCATTCCTCCTGCGGAGTTGCTGACCAGCAATGTCCCGGCTCCAAGCAGTTTCATGAGTGCAACAGGGTAAACAACGGTCCGCATATCATGTCCTTCGTAGTAATGAAAGCGCCCCTGCATTGCCACGACCGATGTGCTTCCAATTCTCCCGAAGACGAGCTTTCCAGCGTGTCCCGCTACTGTGGATACCGGAAAATGCGGTATGTCATGATAGTCGATCCATATTGGATCTTCTATTCGCTCTACCAGCCCTCCCAAACCAGAACCCAATACGATTCCGGCTTCAGGCTCGGTGCTGCAGCGTCCACGGATATACTCAAGTGTTTCCTGGAGTTTCTCGTAGATACCTTTCATTCAGTCCCTCCCTCAAGCGGCTTTTCAAACATGTCCCCGCTTCTTGTAAAACCCATTTTTTCAAGATAGTGATCGTGATTACTGTTGCCGACAGGAGCCTGCAGCATTCTGAATCCTTTCTGACTGAAAAAGCCCGTCGGATCATAGACAAAACTGCCCATTTTAAAATCCCGGTATTCTGGCCGAACAAAATCAAGCTCAACACAGAAGCTACGATCCCCGGCCTGTCGGCCGGCCAGTATGCCTATAGGCACAGCATTCTTCACCAAATAGAAGACCTGAATATCTTTATCATTCTCCATACTGAACCCGGGAAAAAGGCGCGCAATTTCTTCTTTGTGTGTATCGAGAAAACAATACAGATATTCGTCGCTACCGCTGAGTTCCATGATGCTGAAATCTTCGATTTCCCGATACATCCGCATGAGATAAAAAATGTTGGTGAGTACAATAAACAGATTCAGAAATGCTACAGGGAATGATCCGATAATAAATCCATATACGGAGAACAGGCTGGCACCAAGCAGATTCAGCCAACGAAGTCTCACTATAGAACTCATTGTCAGCGATACAGCAACCAGTACCGAAGCTACATAGCCGAACCATTCCACCAATGCGATACCGAAAAATTCCATGTTATACCTTCCCGGGATTCCTGATCCCACTGCTGTCTCTGGCACAGAACCGATAGGGCATAAAAACCTCTCTTGGTTTATCCTGTACACCATTAATACTGTCAATAATCATATTTCCGGCAATCTCACCTGCTTTATGATATTCAAAACTCATGGTCGTGAGCCGGGGTTGGGTATAGGAAAGCAATACAGGATCATCCACACATGCTACAGATACATCCTGAGGGACGCGATACCCGCTTCTCTGCAACCACCCCAATGCAGCTACCGCCAGACGATCTGTAATACAGAAAATCGCTGTAGGACGTTCGGCTTCCGGCACTATTGTCATGAACCTGGCGGCGCCGGTTTCTCCAAAAGGATATTCAAAATCACCAATCGACATAAGCCGCTCATCGAACTCGATACCATGCTCCAGAAGAGCGTCCATATACCCACGTTTCCGATGAGTACTGATATCCACATCATGATCAGGTACCGCAATGCATCCGATCCGGCGATGTCCAAGCTCTATCAGGTGCTCTACCATCGTCTTTGAGGCTTCATAGTTCTGCAGTCTGACCGCAGAACAACCAAGCTGCTCACCGGAATTACCATATATGACCAGGGGCATCTGCATCCGGCGGACCATCTCGACATGACTGTCTGTAATTCCAGTCGCGAAATAAATAACTCCATCTACACGCTTTTCATAGAAGAGCCTGAAATATTTCAGTTCATCCTCCTGCTTGTCCCTGGTATTAGCAAGCAGGATGTTGTAACCATTCCGATTCAGGACATCCGTAATGCCTTCAAACACTGACGCAAAAGTCGGAAGATCGATTCGAGGCAGCATTACCCCGATAGTATCTGTCTTCTTGCGAAGCAGATCCTTGGCCAGGGAATTCGGCCGGTACCCGGTCTCGGCGATCATCTGCTCCACCCGTTCCTTGATTTCAGGACTGACATAGGCAGAGCCGTTTATTACCCTCGATATGGTAGAGGCCGAGACACCGGCTTTTTTAGCCAGCTCTTTTATGTTCACACAGTACTCCCATCAAGATACGCGGAAGCAATACGATCATAATAATCAATAATTGACCGTACATACTGACGCTTCTCGACATAGGGCTGGTAAAAAAATGATCGCTTGAAGCCGTAGATTATAATATTCTTCAAGGTCTCACGATCAATTGCAAAATTATCAAGTGCAAGCAGAATTTCATCCGATACGGTTGTGTTGGAAACCAGACGATTGTCAGTACAAAGCGTTATGGAAAGCTTATGCTCGAGCATTTTCTGCAGGGAATGATTGGTAATATTTCCGATTTTGGGGGTCGTCTGCATGTTACTGGTCAGACAAACTTCAAGTGTGATTCTACGGTCAGAAAGATACTGCACCAGATTCCTGACATATATGTCCGCTTCCTCAGGACTCATAGTACTGATCATCCCTGGATCAAACAGATGCAAGCCATGTCCGATTCGGTCAGCATGTAGTTCATTGACTGCCTGAAATATACTCTCAGGGCCGAAGGCCTCCCCGGCATGAACCGTCTTGCAGAGAAATCCTCGGTGGACCAATTCGTATGCCTCAGCATGATCACCGGCAGGATTTCCATATTCAGCTCCTGCCAGATCAAAAGCAACAATCTGTACATCGCTCTCATTCCGGAGTTTTACCACCGCTTTCGCAAGTTCGAGACTTGCCATTCGAATTACTTCTTTCTGACTGGAGAACTCATGAACTTTATAAAAATCCTGGTACCAGGGAGAAAATGCTTGGGTAAAGAAACGCATAGCACATGCAATAATGCCGAAATCATAAGAAGGTTCTCCATCTGAGCGTCTGGAATTAAGTTCAGCGCATGCAGTTTTCAGTCCTTTATCCACAGATTTCATTACCTGATCAAAGGACAGAAAATCCGACATGAGAAGCTGCGGTGCAAAACGGACTTCGATATATCGAACACCCTCTGCTGCATTATCCATCATGAGCTCATAGGCTACCCGATACAATGCAGACTCCGTTCTCATTACCGATGTAGTCAAGCCAAAGCCGCGGAGATATTCCTCGAGACTCTTATAGGAATCCTTGAAAACAAGTTCACGCAAACCTTTTTCATCCTGAGCTGGTAGTTCCACACCAGCCTCTTCAGCGAGGTCAATGAGTGTAGAAATCCTGAGACTGCCATCCAGATGGACATGCAGATCTGTTTTTGGAATTACCTTGATAAACTCCGGGTTATACCATGCCATATGAAGCTCCTTGAATATTAATTCGTGTTTGCAGAACGGCCAGGATCCTGGCTTTGCAGGGAGCTCGAATTATGATTCAAGCTCCCTGCAAAGCCGGCTGCGCTGGGCAGCCGACCCTACGTACATCTACTTGCTCAGCTGATTATGGAATTAGATTTCCACGTTCAGCTGAAACTACGATCTGACCGGCTTTCATTTGAGCCAATACTTCGGACACAGTCTGTTCGGTAGCAGCACTCAGGTTCGGATTCTCGTCCGGAATTCCGATACCGTCGTTTTCAGCATCAAAAATCAGGGTCTGACCACCAGGAAAGTTACCTTCAATCTGCGCCTTGATCATGTCATAGGCAGCAACATCAACAGCCTTCATAGCAGATGTAATAACAACTGATTTCCCATCAGCATACACACCCTGCTCGTATTGATCGGCGTCAACACCGATTATCCAGACACCATCAGCAGCCCGGGCCTTGGCTTCATTAATTGCACCAACGCCTACCCCACCGGCGGCACAGAAAATTGCATCAATTCCACGATCATACATCTGTGCAGCAATCTGCTGTCCAGCAGCCACATCATCGAATGTTCCCTGGTAGATTACATTCCGTGCTTCAAGCTGGATATTTGTACCAAGGTTTTCATTGGCATAGGCAATACCTTGCTGAAATCCCCAGTTGAACTTCTGTACAGGAGGAATTTCCATACCGCCGATAAAACCGAACTCGCCTTCACCGATTTCAAGTGCAGCAGCTACCGCTGCCAGAAAACCTGATTCATGCTCGGCAAAGAAGATAGACACTGTATTGTCACCGACTTTTGAAGAAAAGTTCTCATCAAAAATACCATTGTTAGGCTGGCCATCAATAAGTACGAAGTTTACCTCCGGGTATCGATCCTGCATCTGATAGATAGCAGTCTCAAACTTGAATCCGGGAGTAATAATCAATGGAAAATTAGCATCGCGTAAATTGGTAATTTCCCGCACATAATCTGCTTCTGTAGTTCCCGAAGGTTGCAGATACCTGGTAGTAATAGTAAAATCCTGTGCTGCTCGAAGGATACCTTCCCAAGTTCCCTGATTGAAGGATCGGTCATCAATGGTACCAGCATCTGTTACCATACCTACCCGCAGCGACTGCTCACCATCTGCATCCCTACTTCCGCGATTACAGCTCATTGCAAGAGAAACCACGGCAATAATCAACACTGCCTTGACTACCAGCAGTGCCCCGACACCAAATCTTTTCATAACTCACTCCTTTTGCCTTTACGGCATGAAAATCTACAAGAAAAGCATTGCGAAAAGCTTTTCTTGTAGATTATGCCCGTTTCCAAGAGCTGTCAAGGAAAACTATGCAAACTCTATTAAATTACAGATTTGCTTCAAATTCTTGACAGAGCCAGCAGTAGAATATGGATAAATAGATAGTAGTTCATTCATGTGAGCACAGATAGAGATGGATAAAAGGTAAATTTTTGAATAATAGAGGAAATTGCAAAATTACTTGCAATTTCCTCCTCGCATCAGTAGCGAATTCTCAAGTTGTTTTATCTAAACAACTTGAGAATTTATAATCTTGCGAATGCTCATGCAAAATGTAATTTTGCAAAAAGCTCGATATTGTAAACATACTGAAGATACTATGATATTTGGTAAGCAGTAGTTTGTGAGGATTACACCGCATCGCGACTGGCAACTAACTCCGCTTCCGCATTGCGGAAGCTTCGTAGTCGTTAGGGCACAAAAAAAGCCTGGCCATGGATATCCGTGCGTTCGCACAATGTGCGAGCCGCACTATACTCCGCCAGACTTCGTCTGTCTTCGTTTGCGCGTTTGCCTTCGGCAAGCCGTGGAACCACGCGTTTGCTGCGCAAGCCGCGTTCGTTCCCCTCACGTTCCTCGTGCTT